>CAYRGS010000050.1:0-26459 GCA_964423875.1 uncultured bacterium
GCCCGAGTTGGTGTGGACGCTCTTCTGGTTCGGTCTCAGCCTCTTCTCGTTCCTCATCGGAAACCCCTGGAACGCCGTCAATCCCTGGCGAGCGATGTTTCACTGGGCGTCGAAAGCGGCCGGACGAAACCTCTCCCTCGGCCTTCGCTATCCCGCCGCCCTCGGCATCTGGCCGGCCCTGATCCTTTACGTATCATTCATCTGGTTCGAGTTGGGCTGGTTTCAATCCGATGAGCCGCGCTCGCTCGCCCTGCTGACGGTCCTGTACTCGGGGTATCTCTGGATCGGGATGGCGTTGTTCGGGACTGTCTGGCTGGAGCGGGCGGACCCTTTCACGCGCTATTTTCAGGTCCTGGGCCTTTTCGCGCCCCTCGGGCCAGGGAAGCGGGGGGGGGGAATCGAGCTGCGGTCCTACGCGTCGGCGTTGCGCGGAGCCCGAATGACCACGAGCCTGGAAGTCGCGTTCGTCATCACGATGATGTACTCGGTCACGTATGACGGATTCATGGCGACGCGGGAATGGGTGGGAGTCACCGGGGCCCTGATGGAACAGGCCATGCGGATGTTTCCGGACGTTCCCGTAATGGAGGGCGTTCAACTGATCTCCTTGTTGATCGGCCTGTTGATCTTTGTCGCCGCGTATTGGGGGGCCTGCGCCTGGATGAGCGCGCTGACGGATGGGAAAACGGCCTCGGAATTGGCGAGGGCCTTTAGTTTCACACTTCTGCCAATCGCTTGCGGGTATTTTCTCGCCCACTTCTTCATGGTCATCGGCCCCCGTCTTACGGAGCTGGCTCTGGCGCTTTCGGACCCCTTCGGCGCATCCTCGCCCGCGCACCCCCCATCCGCCCAGCCACCTCACCCGAAGGGGCCGACGTTCTGGACAACCGGGGGCATTTGGGTCTCCATGATGATCCTGATTGTGCTGGGCCACGTCCTCTCGGTCATCACCGCTCACCATACGGCCCGAAACGTCCTGGCCGATTCGAGACGGTTCGTCGCCGTCCAGCTTCCAATGTTGACCTTGATGGTCTTTTACACCTGGGTCAGTCTGTGGATAGCGTCCCGCCCCCTCCTCTTCAAACCCTTGGTGCCCCTGATAAAGGAGTTGACGACCAGCCCGTATTAGCGGAGCTCCGCCTGTAGGGTTACCATCAGCAAGGGATTTTCGGCTGAATCAGCGCCCCGGCATTGAGAGGATTCGCTTTTCCGCAACCCGTCAAGAGGAGACGTCCCGCGGCGAGCGGTGTGACGCGGGTTGACGAATGTCAGCCCGCTTGCGTAGGCTCAAATGAATTTGAACTAGGCGGGGACGGGTCGCGAATCTGAGCATCGTCCGGTCCATCCCCTCCAAACCTCTCCTTTCAATCACAAACAACATGGAGCGGGCTTCTCGCACCGAGGGAAAACTCTATGGGTAACTGGGACGTCCCCCTTCCGGAAAACTATCTGAAGATCCCCCCCGCGCTGAACATGGCCGAAGCCGTTTGCGACCGCTGGGTGGCCGAGGGCAGAGGCGGCGAAACGGCCATCGTCTTCGGAACCGAACGGATCACGTTCGAAGCGCTCCACGATCGCATGCGGCGATGCGCCCGCTTTCTCCTGGACCTCGGCATCGGCCCCGGGGATTCGTATGTCATTCGCTCCCCCAACCATCCGGGCTATGTCGTGGCCGTTCTGGCGGGCCTGAGAATCGGTGCCGTTCCGGTCTTGAGCAATTCCCTCCTCGGGCCCAAGGAGCTGGGCCACGTCATCGACAACTCGGACGCGCGGGCGATTCTGACGACCCGGGACCGCATCGAGGCCGTCGAAGCGGTTCGTCCGGACTGCCCCCGGTTGGAGCACGTCATTCTGTTCGACGGCAAGCTTCCGGGCGCCCTTCCCTTCGACAGCTTCCTCGCCGCCGAGCCGGCCGAGGTCGAACGGTTTCAGACCGGTCCCGAGGATCGGGCGTTTATGCTCTACACCTCGGGAACGACCGGGCCGCCGAAGGGAATCGTCCACGTCCACCGGTGGATCGTCGGGACCGGCGATCCTGTCGGGAACCTGATGCTGAAGCTCCGCCCCGGCGACCTCAGCTGGAACCCGGCCGAGTTCAGCTTTATGTACGCCTGGGGCCACGGGCTGATGCACTGCCTGTATAAAGGGACGGCCGTGTTCATCCACCCCGGCCGGTTCGATCCCGCGCGGGCCGTCCGCGTCATCGCCGAAAACCGGATCACCGTCTTCTCCACCGTTCCCACGGCGTACCGGATGATCCTCGCCGGGGGAGATGGGGAGGGCGAGACGCCATCGGCCCGCGGTCTGGACGCGCTTCGACTCTGTGTCAGCTCGGGCGAGACCCTGCCGCCGGAGACGTATCGGGAATGGAAGGAGCGCTTCGGCTGCGACATCATCGACGGCCTCGGCGTCTCGGAGCTTCAGAAGTTCTGCTGCAACCTAGACGGCGAGCCCATCAAGCCGGGTTCCACGGGAAAAACAATTCCCGGTTACGTCATGGAGATGCATGACGACGACGGGAAACCCGTTCCCGACGGCAAGGTCGGGCGCGTCGCGCTGCGGGAGGATTGCCCCGGCCTGTTCGTCGAATACCGGAAGATGCCCGACCGGTGGGCGGAGAACCACATTAACGGGTGGTACTATACAGGCGACCTGGGTCGGTTCGACGAGGACGGATATTTCTGGTACCTGAGCCGGAAGGACGACCTTATCAAGAGCCGCGGCTATCTGATTTCCCCCAAAGAGGTGGAAGAGACCTGCATGGAACACCCCGGGGTTCTGGAAGCCGGCGTGATCGGACTTCCCGACCCGGAAATCGGATACCGGGTGAAGGCGTGCGTCATCCTGAAGCCCTCTTGGTCGCCGGGCGAAGCCTTGGCCCGGGAAGTGCGGGACCTGCTCCGCGGTCGCATCGCGCTTTACAAAGTGCCGAAAATCATCGAGTTCCTGCCCGACCTTCCGAAGACCTCGACCGGAAAGATCCGCCGGAACGTCCTGCGGGATCAGTCGGTGAACGAGGAGGCCGGCGGGCACCGCTATGAATTCTGATTCTCCGCGCCCGTTCAGGAATCGACCGCCGGCGAACCTGTCGGCAGGGTCGGTTTCAGTTACGAAACCGCCCCCGTGTATTTGGGGTGCTCCTTGTTCAGGAACGCCCGGATGCCCTCCCGGCAATCCGGCGTGCGCGTGATCTCGAGGACCGTGTCCAGCTCGTCCTTGAATCCGGCGTCGGTCTTGTTTGAATCCCAGTAGCTCTTCATCAGCCGTTTCGCCTCCCGCACGGAAATCCGGGGGCCTTGAGCGATCTTTCCGGCGAGTTGGAATGCTTCGTCCAGAAGCTTCTCATGGGGGACGACAAACTCAACGAGGCCGATCTCCAACGCTTCCCGGGCGGTCAGGATTCTTCCGGTGAGGGTCAGCTCCATCGCCCGCCCGTAGCCCACCAGCTTGGGAAGGTTCCGGCAGCCTCCGGTTTCCGGGAGGAATCCCGCGACGACGGCGACTTCGCCCATCTTGGCCTTTTCCGATGCGATGCGCAGATCGAGCCCCGTCGTCATTTCGAGGCCGACGCCCACGGCGATGCCGTTGACAGCCGCGACCGTCACCTGGGGCAGGTCCTCCAGCTTGCGGACGGCGTTCTGCATCACAACGTGGAAAACATCGTTGACGTAGTACTCCATCATCTTGGCATACGGGCCTTTGAGACCCATGTCCGCGCCCGTGACCTGAAGCCCTCCGCTCTCTTCCTGAAGATCGCCGCCCGCGCAGAACCCGGGGTCCGTTCCCGTCACCAGAACAACCTGGATGTCCTCCCGACGCCGGACCCGGTCGCAGAGGTAGTCCAACTCCAGACTCATCTGCGGTCCGATGGCGTTGAGCTTCTCGGGCGCGTTGAGCTTGATCAATCCGATGCACCGGTCTTCAGGATTCAGCGGGCTCGGATGGACAGACCATTCGATCTTTTCAAATTCCATGCGTTGTTTCTCCTTTCAAGGGATGCAAGGATCGGATTCAATAAAAAACGCGCCGCGATTCGGCGGCGTGGAAGCGGAATGCATGAGGCTGAACGGAACCGGAGGCGTGCGCGACCCAACCCGCCGGGGTTTGACCCCATTTCTCTTCACAGCTTCGAAACCGGGACCAGGGAAGCCTCACCCGAAGAAGGGCGCTAGGGGAGAATCCGGGCGGAAGTATAGCATACCGGGCCAATCCGATAGAATCCGCCGAGCGGATCCATCGCCCCGCTGAAATTTATCATCCATTCGGCCGTCCGGAACAGGTAAACTTCTTCTGAACCCGTATAGATAGTTGACGAGATTTTTCTTCTGTGCGAAAATAACTAGGATTCAATTAAGCCAATTCCAAAGGAAACTGGACTTATTACTGGGAGCGATAAATACTTGACACCTTTGTCACCCTGAGCGATGGGCGAACAACGTCCGGAAAAGGCAGGCCAGAAGACGCAACGCAGCGAAGGGTCTCGCCGTGGCCCTTCCCGTAGCGTGATCCGACAGTCGGTACAACAACAATGCGAGATTCTTCGCGCGAGTCGGTTGACTCCCGCTCAGAATGACATGTCAACTATAAAGTGACCCCCTTAATAAGCGGCATGGTCGTTGGGCATTGCGCGCAACCAGGGGATGGTGTGCGGAAGTCCTGGCAATCCATTCAATGGCTCGGAGGGAAAAGCGATGACCCGGAAAAGCTGGATTACCTTGGTTCTGCTGCTCACCTTCTTTTTCTCCCTTTCCATTTCATCCTCTCAGGCCCAGATGAAGCCGAAGGTGACCTTAACCGAGGATTGGATCCTCTACGGAGCACAGTTGCCTGAATTCCTGGCGGCGGCGAAAGGGTATTACGCGGCCGAGGGATTGGATGTCAACATCGTTCGGGGCTACGGTCCGGGAGACACCGTGAAGAAGGTCGCCTCAGGGACTTCAGAGTTCGGTCGCTCGGCGGGCATCAGCGACATCCTAGGCCGGGCCAGCGGGGCCAAGATCAAGATCGTTGCCGTACCCATGCTGACCCCTCCGTTCGGCGTGGTTTTTCTCAAGAGCAGCGGAATCCGGAACCCCAAGGACCTCGAAGGGAAAAAGCTCGGGGCCCCCGCCGCCTCGTCCGCCTTCCGCATGTTCCCGGCCTTCGCCCAAGAGACGGGAATCAACCAGTCCAAGATCACGGTTGTCAATATGGACCCCGCGGGCTTGGTCGGGAGCCTGGTGGTCAAGAGCGTGGATATATCCATCTTTTGGCCCACTGAGATGCCCGCGTATACCAAGGCCGCCAAACAAAGGGGCGAAGAGGTGGCCTACATGCTCTTTGCCGATTACGGCGTGAGAGACATGTACGGGAACACCTTCATCACTGCGGATAGCACCATCGCCAAGAGTCCTAAAGTCGTTCGGGGCTTTGTCCGGGCGTCCCTGCGCGGACTCTCCTACGCAATTAACCATCCGGACGAGGCGGTGGAGGCTTTCATGAAGCACAGCGCCGTCTCGGACCCGGCCGTCATCAAGGGAGAGTGGCTCGAGACCGCGAAGCTGGCCTTCGATGACCTTTACGAAAAAAACGGGCTCGGGTTCGCAGACCCCGGGAAAATGAAGGCCTCCCTGAAGCTTGTAAAGAAATATTTCGGCGGCAAGGGAACGATCAAGCCCGAGGCGGTCTACACGAACAAATTCGTCCTGGCGACGCCGCGAAAGTGGCGAACCGCCAAGCGGCCTGCCAAGTAATCCGGCTTCCGCTTTTGCTGAACCTGCCAAATGCTCCCTAAAGCCGGTGTGCCGTCCGATCGGTGCGGAAGGAAGCCTGCATTCGAGCTCCCGACCGCTTCCCAACGTCGTGACGAATCACAAGGTTTGAAGAGGATTTGGACAAAGGCGGACTGCCCGATTTCCGGGTAATACGTTGCGGCCAATACCCCGAAGGAGGCCATTGTGAAATCTAAACTTATCCGATCCGATGCGCCTCAGCCTGTAGCCGTTTATTCCGAGGCCATGACAGCCGGTCCCCTGGTATTCGCCGCCGGACAAATCGCCAGCGATTCTAGAACCGGGATTCCGCCCGAAGCCAGGGTAGACCCTGCCTTTCCCTACTACGGCTCCGACATCAAGCGTCAGACCGGGTATATCCTCAACAACCTCTCCAATACTTTCGAGGCAGCCGGATCCTCCCTCGACCATGTGATCAAGGCCCAGGTATTTCTCACCGACCTCAACCATTTCTTCGCCTTCGACGAGGTCTGGCGAAGCTTTTTCAAGACACCGCCCCCGCGTACGACGGTCGGGACGACGGGCCTCCTCGCGCCGGGTTGTCTGATCGAGATCGATCTGATCGCCTATCGTCCCCGTCAAGGATGGAAGCGCGAGGTGATCCATTCGAAAGCGCCCCGTCCCCTCGCCAACTATTCCGAGGCCTTCCGGGTGGGAGACTTCGTCTTCGCCGCCGGACAGATCGCCAGCGACTACAAGACTGGCATCCCGCCCGAAGCCAGGGTAGACCCTGCCTTTCCCTACTACAGTTCCGACATCAAGCGCCAGACCGAGTACATCCTCAACAACCTCTCCAAAACCTTCGAGGCGGCCGGGACTTCCCTCGACAATGTGGTCAAGGCCCAGGTCTTCCTCACCGACCTCAACCATTTCTTCGCCTTCGACGAGGTCTGGCGAAGCTTCTTCAAGACACCGCCCCCGCGTACGACGGTCGGAACGACGGGCCTTTTGGTGCCCGGCTGTCTGGTCGAGATCGACCTGATTGCTTACGTTCCTCGAAAGGGGTTAAAACGCCAGGTAATCCGGTCGAAAGCGCCCCGTCCCCTCGCCAACTATTCCGAGGCCTTCCGGGTGGGAGACTTCGTCTTCGCCGCCGGACAGATCGCCAGCGACTACAAGACTGGCATCCCGCCCGAAGCCAGGGTAGACCCTGCCTTTCCCTACTACAGTTCCGACATCAAGCGCCAGACCGAGTACATCCTCAACAACCTCTCCAAAACCTTCGAGGCGGCTGGAACCTCCCTCGACCATGTGGTCAAGGCCCAGGTCTTCCTGGCTGAAGACGAGTTGGAGGCGCTTTACGTAAAGGCAGCCGCCCGGGATGAGGTCTGGCAAAGCTTCTTCAAGACACCGCCCCCGCGCACAACGGTCGGGACGACAGGTCTTTTGGTACCTGGATGTTTGATCGAGGTTGACCTGATTGGCCTTGTGGGGTGAGAAGAGATTCCCTCTTCGGACCTATTCGCATATCGTTGCTTTTCGCTTTTTCGAGAAGCTTTCACCTAGGAAGAAAATCAGCCTCTCAACCTCCCCATCAATCCAAAACCTCCTCCCTGAATTTTCGGAAATCATCCAAGTGCTTTCTTGGTGGTTTCCCTTTTTCCAACTCCATGGGTCGTACGCGGGGTGGTCCGAAGCGCGGGTGGTTCTTGGAAGTGAGCCAACAGCGCCTTCAGATCCTTGACACCCCTGTTCTCGAACATAAATAATTGCGAGGAGGAAGTTGCCCGAGGAGGAAGCCGATTCTCCATTGTCATGTTAAGCGGTCCATCAATCAAGGAGAACCCGCGGAGGGTTCTGTTCTACCGCCCCTTGATACGGTCGGGGCAAACGGGCAGGCTTTTGTCTGCGCTCAACGCCCGGTAACCGGGTCGAAAAGGAGGGAGTGATGGGAAAGGCGAAAAAACAAATTACGAGAAGGGATTTTCTGAAAAAGTCCGGCATCGCGGCCGGGGCGGTCGGGGCCTCCACACTGATCCCGGGCTATCACGTCAATGCGGCCGATCCCATCCGAATCGGAATGACGCCGGACCTGACAGGTGTCTTGGCCTCCTTCGGTTTCTGGCTCGACCGCTCGGCCAAGGCCGCCACGGCCAGGATCAACAAAGCGGGTGGAATCGGCGGACGGGAGCTCGAGTTTATCGTCGAGGATACGGAGTCCAAGGCGCCCACGGGGGTGAGGAAGACTCGCAAGCTCATCCAGCGGGATAAGGTGGACTTCGTCATCGGCTCCCACCACAGCGGAATCTGCCTGGCGACCAACCCCATCTTCAAAGAGCTCAAGACCATCGGTTTCCCCAACGGGTCCTCCACGCTGATCACGGGGGCCAAGGGAAACTCCTATGTCTTCCGGATGAACGAGAGCGTCCTTCACGAGGTTTCCTCCGCGTCGGATTGGGCCATCACCCAGGGGAAGAGGTGGACCCTCCTGGGCCTCGACTACGCCTGGGGGCAGGACCAATGCAACCAGTGGGCGAAGCGGGTCAAAGCCCTCGGCGGAAAGGCCGTGGACATCATCATGGTGCCCCTGGGAACCGACAACATGGTCCCCTACCTCAGCCGAATCAAGGTGGACCAGACGGACGTCATCTTCATGGCTTTCTTCTCGGCCAGCGCGATCGCCTTCGTCAAACAGGCGTCCAACATGGGGATCTTCAACAAGTTCAAATACGTGGGCACGTACGACAGCGTCGAAGGCCTGGACCCTTCCCCCTTCGAAGGCGCCTTCTACCACACCCCGTTCCCCCAGCGCTCCGCCGATGTCCCGGCGGCCATCAAGCCGTATGACAAGATGTTGCGCGCCACCATCGGCGTGGACGCCGACGGAACGGACAAAAAGCGGGGAACCCCCTCGGGCGTGGCGCATGACGCCCTCGGCTGGGAGAACATCCATCTCCTCAAGGACGCCGTCGAGGCCACCGGGTATAAGAACAAGCAGAAACACACCCGGGACGTGATCAAGTGGCTACAGGGTCACGAGACCAAGACCGGCACGGGATATCCCCAGGGCGGCAAGCTAATTCGGGCGAAGGACCACCAGGCTTTCGCGCCCATCTACATCCAGCAGGTCGTCGACGGAAACTGGAAAGTCCGGGCCACCGTTCCCATGGAGAAGGGGTTCTATAAGGCCCAGGGAAACTGGGAAATCTAGCCGCCCGTGAGGGGGGGGGCACTTTGCCGGGTCGGTTCGGACGGCGGGAAGCCGGGGGATCTTGCGCAGCTAATCGTCCAGGCCGATCATCCTTCCAATCGAGGCCTCGCTTGCTTCGGTGACGGTCTCCTCATGGATGATGCGCCCTTTTTCCATCACATAGACGCGGCCGCACATGGTGAGAACCATGGCCAGATCCTGTTCCACGAGCAGGATCCCCATGCCCCGATCTCCGAAGGAACGCACGGTCTGCTCCACGGTTTCTACGGCCGAGGGCATCAGACCTTCCGTTGGCTCATCCAGGAGCATGAGGCGCGGGTTCTTGACGAAGGCCCTCGCCATGGCGAGCATCTGGCGTTCGCCGCCGCTCAGGGTTCCCGCCATCTGGTTCATGCGTTCGTCGAGAATCGGAAAGACTTCGACAACGGATTTTCGCAATCGGCCGTCCAGCTCACCGTTGGGGGAGGCGACGCGGAGGTTGTCTCGGACGGTAAATTCGCCGAAGACCGCCTGTTCCTGGGGGACCAGACTGAGCCCCAGCCGCGCCAGCTTGTGAGAGGGGACAGCAAAGAGATCCCGCCCGTCGAACTCGATCCTCCCCGAGCGATTCGGAATCTGCCCCATGATCGTCCGTAGGAGGGTGGTCTTCCCGACGCCGTTGCGCCCGACGAGGCCGACTACCTCCCCTTCGCCGACGGCGACCGAGACGTCAAAGAGGATGTGGCTCTTTCCGTAGAACGCGTTCATTCCTTCCAGGCGCAGCATTTCATACCCCCCGCGTCAGGTAAACGCGGCGCACCTCGGCGTCTCCCTGGATTTTCTCGGGCGTGCCCTCGGCAAGCTTCCTGCCTTGGTGAAGGACCGAGATCGTCTCGGCCAGGCTCATGACAACGCGCATATCGTGCTCGACGATCAGGATGGTCCGCGAGGTGGAGAGCTCCCGAATCTTGTCCGTCATCGCATGGGTCTCGCGGGCGCTCAATCCCGCCGTCGGCTCATCGAGAAGAAGAAGTTCCGGATCGGACGCGAGGGCGATTCCGATGTCCACCAACTTCTGCTCGCCGTGGGCGAGCTCCGTCACTTTGACCTCCGCCCGGTCCGCCATGCCCAGCAACTCGAGGACCTCCTGGGCGCGCTCCCAAGAATCCCGCATGCCTTCCAGATGGCGAAACGGATGGGGTTTGCCCGCCTTCCCCTGGACGCCCGCCTGAATGTTCTCCAGGACCGTCAACTGGGGAAACAAACTCGTTATTTGGAATGTGCGGCCGATTCCCAGCAGGACGATCCGATCCGCGCTCAGGCCGGTGATGGGCTTTCCTTTGAAGGAGGCCGTTCCGTCCGTCGTCGGCAGGAAGCCGCTGAGCAGGTTGAAGAGCGTGGTCTTTCCCGCTCCATTCGGCCCGATGACGGCCCGCAGCTCGCCTTGCCGGACATCGAGGTCCACCCCGTTCAAGGCGGTGAAAACCCCAAAGCGCTTGACGAGTCCTTCCACCTTCAAGAAACCGTCACTGTGTTGTGAAGAATCCACGGAAACCGGCTCTCCCCCCCCTCCCCCTTACTCGGTCCTTTTCCGTATGTTCGCAACGATGCGCTTCGTCGTCCCGACCAATCCGGATGGCGTAAACGTCACGACGATGATGATGATCACCCCCAAGGCGATCTGATACGTATATGCCCATTGACTACTCAAGGTTTCCTTCAGATATATCAAGATGCCCGCCCCGATAAGCGCGCCGTAAAGTGTCCCGGTCCCGCCGAACAGCGTCCAGACCACCGCCTCGGCGGAGTACAGCCAGTTGAAGAATTCCGCGCTGGCATAACTGACGTATATGGAATAGAGAACGCCCGAGAGGCCAGCGATGACGCCCGCGATGGTGAAGGAAATCAGCTTATAGAGGCCGGTGTTGTATCCGACGCAACGGGCGCGATCCTCGTTTTCCCGGATGAGCTCGAACACCCTGCCCAGCGGGGACCGTAGGATTCGGAAACAGACGAAATACGCGAGGGCCACGGAGCAGACGACGTAATAGTAGCGGGGCAGTTGTTCGGTGAGATCCAACGCCCATGGGCCGATGGTCAGAAGCGGCCGCGTAAACACGAGGCCGTCGTCCCCGCCGGTGACGGCTTTCCAGGCATAGGCGATCAGCGTGATGATCGTCGCCCCGACGACGGTCACGATGATGAATCCGTGCCCCCGGACTTTGACGGCGAAGTATCCGAGGATTGCGGCGGCGATTGCCGAGAGCAAGAGCCCGACCCCCATCGCCACCCACAACCCCGCGCCCAAATGGATGACGGCCAGGGTCAGGCCATACACGCCCAATCCGAAAAAAACGGATTGCCCCAGACTTAGGAGCCCCGTGTAGCCATAGATGAAATCGAAAGAAATCGCCAGCAACCCCCAGATGAGAATGTCCATCATGAAGGCCACGCCGAAATCATCCAGGACAGCCGGAAGGAGGAGGAAAACCAGCAGGACGCCGAGCAGCGTATAGCCCGTCCGACTGGAGGCCGCCCTTGGAAGCGGGGAGAAGGCCATCACCTTCCCCTCCCGAAGATTCCGTTGGGCCGAAAGAACAGAAAGGATGTCACAAACAGGAGGGCGATCACCTTGGCATAGGTCGGCTCGACGAAGATGGACATCACGTTCTCCACGAAACCGAGCATGAGTCCGGCCACCACGGCGCCGAACATATCCCCCAGCCCGCCGACGATGACCACAATGAAGGCGATGATCAGAACATTCAAACCCATCGTGGGGAAGATGGCGACGAATGGCCCCGCCAGGACTCCCGACAACCCGGCCAACAATCCCCCCAACCCGAACGCGAGGGTGTTGACCGACTTGACCGGAATTCCATCCGCGAGGGATAGGTCCGTATTCATCCGAACGGCCCGGATCCAAAGTCCGTATTTCGTCTTCTGGAGAAAGGCCCAGAGCGCCCCCGTCACCACCATCGCCGATCCCATCACAAAGAGCCGGTAAGTGGAATAGCTATAGCGAATGATGGGGATCTTCCCGTGGAAGGGGGAATCGAAGGTGACCCCCTGGCCCCCGATCCAACCCAGAACGACGTTCTCGATGATCAGCATGGCCCCGAAAGTCGAAAGAATGCTCATATCGGAGTTATTTCCAATCGGTCGCAAGATCACCGTCTCGAAAACCATCGATAAGGCGCAGACCATCAGCGGGGCCAGCAGCAGGGCCAGCCAGAAATTCCCCCCGGAGAGCTCCGCGGCAATGAACCAGCCGAAGACCGCTCCCAGCATATACAGCGCGCCATGCGCCACGTTGACAATGTTGAGAAAGCCGAAGACAAGGCTGAGACCAAAAGCGATGAGGGCGTAGAGCCAACCGAAGACAATCCCGTCCAGACTGTGCAGGATCAGGCGTGAAAAAAGGTCCATCGAGTCATCCCTCGGGTTGAAGCGACCGGATTTCCCGCGACAGACGCCGGGCCGTGAGACACACCATCCTGCCGGGAAGGGGCACGGCAAGCGGATGACGAATTTATCTTTTGGGGGTCATCCGAGGACGACATTTCGGACCGTTCGATTAGGAACGGACGTCAGTTCAGGCGTCCTAAATCCCTCCCCCGATACGGCGACCAAACCCGGCAATCTTATCAAATTATCGCCCGGAAGGAAATTCCGCCGAACGAGGGGCGCGCCAATGGGAGCGGCAACCCCCGCCGCGGGAAATCGTCATATCTTCGGGTGTTCGCCACTTTGCGATAAGGACGATCTGAGGAAACGGGATAAAAAGACAACCTCGCGCGGGACCAAGCGGCCCTTGGGACCGGGCGGCCCTTAGACGCAGACTCCGCCGGGGCGAATCATACGGCCTCCCCGGACGTCTACGCCTCCTCTTCTTCATCCCCTTCCATTTCGGAGAAGTCCCGGGAGAGTTGGGCGTGAAGGGAGAGAAATTTGTCGTTGTGAAGATGTCTGGGACGCGGGATATCGATCCGGGCATCCTTAAAAATCTTGGCCGGTTTTCGGCTGAGGAAGAGGATGCGGTCGGAGAGGACAGCGGCTTCACTCAGGTCGTGCGTCACAAACAGGATCGTCACCCCTGACCTTTCCCAAATTCCAATCAGGTCCCTGCGCATGCGCTTCGCCGTGATCTCGTCCAGGTGGCTGAAGGGCTCATCCATCAGCAAGATATCGGGCTCCAGGGAAAGGGCCCGGGCAATCCCGACCCGCTGCTGCATCCCGCCCGAAAGCTGATGGGGAAACACGTTCATAAAATCCTTCAATCCGACCATTTCCAGGTAGAAGCGGGCCAAGCGTTCGGTTTCCGCCCGGGGGTGGTCATCGTCATGCACAAATCGGACGTTGTCGATGACCCTCATCCAGGGGAGCAGCCGCGCTGCCTGGAAGACGTAACCAAACTCGACTTTTCCTTTCCCCTTCGGATGGAAACGGATCTCTCCCCCGGTTGGGGCCTCGAGACCCGTCAGGATATTGAGGAACGTGGATTTCCCGCAACCGCTCGGGCCGATCAGGGTCGTCAACGTGTTCTTCTCGACCGTGAGGTCGATGCCGTCGAGGACGAGAAGCGGGCTGCCGTCGGGCTGCTCGAACGCTTTGACCAGACCGTTAATCTCAATGAGGGGTTTTTCGGTCATGGTTGATCAGAGCTTCGCCTCCGGACGCCAAGCGAGCACCGCCCGTTCGATGGGGCGGATCACCCCGTACTCAAGAACGAACATCAGGATGGTGAACACCATCACCCACGCCAACACCTGTCGCATGTTGAACATGTGATACCAGTAGGAAATCATATACCCGATGCCGTTCTCCGCACCGAAAACCTCCGCGATGATCACAATCTTCCACGCGACGGCGAACCCGAAACGGACAGACGCGAAGAAAAACGGCATGAGGGAGGGGATGTAAATGCGGCTGATAATCTTTCCCCGCCGGACCCCAAAGGCCCGCGCCATGTCCACCAACTCTTTGTCCACATCCTTCATGCCCTCCCAAATGTTGATGGTGATGTACGGGAAGGTGATCATGAACGTGGCGAAGATGGGGGTCAGGGGCTGGATTCCGAACCACAGAACGCCAATGATCGCCCAGGCCAAGCTGGGGATGGTCAGGCCGATGACCACGTAATCGCTGAAGAAGGACTCCCAATACTTCCGGATCCCCATGATGATCCCCATCGGAATGCCGATGAGCAGGGAGATCCCGAAACCAATGACGATCCGCAGGAGACTGGACCCCAGGTGGACCATGAATTGCCAAAAATCCTCTAATATGGTTTCGACGATCATCTCCCGGGCGACCACGTGCGGATAAGGCAGGGTCAGCGTCTCGGTCAAAACCCATGTTATCCAGGAGGACACGTACCACAGAGCGACAACCGAGAGGATGGCCATCACGCGGGGATGGAGCAGCTTCTTCCTAAGCGAAAGCTCTTCGTCCTTCCCCTTTCGCATGGAGAGAAGCAACGCCGCCGGGTCTTCCGTTCTTCCCGCGATTTCCTGCGTCATTGAGGAAACCCCCTCCCTTAAAATCTCGACGGAGCTCAACGCCCAAACCCGGCCCCCCTATCTCAGAAGGGGACTCCCCCCCCTGATTTGAAAAGGGGATTCGATCCGGCGCGAATCGAAAAATCCTAACAGTTCGGCTAAAATGAGTCAATTGGAATTATGTCCGGTCCAGCGGATTTAGAACAAGCCCCCTCTGAAAGGAGACCTTCCATGCTGAAAAAGCGCGTCAAAAGTCTCCGCGTCCACGAGCCCCCGGCGAAAACCTTCTCCCAGGCCCTCCGGAAGGGGAATCACCTGTTCATCGCGGGCCAGACCGCGCGGGATCCCAAGGGAAAGCTCGTCGGCAAAGGCGACGCCATCCGTCAGGCCCGCCAGGTGTTCCGGAGGATTCAGGCTCTGGTCGAGGCAGCGGGCGGAACCCTGCGCGACGTCTTGAAGCTGACCGTTTACATCACCGACATCCGTGACGCCGAGGGCGTCCGAGCCGTGCGCAAGGAGTTCTTCAAAGGGGACTTCCCGACTTCGACCCTTCTTTGCGTGACGGCCCTGGCCGACCCCGATTATCAGGTCGAGATTGAAGCCGAGGCGATCTTGGACGATTGATTGTCGACGGGTCCCGCGCGGTCCGCGGCCGTTTCGTTTCATCGGGAGGTTGAGCAACATGATGGAATGAGATATCACACAACACATTCGATGCGCTTTCCAAGGCGGACCGGTTCAAGCCGGTCCCCGAGGCGAGTCAAGGTTTCGCGCTTCGGGCCCCACACACACGTTGCCCAAGAGGAATCATCATGGTCAAGGTGAAAATCAACAGCCCGAAAATCTGGACCCCGCCGCCGAAGAGCTGGTCCCAGGCGCTCCGCGCGGGAAATCTCCTGTTCACCGCCGGGCAGGTGGCGCTGACCGCCAAGGGGAACATGACGACCGGCGAGGGTCTGGTGGGCAAGGGGGACGCCCTGGCCCAGGCGAGACAATCGTTCAAGAACATCAAGACCCTGGTGGAAAAGGCCGGCGGCGCGATGGAGGACATCGTAAAGCTGACGATCTACATCACGAACATCCGGGACGCGGACCGGGTCCGCAAGGCGCGAACCGAGTTCTTCACGGGAGATTTCCCGACCGCCACGCTTGTTTGCGTCACCGCCCTCGCCTCCCCTCTCTTCCTCGTCGAGATTGAGGCCATCGCGGTTTTGCCCGATTCGGCGGATTCCTGGAGACAGGCCGCCCGGGTGAAAAGGTGAGGGGCGGGACCCATCGGCCGGCAGGGTTCTCTCCCTGCGGGGGCTTTCCGCCTCGAACACTTTGCGGACTCAGGGTTGCGACCGGTAGGGAGAGGTGACCGAGGCTCGTCCTTCCAAGCAAACCTTTTGAATCATTCCGGAAAATCTGCTAGACCAGTCTTGCAAACTCGTCAAGGTTTCGCCTTTTCGAAACCCCAAAGGCCGTTTCATCAGACCGAACACTCAGGAGGGATTACCATGGCCAAGAAAGTGCGAATCAAAAGCCCGAAGGTCGCCGAGCCTCCGCCCCATTCGTGGTCCCCGGCGCTGCGCGTAGGCGACCACGTTTACATCGCCGGACAGGTGGCCGTGAATTCAAAGGGGAAATCGGTCGGAAGGGCAGACGCCCTCGCCCAGGGGAGACAGGTCTTCAGGAACATCAAGGCCCTCGTCGAGCAAGCCGGCGGGTCGATGAAGGACTTGGTCAAGATCACCGTCTACCTCACGGATATCCGCCACTCGGAGGGGGTCCGTCAGGCACGGAACGAATTCATCAAAGGGGAGCCGCCGACATCGACCCTTCTGGTCGTCACGGCCTTGGCCTCGCCAGATTTTCTGGTAGAGATCGACGCCGTCGCCGTCCTGTCCGATTAGCCAGACGCGCGCGATAGCGGAAATGGGTCGGTGGACCCTTGAGCCCGCCTTCCTAAGGCGGCCAAGATGGCCTCCCTACCTCTTTCGGAAGTGCCGCAGGCAGGCCCTTTGGCCGCGCCAAACAGACACACGCATGGGCATCTTCCCTCCAGGCGCGGGCGAGGCCGAGCCTATGGCTTGGCCGCAAAAAGTTTTCAGGGGGGGCCAGGGGAGAACGGTTTTTCAAAAAGCCCCCCCTGGAGAAGCCGAGAACGGCGCCGTCTTTCCTTTAAGAAACCTTCGGCTCGGGAGACATCTTTTCCCGCCGCTCGGCGTACCAGGCCATGGCTTGGATGACCTCCACCGCCAGGGAAGAATCGTCGAAGACCGGAACCCGGGTCGGTTGCCCAATCCCTTCCGCCTCGAGATCCCGCTTCCACTGGTCGCTGGTCCGGCCACCGAGGAACAATCCGAAAATGGGTTTGTGCGGGTTCGCGGCGGCGGCGGCGCGGAACTCCTCCGCCAATCCCTCGCAGGCCGTGCTGGGCACGCCCAAAAGGATAAAGAGGATCGCGTCGGTGCTCTCGTCATCCATAGCGGCGCGGATCGACTCTCCCTGGATGCGGAGGTTGTCACCCGTCATCGCCGGCCAGAGGTCCACGGGATTCTTCACCGGCTGCCATTCCGGCATCAGGGCCTCCATCCGAGCGTGCGTCGGTTCGTCGAAGTCGGGAAGCGTGAATCCCGCACCCGTCAACTGGTCCGCGGCCAGGACGGCCGCCCCGCCGCTGTAGGAGACCATTCCGACCCGCCGTCCCCGAGGCAGGGGTTGAAAGGAGAACCCCTTGAGCATCGCCAGAAACCCTTCGATGGTCCGAGCCCGGACGATTCCGTACTGCCGGCAGGCCGCATCGAAGATCCGGTCGTCCGTCGCCAAGGCGCCCGTGTGCGCGGAGGACACCCTTGCCCCGACCTCGGTCCGGCCGGGCTTGAGGACGACGATGGGCTTTTCGCGCTTCACCTCCTGGGCAATGGAGAAGAAATCCCGGGGCCGCCGAATGCTCTCCAGATAGAGACCGATGACGTCCGTTTCTGGGTCATCCCGGCAATATTCGAGAAAGTCCACTTCGTCCAGGTCGACCTTGTTGCCGACGGCGATACTTTTGCCGATGCCCAGCCGTTGGAACTCCTGATCCATGATCTGGTTGGCCATGCAACCGGTGAAGTTGCCCGTCTGGGCCATGATGGACACGCCGCCGACCAGCCAATCGGAGGTGGCGACGAAGGCCCCGATGAGACGACGGTGGGCGTTGGCCATCCCGATGGTGTTGGGGCCGATGCAGCGGACCCCGCTTTTTCGGATGGCCTCGCGGAGTTCCGCGTCATAGCGAATTCCATCGCCCGGGACCTCGCCGAACCCCGCCGTGATGATGACCGCCCCCTTCACGCCCTTCTTCCCGCAGTCCTCTACAATGCCGGCGACGTGCTCGCGGGGGAGCAGGAAGAAGACCAGGTCGATCTCGCCCGGAACGTCCAGGACGGAGGGGTACGCCTTCCGGCCGAGGATCTCCCCCCCCCTCGGGTTGATGGGATACACCTCGCCCTCGTAACCCGAGTCCAGAATGCTCTTGAGCAGAATGTTGCCCGACTTCTTCGGGTCGGCCGAGGCACCGACCACCGCAACCGATCGGGGCTCGAGCAGGGGCTTGAATCCCGTCACCGCGTGTCCTCCTCCCCTTCCGTCCGCGCCTCGTGCAGCCGAACCAGCCCGTCCGCCGCCAGGACCCCGTCAGGCCCGGCGAACAGCGGGTTGATCTCCACCTCGGCGATGTCGTCGGCGAACGTCCAGGCCAGGTCGGAGAGGCGGAGGAGCGTCTCTCGCAGCGCGTCCCGGTCCGCCAACGGGCCTCCCCGAAATTCATCGATCAGCTTCCGGCCCTGGATCTCTCCCAGCATCTCGTCCACGTCGTCGGGGCCGACGGGCGCGAGACGCAAGGCGACGTCCTCCAAGAGTTCGACCCACACGCCCCCCAGGCCGAACGCCAGGACCGGGCCAAAGAGGGGATCCGCCGTCGCGGACGCCAGGGTTTCGACGCCCTCCGCCATCGGCTGAACCGCGAAGCCCTGAAGTTCGGCATCAGGGCGTAAAGCGCGGGCGCGCGAATCCATCTCCGTGGCGGCCCGTTCGACCTCCTCCGGCGTCTTGAGTCCGGCGGCCACCGCGCCGGCCTCCGTTTTGTGGGGCAAATCGGCAGAGACAATCTTCAACACGACCGGAAGGCCGACCCGCTCCGCCGCGGCGGCCGCCTCCCCGGGGTCCGCCGCCCGCTCGGTCGGCACCACCGGAACGCCCGCGGCGCGGAGGACATCAAGCGCCTCCGGCCCGCTCAACAAGATCCTGCCCTCGGCCCTGACCGCGTCGATGACGCGGCTTATCCGTTCAGCGTCCAAAACCCACAATCCCTATACGGCAAAAGGCCCTGACATGGCCCGAAAAGGGACCGCGCAAGCCCCCTCCCCCCGCGGGCTCCCGTTGATGAGAATCCGGCGAAATATCCGATGGCATGGTTAATGAAGATACATCCGGTCGGGATCGAGCTCGTTCAGAATAACGAGCTCCTCCTGCGTCGGCGAATCGGTCACTTCCACCCGGTCCGGAACGATGGGAGTGAACCCGGTGTTCTCGAGAACGTCTTCCACCTTGACGCCGGTATGCAGGGCCTCCAGCTTCATTTGCCGGGTGTCATCATCGAAGCCGAAGATGCACAGGTCGGTGATGACCTTGTGCATGCTGCCCGTGATGAGACCGGAATCTTGCCGGGTGGGGCCGCCGTCCAGATAACCGGGGCTGGTGACAAAATCCACCTTTGCGACAAACCGTTTCTTCTCATGCGGCATGGCGACAATCATCTTGACCAGACTGGCGATGTCGTTCCCGCCTCCGCTGCCGGGGAGCCGTACCTTGGGGCGTGCGGGGTCTCCGATGAAGGAGCTGTTGAGGTTTCCGTACTGGTCCACCTGGGCCCCGCCCATGAACCCGTAATCCACGTAACCCCGCTGGAGGAGCGCGAGGACGTCCGTCGGGCTGGGCACCATGTTGGCCTTTCGCGCGGTCCGGGACTCATTCGTGGAGGGCGGAAGCCTGCCGGGCTCGATAAACGGCCCCACCACGCCGCCCTCGAACAGAATGGTGAGGTCGGGGGCGTGCCTGCGCTGCGCCAAGGTGGCCGCGAGAAGCGGAATCCCCACGCCCGCGAAGAGGACCTTGCCGTTCTCGAGAATCCGGGAACTCATGACCGAGAGAAGCTCGGCCGTGGTGCACTCGCTCCGCGTCGCCGCTTCAGTCACCGTACATCCTCCTTCCCGCCCTCGAGGCCTCCATCACTTCCGAAAGACCGACCCGGTCCAGGAAACCGTTCCAGTCTTCGGGCTCATAGACGTATTTCTTCATGTATTCCCGCGCACCCTCCAACCCCTTTTTCCGCGTCACCCCGGCATATTCATCCATGTGACCGTAGAAGGGCTCATAAAGGCCTGAACACTCATGGGGGACGCTCCCGTAGGGGACTTCCACAACGGCCTCCACGCAGAAGAACGCGATCTTGGTCCGGTCGGGCGCACGGCGGATTTGATCGTTGCTGATGATCTGCTCGGTGGTGAGAATGACCTTCTCGGCCGCCAGGGCGATGTCGGCGTCCATGAACGGAAGACCGTCATACTGGGCGTTGCCGTAAGCGTCCGCCCGCTGGACGTGGATGAGGGCCACATCGGGATTCAGGGCGGGCAGCAGGGCCAGCTTGTCTCCCGTAAAGGGGCAGACCATTTCCTTGATCTCGTCCTGAACCAGGCGGGCCATATCGGACCCCATCATCACCCGGGTCGGCATGAATGGAAGCCCCAACGCCCCCGCCCGGTACATCATGCCGATGCTCATGTGGCTCCATTCGTCGTACCGGACCTCGCCGGACTCGACAAAATGCCTCATCACCCGGGAGACGCCCCAGATGATTCCCTGGCTGAACCAGCTGGTCAGGTAGTGCCGCGTGCAGCCGCCGGCCAGCAACAGGTCTCCTTCCGACGAGGTGATGTTCCTGGAGATCATCAGGTCCTTCTTCTTCTGCCGGACAATCTCCCAGACCAGGGCAAAGGGCGTGCGGGAGAAGGTGTTCCCGCCGATGGCGACATGGTCGCCGTCCTTCACCAGCGCCACGGCCTCGGAAAGCCCCATGACCTTTTCCCTCAACCCTCGGTTGCGGGATTCCAGTCGGCTTCTCAACTCGTGGTAAGAATGGCTCATGGAATCTCCCATCAATGCCGAACCCCTGGAAAGAACCCGCGGGGGGCCTCGGATCGGCCAATCGTCAAAGCCGGCCTAGCCTTCCAGTACGGAAAAATCCGCCTTGGTCGCGCCGCAGACCGGGCACACCCAATCATCCGGGATATCCTCGAACGGCGTGTTCGGGGCGATCCCCCCATCGGTGTCCCCTTCCGCCGGGTCGTACACATAGCCACATACATCGCATTCATATTTCACTGGAAACTCCTCATATCGAATGTTCCGAAAAGGTTCACGCCTTCCGGCGCCCTCACCCCATCAATTCAGCCAAGTGGGCCTTCCGGGACGCAACCGGCTCCGCCCCCTCCGGAGCGTGGTATTGGATCCCTCCCGTAATGGGGAGATGAGGCTCCCTGTCTACCAGAACCTCTCCGACCTTGAACTCATAGAGGGAGCAGCCTTTAAACGTTTCCGCGTCCTCCCGGACGACGGTCACACGCCCCTTGAGATAGTAGCTCATTTCTTGATCCACCGCGATGATCGATATCCTGGGATCGCGGCGCATGTTTCTGGCCGTGGTGGTTCCTTTCCAAAGGGCGAAGCGGATCCGACTTGCGTCGGGCGAGGCCATCTCGCGGTAAGAGAGCATGGCCGGGTGCGGAAAACCCGATTCATCCAGGCTCAGAAGCAGCAAGGCCCGCCCTTCGAGGCAGGTCAGGTCCTCGGCGCAAAGCTTCTCCCGGAGGTCATCCGGCACCTGATTGCCCAAAGGTCTGCTCAACGGGAATATCCTCCCAGGCCGGAGCGACGCGCCCCCGTGGCGACGCGCCCGCCGTGGCAACGCGCCCTGTGTTTACGCCTGAACCGCCCCTTCACGCGCAAACCTTTCGCCCCCGCTTCCCCCTCGGGAACAGCCCACTCTCTAACACCAGCCCGATTCAGTGTCAACGAAGTGCGAAGGCGACGCGGGAATGCGACTAAAGAGGGCGGAGCGGGCGGTTTGATCAACCCGGACGATCAGTCCAGTCGTTCAGAAACGCCAGCAAGAGGTCCGTTTCCGTAATTAGGCCGATCATCTCCCGGTCCCTCTCCTCGGTGACAACCGGCAGGCAGCTAATCTTATGGGCCAGCATGAGCTGGGCCGCCTCGGAGATGGGCGCATCGGGCAAGATGGTCCTCGCGAGCGGAGTCATAATCTCTGAGACCTTGATCGACTCCTGAAACATCTCCCGGTCGGAATCGCTGTGCTCCAGCAGCGTCGTCAACGAAGAGCGCAGCAGGTCCCGCTGGCTGACCACACCGACCAGGAGTCCGGCCTCCACCACGGGCAGATGGCGGATGTTACCCAACGACATGATGTCCTCGGCCAGTTTCATCGTCTCGCCCAACGGGATGGACACCACCTTCTCACTCATGTAATCCCGAACCTTGGGCTCGGAGGTCTCGTTTTTATTTGCGGTCATCGCTTTTCCGTGGTGTATAGGACTTCGTGGATTTCAAGCGCGCTCGGGCCGGCGAACATTTCCTTGGGCGGGAGATCCGCGTGGGCCTCCTTGAAGGCCTCGCTCCGGGTCTAGGCCTCGAAGGACACCATGTCTTCCCAATAGGTCTTGACGACGTAGGCATCCGCCTTAGACGGCCGGAGCAGTTCGCATCGATTGAAACCGGGGCTTTTGTCCACAAATCCTTCCCGGTCCCGAAACCGTTTCTCGAATTCCTCCTCGTAACCCTCGGCCACGGAAATCCGGTTGCCAACGATAATCATACCGTGATTCTCCAATCAATGGCGAGTTGAGCCGCAATGGGCGAACCTTCCGGGGAAACCCGCTCCTAACCGAGACAGAATATTACCCTTCCAATACCATTTTTCCAAATCCCATTTGCGGGGAGGCGACCCTTGGGTCGTCCCACCGGAAAATCACGGCCAATCGCATTGTGCCGGCGATCCGGCGGAAATTTTTCCCGAAGGGCTCAAGCCGGCCGGACTACCATCCGATAAGAAAGACATTGGGACCTCAATCGGGTAAAGCCCACGAGCAGTTCCTCCCCGTCCCCCGGTCAGTCCGAATCCATCGCGAATCACACCTCTCCTTCCACGCTTGGCACTGGTTTTGCACCCTGAGAGCGAATAATGCGAGCCTGAGGATGGCCCTCCGGGCTCACCCAACCACCGCGGCCGAACGGACGGACGGTCAACGACATTCCTCAAGGGAAAAGGCGAGGCAAGCAATGGAACGGGAGAAGGAAAACCTGGGAATCTCGGGACCTTGGGTCCTTCAGGAAGTCATCGACCTCCAGAACGAGTCCTATCTCCTGACGGTCGGAGGGTTCTTGGAGTTCAGCCCCAAATCGCTCATTGTTTCACTGGACGCGCTAGGTTGCGTCATCACGCCGAATTGATCATCCCACAGTCATAGAAAACCGGACCGGGGCCGTCTCGATAGACCGGCGTCCGCCGTGCGCGCGCGATCCAAAAGGGCCGACGTACAGCTTCGGCCCCTTCCTTTGCTTTCATTCCTTCTGAAACAAGACCCGCCGACCGCGCCCCGAAAGCGAAAATAATTTTCGGCCCCTCGTCATTTTTTCTCCAATCGGACGCACAGCCGGTCCTCATCACGCCGCCTTTTAAATCTTTTCGGGCGATCCCGACCGCTCCATGACCGGGCGCCCCGGTTGGCACTGCGTGTGCATCTATCCGCAATCAAATTGACGAAACGGGTAAACACCAATCCAAGGACAAAACCCATGAAGCTCCGAGGCATCTCCCCCATGCAGCCCATCTGTGAAATCTGTGACGAGGCGCTGGACTCCGACGAAGTTGGAAGGGTTTTTCAGAACAGTTTCTACCATAATGCGTGTTTCCATCGGGACCGGGGAAAGCTCGGCCAGGAACCCGCCGAGCCCGCGGGGATCCCGGCGGAAGCCGTCGTCTCGATCGTAGAATGAAACGCGCCTTTCACCGCCCAACCGCGGCAATTCCCGCTCGCCCATCGGGACAAGATTCCGAATTCTGAATGGATGGATTGGAACCGGCGGGAAGCACTTCCGCGAAAGGGCTCCCTCAATACTTGATCAGGGAAAAAATATCGTGCTCGCCCAGGCGGTCCCTGCCCTTTAGAAACGTGAGCTCAATCAGAAACGCGAATCCGACCACATCCCCCTTCAACTTGTGGACCAAGTCCGACGTGGCCGCGGCCGTCCCTCCGGTCGCCAGCAGGTCATCCACCAGAAGCACCCGATCCCCCTCCGAGATGGCATCCTCGTGGATCTCCAACTCGTCTGTGCCGTACTCCAGCTCATACAGCGTCTTAACCGTCCGGTAAGGCAGCTTGCCCGTCTTGCGGATCATGATGATCCCCGCGTTGAGCTTATACGCGAGCGCGGCGCCGAAAACGAAACCGCGGGCCTCTGCGCCCACCACCAGGTCCACCTTCCGGTCGATATAACGGTCTCCGATCAGGTCGATGGACGTTGCAAACGCCTTGGCGTTCGATAACAGTGTGGTGATGTCTTTGAAGATGACGCCCTTCTTGGGAAAATCCGGAACGTCCCGGATCATGCGCTTCAGATCATCAATGTCCCACATTCGGCCTTCTCCGTCTGTTTTTCTAGAACCGGCCGTCAGGGCAAGTAGAACAACGGATCTTTCGCCCGTGCCCGATTCCGAATCTCAAAGTGCAGATGAGGTCCCGTCGCGCGTCCCGTGCTCCCGACCAGCGCGATCACCTCGCCCTGCCTCACCCTTTTCCCTTTCCCGGCCAGGTTCTTGCTGTTATGCGCATAGATGGTGTGAAACCCGTTGGGATGCCGCAAAATTACCATCAGCCCGTATCCCCCCGGCCCGTTATCGCTGAAAATGACCACGCCGGCCTCGGCGGCGCGGATGGATGTCCCGCGGGAAGCGGCGATGTCGACGCCCTGGTGTTTTCGCTTTCCGCGCCTCCCAAAAAAAGACGTGACCTTGCCCTTGAGCGGCCAGATAAAATCCACCTCCGCGGGCAGGGACACCTTGCCGACCCGCTCCCGGCGAGGGGCCGATTTTCGGGGGGGCGCAGGTTTCGCCGCGGGTTTCCGAACCTCCCGCTTTCGTCCCGGCCAAGACGGGATCTTCGCCGAGGCGGAGCGCCCGGTGGTTCCGCGGCGAACGGGCGGGACCCGCAGTCGGCGACTCACCCCGGGAACATACAACCGGGTTCCGGCGACGATCCGGCGGGCATCGGCGATGTGATTGGCCTTGACGAGAACATTTAAATCAACACCATAGGTTCGGGCGATCCGGTACACCGTCTCGCCCGGTTGAATCGTGTGATAGACGCCGGGGCTGCGAAAGACCCGGGCGAGCGAACATCCCCCCAGAACCAACAAAAGGACGCCTAAGACCCAACCCATCAGGCGAGCGCATCTCATCCGATTTCTCGCCGCCCTCCGATTTTCGGACTCAGGTGTCTCCCGCGCCTACCGGTCCGCACAGGCGGCAAACGCCCGGGCCACGGCCTCTTCCGGGTCCTCGACTTGAGGCACGTCCGGAGGGGCGATCCGGCATCCGACGGCAACCAGCGGCTTGGCCATCTGCAACGCGTGGGCCAGTTCCGATAGGGTTCCAAAACTGCCGTCCAGGGCAACAATCGCCTGGGCGGTCCGGACGATGATGATGTTCCGGGCGTAGCCCATCCCGGTTACGATCGGAACGTCCACAAACCGGTTTGCTTCGGCCGCGTCCTGGCCGGGCAAAATACCGATGGTGAGCCCACCCCCCTCTTTGGCGCCCCTGCAAGCGGCCTCCATGACACCTCCGAGTCCTCCACAGACCACAATCCCTCCCCGCTCGGCGATGTTTCGTCCCACGGCGCGGGCCAGGTCATAGCCTTCCCCGCTCGGACGGCTTGCGCCAATCACTCCGATGACGGGTTTTCCGTAAGCGATCATTCGGACGCCTCTTACCGGGTCCCGGAAACCCGGGGACTGGATAGAAAAAAGGGAGGAGGAAAAAGGCAGGGGCTGCGGCGTGTTGATCCCCGGTTCCCGGCGCCTGGGGATCAGGTTCATCCATCTCAACGCGCTCAAAGGAATAAAACGAATTTCATCGAATGTCAACGAATACTGACCTGCCTCCCTGAAACGGGTCCAGTATGAGAGTTAGGATTTTCGCACGGCTTTCGGACTGGATTGACCTAGAAAGGGGGCAGTGATGAGTCGGAAGCGTTTCACACTCGAGCAGATCATCCACAAGCTTCGCCAAGCCGAGATGGAGCGAGCTCAGGGGGCACGTCAATTAGACAATTTGTCGCTTGGCGAGGGTGGCGAAAGGTCCTTCCACTGCCATCAGTTCCTCGAACGTACCCTGCTGAAGAAGATGGCCCGCCTCGATCACGAAAATCCGATCGGCGTTCTGGACGGTGCTGAGGCGGTGGGCGATGACGATTCTCGTCGCATTGAGCTGATCGAGGCTTCGACTGACGATTTCCTGCGTTCGGTTGTCAAGGGCGCTCGTCGCCTCGTCGAACAACAGGATCCTAGGGCGTCTGACCAGCGCCCGGCCAATGATCAGCCTTTGGCGTTGCCCGCTGGACAAGGTACCGGCTCCCTCGGCAACCATCGTGTGCATCCCCATGGGCATGCTTTCGATGTCTTTGTCCAAGCCGGCCATGCGGGCCGCCTCCCAGGCGTCATCCATGGTGAGCGGCTCGGAACCCACAATGTTTTCGAAGATACTGCCGGGCATGAGGGCCCCGTTTTGCAGAACAACGCCGAGCTGCTTACGGACGGCCCGCAAATCGAGCCCGGAAAGGTTTTTTCCATCATAGAAGATCGTACCGGACTCCGGCGCTTCGAAGCCCAGCAGCAGGCGGAACAGGGTCGATTTTCCCGACCCGGAGGGACCAACGAACGCCACAAACTCGCCCGGCT
>CAYRGS010000051.1:0-26222 GCA_964423875.1 uncultured bacterium
GAACGATCGCAACCCTTTTCTATGGCACAAAACGTACCTGGTAAATATCAAACTCGCGCTCGGCCTTCTCCGTGCGCCGCAGCGCCTTGTACAGCGTCATGGCGCTCTTGGTCTGCGGCGGCGCCGGCGGTCAGAATTGGCGCATGGACCGGACCCGATGCAACCGTCCGGGGGGGGACCGGCATCGCGATCCGCTTCTGGAAAGTCGGGAGTATCTCCTCCTCGGGGACGTTCAAGGCGAGGGCGAAGTGGGCGCGCTGCGCGAAGAGGTTCCCCGTGACGCGCCAGCCGGGAAGGTCCTTGACCCGCTCGAACAGGACGGCCGAGAAGTCACCTCCCGCCTCCATCCGGTCGAGGACGGCGGTCATCTCCCAGGCCGGGTCCGCCGCCCGCTTCGTCCGGCGGAGCGCCCCGTGCTCGTCCAATATACTGAGGAAATCCCGAAGATCGCGGTGTCGGACTAGCGCTTTTTCAGCCAAAAACACCTCCCCACGTCCAACCTGGACTTCTGGCCTCTACAGTGCGACCACGATGCGTCCCTTGTCAAATTCCAGCCGAATCCCCCCGCTCCCCCACCTCCTCCCGCTCACGGAGCGTAACGCTCACGGAGCGCCGCCAGAATCTTCCGGGGGGTGACGGGGAGGTCCTTGATCCGGACGCCGACGGCGTCGTAGACGGCGTTGGCGATGGCCGCTCCGCAGGCGTTCAGGGCGCACTCCGAGCATCCCTTGGCCCCGAAAGGCCCGTGGGGATCGATGGATTCAATCAGGATCGAGCCGAAGTTGGGCAGCCCCTCGGCCTTGGGCACGGTGTAATCGGCAAGGTTGCCGTTCACAAACCTCCCGTCGTCCAGGACGGGGTCTTCGAACATCGCGAACCCGAACCCCTGCGCCATCTCGCCGTGAATCTGCCCTTCCACGGTCAGGGGGTTGATGACCCGGCCGAGGTCGTCGGCCGCGATCACCTCCTCCAACCGGACCCCGCCGGTCTCGGTGTCCACCGCCGCGACAGCCACGACGCATACAAAGGAAGAGGCGGCGGTGACCTTCCCGTAGCGGGTATCGGGATCGGGCAACTCAGTGGGCGAATCCCAACTGGCCTCGGCGGACACGGTGGTTTCCCCTGACAGGGAGCGGTTCGCCTTCACAACCTCGCCTAAGGAAATGGACCTCTCGGGCGCGCCCTTCATTGTGACAACGCCGGCATCCAGTGTCAGGTCCCCCGGATCGACCTCCAACTGGTCCGCGGCGATATTGAGAACCCGCTCCAGGCAGGCGGCGGCCGCCTTCTGGACAGCGTTTCCCGCAATCATCGTCAGTCGGCTCGCGTATCCTCCCAGGGAGTAGGGTGTGTTCCCCGTATCGGCCTCCGCGACCTCGACGGCCCGAAATTCCAATCCCAGCGCTTCGGCCGTGAACTGCGCCAGAACCGTCTTGGCCCCCTGTCCGAGCTCCCCCTCGCCGCAGATGAGCCTTGCCCTCCCCTCCTCGGTGATCTCTACAACCGCCGATGAGCCGTCCCCCCCCCCCCCCTCCCCCCCGTAAGAGTGCTGCCGGATCGAAGTCGAGTGAATGGCGCACGCCAGGCCCACGCCCCTGCGGACCGGGCCCGCTTTCGGCGCGGACCGGCGCCGCCGCCAATCCACGGCGGCGACCGCCTTCTCGACGCACTCGCCGACGGCGCAACTGTCCATCTTCCAGCCGTGGACGCTGGTGTCGCCCTGTTGGATGAGGTTCCGGAGGCGGAGCTCCGCCGGGTCCATCCCCAGCTTTTCCGCGAGGGTGTCCAGGTGGGATTCGAGCGCGAAGGCCATCTGAACGTTGCCGAATCCCCTGAAGGCCCCCGCCGGGAGGAGATTGGTGTAGGCGAGCCAGGCGTCCGTTTTGATGTTTTCCATCCGGTACAGGCAGTCCATCCTCATGGCCATGCACTGGATGACCTCGGGCGACAGGCAGGAGCAGGCCCCGTTGTTTCCGTGAATCCACGTCTCTTTCGCGGCAATCGTCCCGTCCTTCCGCACACCCATCTTGAGGCGGGTCTTCGAGGGCATACGCGGGCGGGAGGCCCCGAACTCGTCCAGCCGATTGTTGAGGAATCGAACGGGCCGGCCCAGCTTCAAGGCCATGAAGAGCGTGATGAGGGCAGTGGCGTCCTCGTTCAGCTTTCCGCCGAACGCGCCCCCGATGTGCGGTTGAACCACCCGGAGGTCCTCCGGGGCCAAGTCCAGGGCCTCACAGAGGTACCGGTGCGTGAGGTGGATGGACTGCGTGGGGGCGTAGAGGGTCGCGCGGCCCCGGCCATCGGCGTCCGCCAGGGCTCCGAGAGGCTCCATGTAGGTCTGAAACTGGTAGGGCGTGGTGTAGACGTCTTCATGAATGACAGCGGATTCCGCGAACCCCCGCTCGACGTCTCCCCGGCGAATGCGGACCTCTTGGGCGAGGTTGTTCTCGGCCTCGTTGATCCGCGGCGCACCCGGGGCCAGGGCCTCTTCGGGATCGAAAACGGCGGGCAGCGCTTCATACTCGACGTCGATCCGCTCCAGGGCCTCCAGCGCGGCGTCCTCGCTCTCCGCCGCCACGGCGGCGACTTCCTCGCCCACGTAACGGACCTTTCCGCGGGCCAGGACGTATTGGTCCTTGTGAATGATCCCCCAGGGCCGCTCCGGGGCGTCCTCGCCGGTGAAAACGGCCGCGACGCCCGGGACCTCGGCCGCCCGGCCCGTGTCCACCCGCAGGATGTGCGCGTGGGCGTGGGGGCTTCGCAGAATCTTGGTGTGAAGCATCCCGGGAAGGCTCATGTCTCCGACGTAACCGGCGCCCCCCCGGACCTTCTCGGGCGCGTCGATCTGAGGAATGGGTTGACCGACAACGCGTGGACTATCCATCGTGACGTTCCAAGGTGAAAACCTCATTTCTTCCATCGGCGCGCGTTCGGTGCCACGGCCGTCTAAAGGGACGCCCGGGTGATCCCGGCTGTCCCGGTGAACAGGGTCTCATCACTCGTATTTTCACCAACGATTCCCCGCAAGGCAAGGCGCGGGATCAATATCCGCAAGCGGGTCCCCCATCCCCCCCCTTCCCGAAAGCGTTGCGGCGCTATGGGATTGGGCGCATCCGTGATTTTCCGGGCAGCCGGGTTGAGCGGTTTCGACTTTCTCAGTTCAGGCGAACGGCAGCTTTTCCCGAAGGCTATCAAGGGGGGGTCGGGCTAACGCCTGTTAACCAGAAGAATGTCGCCATCCCCCTCCCGTCGTGATACGCTGTCGGTCCGTGTCATACTTCCTCTCCCCCCATCCCCGGGCTCCCCGCCCTTGGCCCCTTAGAACGAACGTCCGGAAAAGGAGTTACCGGTGCCGCGGGAAAACGTGGACTTGCTCAAACTGGTAAAGGGCGGGGACATCATCCCCCGGTTCGTCTCGAACGGGTTCGATATCGGCGAGATCGAAGAGACGCTGGAAGGGATCCACCGCACGGAGGATTGGGCCCCGGGGTGGGCCCGGCTCGGAGAGAGGCACGCCGGATTGGCGAAAACAGCCCTTCGGGCGGGCCACGCCCTGACGGCCGGCGAAACGCTCATCCGCGCCTCCCTCTGCCACCACTACGCCCAGTTTCTGTCCTTCGAAGCGAACGAAGAGAAGCGCGGGAACCAGGAAAAGAAGCTCGCCCTCTACACCCGGGCCCTCCCCCTGGTGGACCCCCCGATCGAGAAGGTTCGGATCTCCTTTGAAGGCGTATCGCTGCCGGGATACTTCCGTGTTCCACAAGCGGGGGCCCGGCCGCGCGCCTGCGTCGTCTTCATCGAGGGCACGGACTCCACCAAAGAGGAATCCTATTACATGGGCAACGAGTTTCTCCGCCGGGGGATGGCCACCCTCGCCTTCGACGGTCCCGGGCAGGGGGAGACCTTTTACTTCATGAAGATGCGGTCCGATTTCGAGAAGGCGGTCGAGGCGGCCGTCGACTTCCTCGCGAGCCGGCCCGAAGTGGACGCCGCCCGGATCGGCGTCCTCGGCCGGAGCTTTGGGGGACACCTGGCGCCCCGCTCCGCCGCCCACGACTCCCGGATTCGGGCCTGCGTCTCGATGGGGGGATATTTCGACACGTCCTTCTACCGCTGGGAGGAGCCCCTGCGCCGCATCCGGTTCCAGTTCATCTGCGGCAAGGAAAGCCTTGAGGAGACGAAGGCCGTCGCCGCCCGATTCACGCTCTCGGGAAGGGTAGAACGGATCCAGTGTCCGGTCCTGGCCGTCCACGGAGAGCGGGACCACGGCGTGCCCAGGGAGCAGCCGGAAAAAATCGTCCGAGGCTGTGCGGGAGAGGCCACGCTGCTCTCCCTGCCCACCGGCAACCACGTCTGCCACAACATGACCCGTTACGTCTTCGCCCACGTGAGCGACTGGATGGCGGACCGGCTGGGAAAGGAAGCGGGATGACGGGCCTTTACGCCTTCCATCATTCTCCCCTCCCCCTGATGAAGTTTTTTCAGCAAGCTGGTCTCTCGTCAGGACGATCCCACCGTTGAAGGAAGAATCCCGATGAAGCTCATCACCTTCGAAATCGAAACCCCCCTGGGACCGGTCCGGCGCGTCGGGGCGCTCTGGGACCCGCCGGAAGAGGGGGGCGAAGAGCGCGCCGTGGATCTCGCCCTTGCATTCGCGGCCCGGCTCCGCGCCGAGGGGGACGAGTCGCGCTACCGGGAATACGCCGACTTCCGCCTGCCCCAGGATATGTGCGCGCTCATCGCGGGGGGCGAGCCCTCCCTCGACGCCGCCCGGAGGGCGCTCGAATACGTCGCGGAGGGGGGGGAGGGAGCCGAGGCTCCATCGGGCGAACGGATCGTCCACCCGCCCGCCCAGGTCCGTCTTCTCGCTCCGGTCCCGCGTCCGGCGAGCTTCCGGGACTTCCTCACATTCGAGCGACACAGGGCGGACGCCGCCCGGCGGCGAGGCGAGGAGATCGACCCCCTCTGGTACGAGATGCCCACGTGCTACAAAGGCAACCGGCTCACGATCATCGGCCCCGGCGAGGACCTCCGCTGGCCGCGCTACACCGAAAAGCTCGACTACGAGCTCGAGCTCGGCATGTTCATCGGAAAACCCGGCCGGGACATCGCCGAGGCGGACGCGATGGACCACGTCTTCGGCTTCTCGATCCTCAACGACTTCAGCGCCCGCGACATCCAGATGGAGGAAATGTCCCTGTGGCTCGGCCCCCACAAGGGAAAAGACTTCGGCTCGGCCCTCGGCCCCTGTCTGGTCACAAAGGACGCGTTCAACCCGGCGGACGCCCGGATGACGGCCCGGGTGAACGGCGAGGCGTGGAGCCGGGGCAACGCGGGGGAAATGCACTTCTCCTGGAACAAGCTGATTGCCTACGCCTCGATGGAGGAGGAGCTGCTCCCAGGCGAGCTCTTCGGCTCGGGAACGGTGGGGACGGGGTGCGGGGCCGACCTCGACAGGTGGCTCAAGCCCGGCGACGTCGTCGAGCTCGAAATCGAAGGCATCGGCGTCCTGCGAAACCGGGTGGTGAAGGGGGGGGAGGCTGGGGGGGGGGGGGGGAGGGGACAACCCATTATCCACCCAGGTGGAGCGAAAGTCGTGATCCGGGCTGGCGCCCGGCCTTTCGTCAAATCGTTCAGCCGTTTTCCTTGGTGAGAAATAGAGAAATACGGGGAGATTGATAATGAACGAGGAGGACGCCACCCGGTTTTCCGGAAGCGAGTCGGATCGCAAGCGGCTTCTGGAGCTTCACCGGCAATATCTCGATTCAAACCTCACGTTGGATACCGAGGCCCTGCGCGGGGTCTGGAGCGGGAACCCCGATTGCGTCTTTTTCAACGGCAACGGCCATACCTACCATGGCCTCGCGCATTGGACAAAGCTCTGGGACTTTTACCGCGACCAGGTCAAGACCGCCGAGCCTTGGCGGTCCACGGACGTAAGGCTTACGGGCGGAGGGGACATGGCCCTCCTTACGTGCGAGCGGACGTGCAAAGTGGACTGGACGGGCGAGGGGGCGGCCGCCGATTTCACGGGCAAAGTGTGGAAGACCCGCTCCACGGAGGTGTACGTCCGGGAGAACGCGGACTGGCGGTGCGTACATCTACATATCTCGACAGCCGCGGAAGGCCCTCGACCCGGAGGGATCTGAACAGACGGAAAGGGTCCATGTAGCCGTTGATTGATGGATGAGAGTACGCGACGGGCGGGGACGGGGACGGGGACGGGGACGCGCCCCTACACCTCAGAGCGGCGTGCGTCGGACAGGGCGTCTGTCGGTGTTCGCACCGAGTGGTTTGCGTTCCTCAAGAATTGGCTGCGCCTTGGTAGACGGAGAATCCGCGATGGGAACTCGCCCATCGAACGACACATAGGGGCAGGTTCAAGCCTGCCCTCTGCGGAGGCAGGGGGTCCCCGCCCGCCACCCTCACGCGACGGAGAACGACGCTCGCGTGAGGGTGGGCGTAGCGTCAACCGAATCTTTAACAAATGTGAGAGCGAACAATTCGGTATGAATTTTTGACGCATTGTGGTTAATTCCTGATCTACATCATCCTCCGGCGAAGGGCGCGGAAAACCGGAACTTCACTGAAGGGCGTTATTCGAATGATAAGGTCGCCGCGAGCACGGGCGCACCTTTATCAACGACCCAACGATTCAAAGTGATTCATCACCGCCTTCATCACTCCACGACGGGATGCCCGGCCTTGAACCACGCGGCAAAGCCTTCGGCGACGCTGGACGCCCGAGCGTACCCTCGGCCGGCAAAGAGGGAGGCGGCCGTCATGCTGCGAAGGCCCTGCTCGCAGATGAAGACCAGCTCCCGGTCCTTGGAGAACTCCCCGATCCGGCCCAACAGGTCTCCCAAGGAGACGAGGCGCGCGCCTTCGATGACGCCGAGGCCCCACTCGAACGGCTCCCGGACGTCGACCAGTTCAAAGGCGGCCCGGTCCTCGCTCCATCTTTCGTGAAGCGCCTCGACGGAGATCCGACCGAGGGGCTCGACCGGCTTCCCGGCGGCCGCCCAGGCGTCCATCCCGCCCGCAAGGCGGCCGAGGACGTCATACCCTCCGGCAGATTCGAACCAACCGCCCGCCTGCCGGACCCGGTCCTCCTCCCCGATGAGGACAACGCGGGAGGGAGCGGGCGCGACGGCGGGAACGTGTTTCGGGATGCTCCGCGCGCTGAAGGCGATGAAGATCGCCCCGGGAATTCTGGCCTCGCAATATGGGCCGAGGTCCCTGAAATCCAGGAGGACGGCCCCGCGCGCGGCGGCCTCTGAAACCTCATCGGGGTCCAGAGGCCGGAGTCCTTCGCTCATGTCGGACCTCTCCCACCCAAGGGATAACATCTATTTTTTATCCACAGATTACACAGATTTTAATGACTGACCCAAGAAACAATCTGTGGATCGGTCAGAACGAATTGCCACCGACGGATTGACACAAGAAGCCGCCCTGATCGACGTAACGGCAATTTTCTTTCCCTCTATGCAATCTGTGTAATCTGTGGATAGATAAAAAGCCCCTATGCCACTTGGGCGATCGACACGGGCGGGAACGCCCCCAGGGCGTAGATGGTGTAGGTCTCGATGGGGGCCAGGGGGTTTCCGTTCAGGAGCTTCATGAGCTCTTCATGTGATGCCACCTCGAAGATGGAGGCGTAACCCTTCAGCCCGACGATGGGGTGAATCTTCGCTTTTCCCCTTGCTTCCAGCAAGGAAAAGTACTCCACTCACCCCTGGATGTCGGCGCCCTTGGGCATCAGTGCGGGCGGCTCGTTGATAACGAGAAACTTCGGCATGGCGGCGTTCTCCTTTGGGGGGCTCGAAAAGATCAGGGCAGGTTGAACTCGAAACCGATGGCTTCCATGGCCTTCCGCTCCCCTTCCAGCGTTCCAAGCGCGTGCACCTGGTACGTACCCCACCGGCCCAGTGGGTTTTTGAAAAGCTCGGCCATCAAATCGTCGTGGCTCTCTACGTCGATCAGGATGGCGAACCCGTATCCGTCATCCTCGACGAGGGTGTGGATCTCCGCGTTTCTCTTCTCTTTCAACCCTTCGAGGTGCTCGATACACCCCTGGATGTTGACGCCCTCGGGCAGGGGCTTGGCCGGGCGGGCGAGGACCAGGAATTTGTTCATGTCCGATGCTCCGTATCAAGCCGCCAAAAGCGGTCTGTTCAAGTTCCGCGGCAGGATAAGGGATATCTTCCCGGGGCTCAGAAGGTGTAAACGTGCTCCCCCGTTTCCCCCGCCTCCGACCGCCGCCTCAGCTCGTTCCGCTTGATCTTACCAGAGGTCGTTTTGGGGAGCACCTCCAAAAACTCGACAACCTTTGGGGCCTTGTAAGGGGCGATGCGCTCGCGGAGCAGATCCCGCAGCTCACGGGCCATCGCCTCGTCCGGCTCCCGTCCGGGCTTCAGGACGACACAGGCCTTGACCCGCTGGCCCATCTCGGCATCCGCGACCCCGATGACGCCGGCCTCCAGAACACCGGGGTGCTCCATGCAGGTCTCCTCGACCTCTTTGGGGGAGATCAGGTAGCCGCGGCTCTTGATCAGGTCGTCGGTCCGGCTCACGTACCAGAAATAGCCCGCTTCGTCGAACGAGCCCAGGTCCCCCGTGTAGTACCAGCCACCGACGTGGTTCTCGGCCCACTTCTCCGGCATCTTCCGGTACTCGATGAAAAGCCCGGGACCGTCCTCCCGAATGGCGACCCGCCCCACTTCGTCCGCCGGAACCGGGCGGCCGTCGTCGCCGTGAATCTCGACGACCCAGCCGGGAAAGACCTTCCCCGCCGAGCCCGGCTTGATGGACTCGCCCGCGAGGCTGCCGCAAAACTTCTGCGACTCCGTGACGCCGATCCCGTCCAAGATGTCGCAGCCGAACCGCTCCTTCCATTCCCGGTAGGTCTCCGGCGGCAGGGTCTCGCCCGAGCTGTCGCAAAGCCGGAGAGCACTCAGGTCATGCTCCTTCTCGGCCCCTTCGATGGCCAGCATCATCCGGTAGGCCGTGGGGACGGCGGAGAGGACGGTGATCCGGTTCTCCGCGACGACCCGGAAGGCCTCGGCGGGCCTGAAGCGCTCGGGGTGGATGAACACAGGCGTTCCGCAAAAGAGGGGATACAGGAGACCGTGCCCCCAGGCGTAGACGAAGCTGAATTCGGCCGGGTGCCAGCAGAGGTCGTCCGGGCGGAGCTTCAGGACCAGCTTCCCGATGGGGTCGCCGGTGCCGATGAGCCAGCGGTGCGTATGGACAATCCCCTTGGGCAGGCCGGTTGTCCCCGAGGTGTACGCCAAGAACGCCTCGTCCTCGGCGGAGGTCTGTATCGCGTCCACATCGAGGGGCTCGGCCGAGGCCAAGGAGGCGAACGGGAGCATCCCCGGTCCGTCGCCGCCGAACAGGATGATGTGCTTCAGCTCCGGGCAGTCGGGCAGGACCTTCTCGACGCCCTCCATCCGGTCCGGGGTGGTCAGGACGGCCTTGGCGTCGGAATTGTCGATGACGTGCCGAAGCTCCCGCGGACCGAGCAAAGAGCTGCTCAGGACAGGGACGGCCCCGATCCGCAATCCCGCGAGGGCTGCGACGACATAATCCGGGTGGTTGTGGGAGCGGAGGATGAAGGTGTCCCCGCGCCCGATGCCGAGGTCGCGAAACGATCGGGCGCAACGCCGCATCCGGTCATCGAGCGCTCCGAACGAGATCTTCTCCGAACCGTAAACGAGGGCCGTCTCACCCCCCCTCCCCTCCGCCACCCACCGGCCGCAGACGGCGTGGGCCATGTTGAATCGGGTCGGAATCTTCAGATAGTCCGGCGGGAGGGGAACGTCCCAATTACCCATCCAGGCGCCCTTTCATGGACAAACTCAACGCAAACCGAAACCGCCGGGCGGGGGGGCAATCGCTTGGGTCACTTCGCCCGTTCCCAAATCAGGACGCTGGTGGTCTCTCCCCCTCTATAAACGAACGAGGGCGTGCTCAGCTTCAATCGGCCGTCCGGGAACTCGAAAAACCGGACCTGTTCTCCGCCGATCCAGTTGGGAAACAGGCTGGCCTCGACGCGATGGAGGACGCAGGCGTCGTCTTCCCGAACCTCATAGGTTCCGGAATAAGCGATGTAGCCTTCGAACGCGGCGCGAACCTCTTCGGATTCGCCTTTCAGCATATCGCCCGAAGCGAAAGCCGGACGGTCCCGGCGCATGATCTGCACGGACATTCGGCCGTCGGTGTCATAGATCACCCGGCCCACGGCATCCTCGCCCAAGGGGGTGATGACTCGGCCGTCCGACAGGCGCGCCTCAAAGGAAACAAGGTCCCACACACCCACGAAAGATTGCTTGGCGCCCATCCCGGCTTCCCCCTCCTCTTTCAGAGCGCGACGTGGCGATTCCTTCGGGATCGCCCGACCGCCGACCTCAATCACCACGCCGTCACACGCGTCTCCCAGCAAAGGATGTGAAATTTTAAAGAATGACTGCAAATCATGTAAAGGGTGCGGCGTCAGCCTCGATTTCCGGAAAGGCACCGGACCAGCGAGTCGGTCAGCCTCCGCATCAAAGTAAAATAATGCTCCGGCCCGGATTCAAGGTCCGCGCCCAAGGGGTCGAGGACGGCCGCCCTCACACCCGTGCCGGCCACAACCGTCCGGACAAGCGACAACCTGAATTGCGGCTCGGCGAACACGCAGACAACGCCCAGTCGCCGGACCCTGGCCCGAATCTCGGAAACCCGCCTCGCTCCGGGTCTTCGCTCAGGAGACACCGTGAGTGAACCCGCCACGTTCAATCCGTACCGATCCTCGAAATACCGGTAGGCGTCGTGGAACACGATGTACGGCACGGCCGCCACCGGGCCGAGCCGCGACCGGATCTCCTCGTCCAAGGCCTGAAGCCGCCGAATCATCGTCCGCCCGTTTTCTTGGTATCGGCGCGCACGATGCGGATCGGCGCGGCTCAACACTTCCACAATCTCCCGGACCATGGCCCGCGCGTTCACCGGATCGAGCCAGACGTGGGGGTCGAATGGCCCCGTTCGGTGCATCCCCCCCCCCCCCCCCCCCCCCCCCCCCCCCCGGGGCCGGGTTGCGGTTCGTCGACGTGAGCGGAATCATCCCGGCCCCCCCAGGCTCCGCCCTTTCGGACGACCAACCGCCGTCCGGTCTTCTCAAACTCGATGATGCGCGCCCTCGTGGACAGGACCTTCAGGGGTTTGGTCAGAAAAGTCTCGAACGTCCCTCCCACCCAGATCACCACATCCGCCCGCCGTAGCGCACGTGCGTCGGAGGGCCGGAGGGAATAAGTGTGCGGCGAGGCCGCCCCCCGAACCAGGAGACGCGGGACACCGACGCCCTTCATCACGCCCGCGGCCAGCGCGTGAAGCGGCCTGATGCTTACAACCACCCTGGGCGCGCCTTCACCGGCCCACGCGGGACTTCCCGAGAAATGGCACCCCCACACAAGCCCAATCAACGCGGCAACCTGCGCAATCCACTTCCCCGGGTCTATCGCCATCGCCGGACGGGGCTCCACTATCGGGACAAAATTCGACTTGTCTCCACTTATGTAATATTATAACATTTACTTGTCGGTTCTTTTTTCGCAATGCTTTCAAGGTCTGGACGCCATGAACGACCCGCAAAAAGAAGGCGCGTTCCTCTCCCGAAACCACGATCACAGGCTTTGCGTGAGCGACGCCCTCCAGAGCGCCGAGGAGGTCTGCGCCCGCCGGGGCGCCCGGCTGACCGCCCTGCGGCGGCGTGTCCTGGAGCTGGTGTGGGACACTCACGCCCCCGTCGGGGCGTACGACATCCTGGAGCGGCTCTTTTCCATGGGCCGCAGAGCCGCGCCGATCACCATCTACCGCGCCCTGGGTTTCCTCATGGATCAGGGACTGGTCCACCGCCTCGCCAGCCTGAACGCCTACGTCGGGTGCGGGTCCTCGGGTGCGCCGCACAACGCCCAGTTCCTCATCTGTAAGGCGTGCGGGACGGCGGCCGAACTGAACGACGGGCGGATCGACCGGGCCATCACCCGGGGCGCCGCCCGGACGGGCTTCACGGTGGGCGGGTCGGTCGTGGAGATCCGGGGCCTGTGCCCGGACTGTAGCGGAAACTGAGGCCGGGATGACTCCCAACCAGAAATCAGATCCCCTCATCGAGGCCCGGGGGCTGAACCTCCAATTCGGACGCCAGTCCGTTCTGAGCCACGTGGACATCTCGGTGAGCCCGGGCGAGATTGTGACGCTCATCGGGCCCAACGGCGCCGGGAAAACGACGCTCGTCCGCATCCTGCTCGGCCTCATCAAGCCGGACGCGGGGACGGTCCGGCGGCGTCCGGGCCTCGTCGTGGGCTACCTGCCCCAGCGCTTCGCCATCGACCCTATCGTCCCCCTGACGGTCCGGCGGCTCCTCGGGTTGACGCGCCGCGCGTCTCCGGAGGCCATGGCCCGGGTCCTCGACGAAGTGGGCGCGGACCGTCTGCTTGACCAGTCTGCGCCCGACCTCTCAGGCGGGGAGTTGCGGCGCGTCCTCCTAGCGCGCGCGCTCCTGCGAGAGCCCGACCTGCTGGTCCTCGACGAGCCGGTCCAAGGAGTGGACGTAACGGGGCAGCTCGAGTTGTACGATCTCATCTCCCGCATCAGGGCGCGCCGGGGGTGCGGGGCCTTCATGGTCTCCCACGACCTGCACATCGTGATGGCCGCGACCGACCGGGTGATCTGCCTCAACCGTCACGTCTGCTGCTCGGGACGGCCGGAGACCGTGAGCCGGCACCCCGAGTACGAGACCCTGTTCGGCGCGGCGGCGCGCAACCTAGCCGTCTATGTCCACGCGCACGACCATCACCACGACCTGGCCGGCAAGGTGGTCCATAAAGGGTCCGAGGCCGGGGCGTCCCCGAACCCGCCCCCCCCCTCGCGCGCAGCGTCCGGAGACCCGTAAGAATGACCGAGGATTTTTTTCTGCGCGGGTTGATCGGGGGGCTAGGCGTGGCCGTCGTGGCCGGTCCCCTCGGGTGCTTCGTCGTGTGGCGGCGGATGGCCTACTTCAGCGAGTCGCTGGCGCACACCTCCCTCCTGGGCATGGCCCTCGGCTTCCTCCTGGGCATCAACCTGACCGCCGGGATCATTACAGCGTGCGTGGCGCTGGCCCTTCTCCTCGCCACGCTTCAGGGGCGGGGGCGCCTCGCAACCGACACCCTCCTGAGCATCATGGCCCACGCTGCGCTTTCGGTCGGACTGGTGGTCATGAGTTTGATGGAGGGCCTGCGGGTCGATCTGCTCGGCTATCTGTTCGGGGACATCCTCTCCATCACCCGGTCCGACCTGTATTGGGTGTACGGCGGAGGCGCCGCGGCGCTGGGGGTACTGGCCTGGATGTGGCGGCCGCTTCTCGCCCTCACCGTTCAGGAGGAGCTGGCCCGCGCGGAGGGGGTTCCCGCGCCGGCGGTGCACCTGGGGTTCATGCTCATCATCGCCTTGGTCGTCGCGATCACGATGAAGATCATCGGCATCCTGCTGATCACCTCCCTTCTGATCATCCCGGCCGCGACGGCCCGGCGCTTCGCCCGGACGCCTGAGCAGATGGCCGTCGTCGCGAGCGGAATCGGCGCGCTGGCGGTGGTCGGGGGTCTCTTCGCCTCGCTGCGGTGGGACACGCCCACGGGCCCCTCCATCGTCGTCGCCGCGACGGCGCTGTTCGTTCTGGCCTTCGCCTCGGGCGGGTTCCCGTCACGGTCCGGGGTTTGAGACCATGCGGGTCGCGTTGCCGGCGGTGGATGGCTGTAGATAATCCGGCTTCCTGCCGCCCTCGATCCGGAAAAGGCGGCGGCTGTCCCCGATGCATCGCTCGCGGCGACATCACATTAGTCGAAAAAGCGGCCTTCCCGGATGAGCCCCGCAAGCCGGTTAAACGCCAGATCCATCTGGGCAAAAGCGTCGCTTGGCGTCTTTCCGCCGATCTCCGTACTCAGATAAAGATGCCCGATGGGTTTTTGGGGATCTATCCTTCGGACCAGACCAACAAACCCGTCGAGCGCAACCACAGCGTTGACATAGACAATCGCGGCCGTCACCACGCCATTCTTGCGGGTGTACCGTGCAATCGGCTTCAATCCTTTCTGGTCTCGAAGCGTATTGACCATGTCATGGATGTCGTAAACGACTTCAACCACATCGGCAGGTTTCTTCGCCTCAAATTTTTTCACCTTCAAAGCGAGAATCCGTTTTTGTGACCTCAGCGCCGGCCTTGACCTGTAAGGTGTAATGGATTGATCGCCATACCGACCCTGTACACGTCGCTCGGGACCACTTTTCCGTAGTACTTGAGCGGAAGCTCCGCCCCAAAGGCGGAACCGGCCGCGAATATAAAGATCACCGCGAGGAAAGCCGCGCGCGGTTTCAGGAGGGATGGGGAACCGATCTTCATCTCAAACGCCTCCTGTGTGAGATCCGTTGTGTGTGACCCGTTCGGCCACATTTCAATTCATCCACCAACATATAATCCTTAAAGTTTAAACACTGATCGGCTAAAGCGCCCATTCTCTTAACCCTGGGTCTCCGCCCTGAAGCGGAGCGCATGGGATCAGGACTTTCCGTCAACATTTTGCTGATGGGCCGCGATCTTCGGGGGAACGGGCAAGTCGGGGTCGGATTCGGCCGGTAGGATTATCTCTTCAAATCGTCCAATGATTTTTCTGCTGCGCAATACGCATCCAATCGCTTCTCACTCGACACCCAGCTCCAACAAGAATCTGCGATACGCCAAGGCCAGGGTGTCCGGGACTTTCAGGTGAAGCTCCTCGGCCAGGTCCAGGGGGATTTCCTCCGGCCGCTGGTTTTCGACAATCACCCGGTCCTGCTCGGCGATGATTTCGTCAATTCTCTGACCTTCAATCAGTCTGTCCTCCATAAAGGCCGCCTGGTTCGACTCGGACTCCGCCGGAGAACCAAGCTCAACGCGAGCGGCGGTCATCAAGAATCGTGTGCAGATCTTCTCGGTCTGGGGACCATGGGGAGCGACCACGACGATTGTTTTGCCGTTCGGGAACTCGGATAATTGATAAATCGAAAAAGGGCGGTAAAGGATATAGTTGCGATAGTGGGGAAACGGGTCATCCGGCTTCGGGGGATCCGTGTACCGGAAACGCAACGATTCCCCGGCCCTTTCCACCCTCATCTTCGGCGTGATCGGACGGGAGCGGTCGCCCAGGATGCCTTCGTGCACCCAGGCAAAATGACCCAGGTCGAAGAAGTTTTCCATCGCCCGTGCGGCGCTGCAATGCCAAACCCGCTGATCTCTGAATGTGATCTGAAACTTGGGGTCCTCGAGGGCCGGAAAGTCGGGAATGGGAGCCCGCGGGTTCCTGGCCAGGCAGACCCATACGATGCCGTAGCGCTCTTCGGCAAGATACGGTGTCAGGCACGCCTTTTTCGGAATGGGATGGTCGGCGGGCAGGGAGGGAATCCGCACGCATCGGCCGTCCGGGTCATAGGCCCATCCGTGATAAGCGCAAACGACCCGCTCGCCCTCCACCCACCCTAACGAGATAGGTGTGCCCCGGTGAATGCAAAGGTCCGAAAAAGCGGCCCACCGCTCTCCCAGCCGGCAGACGGCGATATCCTCGCCCAGAAGCCGGGCGGCCACCGGCCGGTCGCCGACGTTTTCCGCAAACGTGACGGGGTGCCAATACTCCCTGACGGCGGGCCAAAGAGCGCTCTCTCGCATGTGCGAATCCCCCCGGGACGCAAGCTCAGTGAAGGCAGATTATCAGCACCCCCGAGGTTGTCAAGCATCTTCCAACTGGGGGGCGGGCGTCGGAGGTTATGGCTTCAGGATTGAATCGGGTTCCGCGAAGGCCGGCCGCATGAATGGAAATGGCCGCCATTGGATGTAAGAAAGGCCCCGGTTTTCGTTAAAGGGGGCCCCTAAGGTCTTCGCCGCCGAAAAAGTGGGGCCTGCCTTCACATACGGCCTAACTCATCAACTTCGCCTCGTGCGGGAACCTGCTGATGATCTCGTAACCCGTCTCCGTGACGATGAGGTTCTCCTCCAGGCGGACGCCCTGCCCTCCCTCCCCCACGTACGTCTCGATCGCCAGGACCATATTGGGCTCGATGGGGACGGGGTGCTCCTTAGACGAGGCGGTGATGAAAGGCGGCTCGTGCGTGCTCATCCCGACGCTGTGGGCGAAGTCGAGCGTCGTCTCCGAGTAGTCGTCGGGCTCGTTCCACCGGCCCGCGATGTCGGCGCTGGTGGCCCCCGGTTTCACGGCCTCGATCCCGGCCCACATCGAGTCGTAGCAGCGCTTGTAGAGCGCCTTCTGCTCATCAGTCGCCCGGTTGCCGACCAGGAACGTCCGAACGTAGTCGCAGCCGTAGCCGTTGTGGTTGTGCACCCGGTCGATGATGACCAGGTCCCCGTCGTGGAGGATCCGGTCGGTGAAGAGAAGCCGCCAGTAGGGGTGGGTGTGATCGCCCGAGGCGAAGTTGCCACCGCCCGCGTAGAGCCAGCAGCAGTTCCGCGTGAGCTCGCGCAGGACGTCCCCCTGGACGTCGCACTCCCGCACACCGGGCCGGATGTTGCTTCGGACGACCTCGAGCGCCGCGTCGGCCAGGGCAACCGAGAGTCGGATGCACTCGATCTCGTCGGGCAGCTTGACCCGCCGAGCCTCCATCATCGCCCCGCCGCCGTCGGTGATTTCAAGTCCCGCCAGCCGGGCCTCCTCCTGGACGCGGAAGTCGAGCCGGTCCAGTGCAATGCGGTCGGTCCGGACGCCGAGATCTTTCAGGACGCCCCGGATGAGGCGCCCCCATTCGCCCGTCAGCGTCCGGGGGAGAAACGTCAGGGGAACCGAGGGCCGGATGCGGTCCCCGAGCCAGGGGGCGCACACCTTCTGGCGCTCGAGGTCCCCGCCCAGCTCGAAGAGGATGGGCTCATGCCCCTTCGCCAGGACACAGTACCGGGCGGCGGCCAGCGTCGGGGAAGGGTTCCCGAAAGTCCCCGTGATGTAGCGGATGTTGTTGGCGTCGAAGGCCACCAGGACCTCGACCCCGAAGTCGTCCATGGCCTTCCGGGCCTTATCGAGACGCGAGCGTCTCAGCCGGCCGAAGTCCACCCGATCTTCATAGTCCACCATGTATTGGCCGGGCATCGTCTTCTCCTCGCCTTCCGGACGGAACCTCCGCCGGAATTCGTCACGTCTGTCGCCTGATCAATCGTGAATGTAGCTGAACCGGTCCGCGGTTCTCCGCTCCTTGTGCCATTCCTCGGAGATCACGACATTTCCAGTCCCCTCCACCTCCGTGAGGACGTGCAGGAGCGGACCCACGGTGTGGTCGGGCTTCCAGCACGTCCGGCCCTTGAGGTAGCCGGCCGGAGTTTTCTCCTGGAAATGCGTGTCGGCAAGCCCCGGGCAGAGCGTGTTCACGCGGATGCCGTACTTCTCCACCTGCATGGACAAGAAATGGGAGACGCCGTTAACGCAGACCTTGGAGGTCGTGTACGGAAAGCTCCGGAGGAAATCGATCCTGAACCCGGCCGACGTCGTGGAAGACGAGACATTGACGATGTGACCCGAGCCCCGGTCGATCATGTGCGGGATGATCGACTTGCAGCAGATGAAGAGCCCCCTCACGTTCACACTGTAGACCTGGTCCCATTCCTCGACGCTCAGGGTGTGCAGCTCCCCCATCGGCCCGGCGATGCCCGCGTTGTTGACCAGGATGTCCACCTGCCCGAAATGGGAGAGGGCCTCATCCACCATGCGCTTCGCCCGGGACTCCTCGGACACGTCCACCTCCAAGGCCAGCGCCGTGGACTCGTCCCGCTGGATGGCCTCGACCACGCGCTCCGCCTGGTTCAGGTCGATATCCGCGACGACGACGTTGGCGCCCTCGCGCGCGACGGCCTTGCTCATGTTCTCGCCGAAGCCCCGGCCTCCGCCCGTGACGATGACCGTCTGACCTGTCAGTTTTTCCGCCATACCCTTGTCTCTCCTTTTCCCCTCCCCGGCCCGCACGGCGCTTCACGCCCGGCCGGGTCCATCACCTCTTCAATCGAAAACTTCACTCGACGCCCAGCTCGGTCAGAAACCTCCGGTATTCCAGGGCGATGGCGTCCGGACCCTTGACGTGCAGCTCCTCGCTCAGGTCCAGGGGTAGCTCCTCGGGCCGTTGGTTCTCGACGATCACCAGGTCCTGCGCCATGACCGTGTCGGTCAGCTGTTCCCGCTTGGCCCCCTCGGGGCGGTCGGATTTGTAATTCCGCGCGATGATCATGAACCGGGTGCACTCCCCGGCCGAATTGGGCGTAGAGACGTTCAGGTAGATCTCGGTCTTGCCATCCGCCTCTTCTTTCCACTGGTAGATTGTGAAGGGCCGCGTCAGGCGGTAGTTGCGGCGGTGGGGAACGGGATGAAGCGTGTCGGCGTAGGTGTCGAGCCGGAAGCAGAGGTCTTCGCCGTCCCGGTCGATCTCGGCGTCCGGCACCCGCGCGTTCTCCCGGCTGCCCAGGATGCCTTCGTGGACCCACGGGAAGTGGCCCTGATCAATGAAGTTCTCCGTCGCCCGGGCGGCGCTACACTTCTGGACGAGTTTCTTGCGGTAAAGCTCCTCGAAGTCGGGATCCTCGAAGACCGGGTAGTCGGGGATGGGGGTCCGCTCCTCCCCCAAAAGGACCCAGACCAGACCGTACTTCTCCAGCACCCGGTAGGTCTCAAGACACGCCTTTTTCGGGATGGGATGTTCGGGGGGAATCGAAGGAATGCGGGTGCATTTCCCTTCCGCGTTGTACGACCAGCCGTGGTAGGCGCAGACGATCTCCTCCCCTTCCACCGAGCCGAGGGAGATGGGCGTCCCCCGGTGGATGCAAAGGTCCTTGAACGCCGCCGGACGGCCGCCCAACCGACACACGGCGATGCGCTCGTTCAGAAGGATGAAGGGGATGGGCCTGTCGGTCACTTCGTGGTCATAGGCGACCGGGTGCCAGTACCGCCGCAATTCCGGCCAGAGTGCGCTTTCGATCCTTGCCATTCTTTTCGTTCTCCGGCGGGCTCCGGGAATCCCGTTGCCTTGAGATCAGCGCGTAGCGGCATTCGTCGCGCTTACTCATATCCTACTGTCATTTCGGTGCGGATTTCCAGACCGACCGGGGTTTCGCGTCGAAATCGGGTTGAACCGCCGGACGATGTCCTGGGCGTGCAATCCGTGACGGCGATGATGTGGAGTCTAGATCGCGGGGAGGATGAGGACAGCGATCTCCGCGACTCAATGCTTAACCTGCATTTCTCACAAAGCAGAGGGTTTCGTGTATGGCTTAGCGAAGGGATGGCGCGGTTTTGTCGCGTTGAAGGTGGCGAATACACGCAACGGTCGGTTTTTCGGGCGGGGACGAGGAAAAACTCCTACGGGTAAACAGGGGTTTTTCCTCGTAGCGACTGTTCGGGATCCAAATACCCTCACGGACGGGGAACCTCGCTACGCCAACGGTCTCGCAGGACCAAGGGCCGGTCCCCGTACCGGCCCGAAGAAACGACGGATTGAAGCCTCGGTCGCCATCTACGGAAACGAACCGTTGGGGGTGATTGCGCAGCCAATCACGATTTAGTCGATGTGTTGGTGAGAAATCCCGAAAAACGCCCATCAACAGTCCGTCGAATTCAAACTCACTATTGACAGTCCCCCATGGTTACACTACCTTGAAAATTAGGATTTGCGAGGCTGATCGCCTATCCTCCTGGATCACCCAAGCGGGAATAGCTCAGAGGTAGAGCATCGCCTTGCCAAGGCGAGGGTCGCGGGTTCAAATCCCGTTTCCCGCTCCAGTCATTTTCGATCCTCCGAGCATCGGATTTCCCGGGGGATTTGACACCCGACCCGGCGGCATAGCCAAGCGGTAAGGCAGAGGCCTGCAAAGCCTTGATCCCCGGTTCAAATCCGGGTGCCGCCTCCAGAGTCCAGCAAGGCCGGGGAATGGAAAGGCTTCTCCGGCTTTCTTTTTGCCCACGCTTTCCGGAGCGTCGCATACCCATGGCCCTCTACCTAACCGAAGCTGACGTCGAAAAGCTCCTCGACATGCCCACGGCCGTCCGGGCTGTCGAGGAGGGGTTCCGCCTCCTCGGGGAGGAAAAAGCCGGGAATCAGCCCCGCCGACGGGTCATGGCGGGAGAATCCGTCCTGCATTTCATGGCGGGGGGAGCGGCGGACTTGGGCGCCGTCGGAAAGGGGGCAACCGCCGTCAAGGTCTACACCACCTCGAAGCTCGGCGTCCGGTTCACGGTCCTGCTCTATGACAACGACGGCACGCCGCTGGCCGTGATCCAGGCCGGACGCCTGGGCCAGATCCGCACGGGCGCCGCGAGCGGCGTCGCCACCCGCCACCTAGCCCGGGAGGATTCCCGGCACGTCGCCATCATCGGGACGGGATGGCAGGCGCGCGGCCAACTCCTCGCCATTCGGGAAGTCCGGCCCATCGAACGGGCCCGCGCCGTCGGGCGGGACGAAGAGCGCTGCCGCGCGTTCTGCGCGGAGATGGAAAACACCCTCGGGATTCCCGTCGAGCCGGCGTCCTCCCCGGAGGACTGCGTGAAAGGCGCCGACATCGTCATCACGGCCACCAAGTCGAAGGACCCCGTCCTTTTGGGCGATTGGCTGCGCCCCGGCATGCACGTCAACGCCGTCGGCTCCAACTGGAACAACCGGCGGGAGATGGACACGCCGGCGGTCCTCGCCTGCCACCGAATCACGGTGGATACGATCGAGGTCGCCCGGCTCGAGGCGGGCGACCTGATCCTGCCCATCGAGGAGGGCGCGCTTTCCTGGAACCGGATCGAGGAACTGGGAACGGTGGTCTCCGGCAAGCGCCCCGGCCGCGAATCGGACGACCAAATCACCCTCTTCTGCTCGCAGGGTCTCGCGCTGGAAGACGTCGTCGTCGGAAGGTGCATCCACGACGCGGCCGTCCGAGAGGGGGTCGGCGTCCCCCTCGAGCCTTGAGGCCGATCCCGGCCCGGCCGTTTTGAAACCGGACAACATGCACGTCATCCTCTTCGACATCGACGGAACCTTGATCCTTTCCGGCGGCGCGGGCCGGCTGGCGCTTGCCCGAGCGTTTGAAAAGGCCAACAACTGGAAAAACGCCCTGGACGGGATCACCCTGCATGGAAAGACGGACCCCGCCATCGTCGAGTGGGTCTATCTCCAGCGGCGAAATTCCCCCCCTACATCCGCCGAGACCGCCCGGATTTATGGTCTCTACCTCGGGGAGCTGGCCAACACCCTGGCGGAGACCGAGGGTTTTCGGGTCCTGCCGGGGGTGGGGCGACTTCTGGCCCGGCTCTCCGTGCGCGAAGACGCGATGACGGGCCTGGCCACCGGAAACATCGAGCGCGGGGCGCGCGAGAAGCTGCGGCGCGCTCGTCTGAACCACCGGTTCACCTTCGGCGGGTTCGGCTCGGACGCCAAGGAGCGCTCGGACATCATCCGGGCCGGCGTCGAGCGCGCGAGGGAGCGACTGCCCGGCGGAGTTGAGCCGTTGCTCTGGGTCGTCGGCGACACGCCCGCCGACGTCCAGGCCGGAAAAACGGCGGGCGTCCGTACGGTCGCGGTGTCCACCGGCGGGGCCGACGCGGAAACGCTTCGGGAAACCCGGCCCGATGTCCTCCTCGCCGATCTCGGCGACGCCGAAGCCTTCCTCTCGATGCTCGACTCGGCCGGAGAGCGCGCGAGTCCGGCGGGGGCCTCCTGAGAACGCCGGCCCATCCCGCTCCCATCGACGAAACCTGCCTAAGAGGGTGTCTCCCATGACCACGAGCCTGCGAATCAACGCCAAGCGAATCCGCAATGACCTGGAAGACCTCGCCAAGATCGGCAAGACGCCCGATGGAGGCGTTCACCGGCCAGCCTTTTCCCCCGATGAGCTCCGCGCGAGGAAGTGGCTCATCGCCCGGCTAAAGGCCGCCGGCCTCAAAACCCGGGTGGACGGGGCGGGCAACATCTTTGGACGCATGGAGATCCCTGGGAAATCCGCGACCACCGTCCTCGCCGGCTCCCATATCGACACAGTCCCCAACGGGGGGCGGTTCGACGGCGCGCTGGGGGTCCTGTCCGTCCTCGAGGCCCTGCGGACGATTCGGGAGTCCGGGGCCGCGATTCGTCACCCGGTGGAAGTCGTCGCCTTCACCGACGAGGAGGGCCGGTTCGGCGGGTTCCTCGGGAGCAAGGCCTTCACCGGCGACCTGACGAAACAAGAGATCGAGGCGGCCCGGGATCCGCGGGGCGTCCGGCTCGCCGACGCCATGAAGAAGGCCGGCTTTCCGCCCGCCGCCGCGCTGAAAACCCGTGCGAAACCCTCCGCGTACCGCGGGTACGTCGAGCTCCACGTCGAGCAGGGTCTCGTTCTCGAACAATCAGGGGCCGAGGTCGGTGTCGTGACGGGAATCGTCGGACTGTGGAAATTCGAGATCGCCTTCCACGGCCGTCCGGACCACGCCGGGACCACGCCCTTCCCTCTTCGCAAAGACGCCTATCTGGGGGCCGCCGAATTCGGCGCGGGCCTGCGGAAGCTCGTGCGCAAGCACGGCTCGCCCATCACCGTCGCGACCGTGGGCTACATCGAGCTCTCCCCCGGGGCCTCGAACATCGTCCCCGAAACAGCCCGGTTCACCGTGGACCTGCGGGACCTGTCGATGCCGGTCCTCTTCCGGATGCGCAAAGCGATCCGCGAGAACCTCCGGGAGATCGCCCGCAAACACGGGCTGAAGGTCACGATGGAGCAGACCTTGGAGGCCAAATCCGTCAAGATGTCGGCGAAAGTCCGGGGGGCCCTGCAGCGGGCCTCGGAACGGGTGGGCGCCCGGTGGCGAGACATGCACAGCGGCGCGGGCCACGACGCCCAGGTCCTGGGCAAGTTCACGCCGGCCGGGCTCTACTTCATCCCCAGCGTCGGCGGCCGAAGCCACTGCCCCGACGAGCTTTCCCGGTGGAAAGACATCGAGACGGGGACGAACGTCATGCTGCACACGCTGTTGGAGCTGGCGGGGGGGGGGCGGTCCATTGAAGCATCCTAAAAGATAACGACCCCATTCCGACACGGCGGAAACGCGCATCACGCCGCGAGGGACGATGAACGCTTCCCCCCTGCCCTCCCGGCAGGGTTTTTGGAATTCAAGTCCTGACCTCCTCTTTTTCCTCTTGTAGGCCGAATGACGAACCCACCCCCTCTCCCCGAAACCGATCTATCCAAGCTCGACCCGGGCATGGCCTTCCGGGATCTGACCGGGTGGGTGCGTACCGTCGCGGGAATCCTGGCGGTCGCCCTCTCCCTGTTCCACGTGTACACGGCGGGCTTCGGGGTCCTCCTCGAGCTCAAGCACCGCTCCGTCCATCTGACGTTTGTTCTGGCCCTAGTGTTCCTCCTGTTCCCTGCCCGCAGGTTCTCCAGGCGTCCGCCCAAACCGGCCCGAGAATTCGTCCTGGACCTGATCGGGGCCGTCTTGGCCGGTTACCTGGGGGTGACGGCCCTGGGAGAGTTGTTCCGGTTGGAGGGAATCGCAAGGTGGGGCCTATTCGCGGCGGGGATATTCGCATCTCAATATTGGCGGCGACGGAGCCTTTGGACGGCCCCGCTGGGGAAAATCGCGGACCTCCTGCTCGCGGTCGGCGGACTGGCCGTTTGGCTCTACTTCGCATCATCGGCTGGGTCGGCCTGGGGCCTGTGGCCGGGAAGCCTTCGGATCTGGGTCGCGTGTGTCGCCCTAGGAACGGCCGCCTGTCTGGGAACCATCCTGTGGCGGGTCTTCAAGCCCTCGGAACCCGCCGACAGCGTTTCCGCCCCTGACTTCCTCCTGGCAATCCTGGCCGCGGCCGGGGCCTTCTACATGACGGCGGATTTTCAAGGGATTGTGGAGCGGGCCGGCCTCCCCATCGACCGGGAGCTGATCTGGGGCGCCCTGACGATCCTCTTGGTCCTCGAAGCCACCCGGCGGTCCCTGGGCCCCGATCTGCCCCTTCTCGGAATCGCCGCCCTGGCCTATTCCTACGCCGGTCCCGCCCTGGAGGCGATCCCCTTCATCGATTTCTTCGCCCACCGCGGATTCGGCGTCGACCGGATCGTCGAGCACATGATGCTCGGCACAGAGGGCGTGTTCGGCATTCCCCTCGGAGTGGTGGCGACGTACGTCTTCCACTTCGTCCTGTTCGGGATGCTCGTCACGCGGACGGGCCTGGGACAGTTGTTCATGGACACCGCCCTGGTCATCGCCGGCCAAACGCGCGGCGGTCCCGCCAAGGTGGCCGTCCTGGCCAGCGGATTCTTCGGGTCCATCAGCGGAAGCTCAATCGCCAACACGGTCACGACGGGAACCTTCACCATCCCCCTCATGCGGCGTCTCGGTTACACGGGCCGCTACGCCGCCGCCGTCGAGGCCACCGCCTCGACGGGCGGACAGATCACCCCGCCCATCATGGGGGCCGCCGCATTCATCATGGCGGAGTTCCTGAACATCCCGTACCTCACCATCGCGGCCGCCGCCATCCTGCCCGCCGCCCTCTACTACCTGGGCGTCGGGACGATGGTCCACCTCGAGGCCGTGAAACGCGGCATGCGCGGGCTGGATCGGAAAAGCATCCCGAATCTGAGGGAATCGTTCGCCCGGAACGGGTGGATGCTCCTGCCAATGGCCGTCATCGTCGCGCTCCTGGTTCGGGGGTCAAGTCCCTTTCTGTCAGCCTTTTGGGGCATCCTCCTCTCGCTCTCCCTCTCCCAGGCGAAGTCCTCCAGGCGTCCCCTGCTTCTCCCGCCGCTGATGTCCGTCCCGCTCCTTCTGTGGCCCGAGGTGTTCTCGACGCTCCGGTGGGAATTCATCCCGATAGGGGCCGCGATCTGGCTCCTGCTCAAGTCGGGGGGGCGGTGGCCCCGCTGGGCGGCGGCCGCGGTGTTCATGGCCGAGGCGGCGATGGTCCCCCTGTTCGGACCGTTCCTCGCGGCCGTGTCAGGGAACCTGCTGGTCGTCCTGGCGGCCTGGTCCGCCAACGCTCTGGGGGCGACGGATCAAACGGAATCGGCCACCCGGCTCGGGTTCACCGACGCCCTCATCGCTCTGGAGAGCGGGGCGCGCAACGCCCTTTCCATCGGGGCCGCGTGCGCCTGCGTCGGCTTGGTGATCGGCGCGGCCACCCTCACGGGACTCGGTCTGAAGTTCGCCCAGGGGACGACGGCCCTGGCGAGTCTGGCAACCTCGAGTCTCTTCGCGTGGCTTCCCCTACTGGCCGGGTGGCTCGACCCGGTAACGATCCAGGTCTTCCTGACCCTGGTCCTGACCATGGCGGCCTGCTCGATGCTAGGGTCCGGATTGCCGACAACAGCCACGTACATTATTCTGATCACCTTCGCCGCGCCGGCACTCAATACGCTCGGCATCCCGCTCCTTGCGGCGCACATGTTCGTCCTCTACTACGGCGTCCTGTCCGACGTCATCCCACCGGTCGCGCTCTCGGCTTACGCGGCAGCGGCCCTGGCGCGGGAAGACCCGTTTCGCACGGGATTCACGGCGATCCGACTGGCGTCGGCCGGGATCATCGTCCCGTTCATCTTCGTCTACAACCCCGGTCTACTACTCCTGCCCTGGCTGGGTCTGGCCGAACCGGCGGGCCCTTATCCTCTGACGGCGGCCGTCATCGGTGCGTCTTTGGGGATCATGGCGGTCGGGGTCGCGTTGACGGGTCATTTATTCAAACCGAACCGCTGGTATGAAGGGATCGGGTTTATGGCAAGCGGTATTCTGCTCGTCTGGCCCGGATGGACACAGGCCCTGCTGGGGGCCGTTATGGCCCTCGGTCTCGGGGGGTGGCAGCGGACCCGGCGGTAAAACATTTATAAATGGTGTAACCCCTTTTATTTCATAGGTGTTCCCCGCCCCGGACCGGGAAATCCTCCTTGACAGGGCGTTCGGTTCGGGCTAAGTTCTCTAACTTTGGGGAAGAGTGCCGTCGATTTCTGCCGACCGTACGCGCGGACCACTTCTTTCGGTGATACAGGTCTTTCAAGGAGTCTGTTATCGTGTATGCAGTGATTGACTGTGGCGGGCATCAGTATCGCGTTGCCGAGGGGGAGATCCTCCGCTTGCAGAAGATGGATGGAGAGGTGGGGGAGGCGGTGACCTTCTCGAAGCTGACGGCGGTGGGCGCGGGCGAAGGGCTGGCGGTTTCCGTCGACGCCATTGCGGACGCCCACG
>CAYRGS010000052.1:0-4188 GCA_964423875.1 uncultured bacterium
ACGGGTCGCCCAGGTCGTCACGCTTGTAATACCACTCGATGATGGGCCGGGAGAGCTCGCCTCCCTCCTCGAGCCCCATGCGCTTGGCCAAGCTGCCGGCGACGAGGTTCCGCGCAACCATCTCGAGCGGGATGATCTCGAGACGCCGGACGAGCATTTCCCGGTCGCTGAGCTTCTCGATGAAATGGGTCCGGACGCCGCGCGACTCCAAGTGCTGAAAGGCCAGCGTGGAGATGGTGTTGTTCATCACGCCCTTGTTGGCGATGGTCCCTCGCTTCTCGGCGTTGAAGGCGGTGGCGTCGTCCTTGAAATACTGAATCACCTTGTCCGGCGCGTCCGTGGCGTACAGAATTTTCGCCTTGCCCTCATGCAGCTTTTCCCGTCTTTCCACCAAAGGGTCTTCCCCCTATTCGGGTTTTCGGGGATTGAACACCCGCTCGAAGATTGCGTTCACATGCGCGAGGTGGTCTTCCAGGGCGAAGCATCGCTTCAGGGTTTCGGCGTCCAGGCGTTCCCAGACCTCGGGGTCCTTGGCCAGAACGGACTGAAAGTCCTCCCCCTCCCCGCCCTCCCCCTCCATCGCCCGAAAGGCGCAGCGCTGGACCATTTCGTACGCCCCTTGGCGCGAAAGCCCGGAGCGGATCAGCGCCAACAGGACCTGCTCGGAATGGAACAACCCCCCGCCCATCGCCAGGTTCCGCTCCATGGCCTCCTCGTGAATAACAAGGCCGTCGAGCAAGCCCGTCAGCTTCACCAGCATGTAATCCACCAGGATTGTCGAATCGGGCAGGATGACCCGCTCCACCGAGGAATGGCTGATGTCCCGCTCGTGCCATAGGGGGACATCCTGAAGGGCAGTAGCAGCGTTCGCACCCACTAAACGCGAGAGGCCGACAAGCTGCTCCGAGACAATCGGATTCCGCTTATGCGGCATGGCCGAGGAGCCCTTCTGCCCTTTGCCAAACCCCTCCGACACCTCCCCCACCTCCGACCGGGAGAGGCTCCGGATCTCGGTGGCGACTTTCGCCACCGACGCCGCGGTGATCGCCAAGGCCGACAGGTACTCGGCATGGCGGTCCCGTTGGATGATCTGCGAGGAGGCGGGCGCCGGACGAAGGCCCAGCCGCCCGCAGACGAACGCCTCCACCTCGGGCGAGAGGTGCGCGTACGTCCCCACCGCTCCCGAGATCATCCCGACCCGGACACCCTCCATCGCGCGGGCGACCCGCTCCTCGCTCCTCGCGAACTCACCATACCAAAGGGCCAGCTTGAGGCCAAAGGTCGTCGGCTCGGCCTGCATCCCGTGGGTTCTGCCGATCAGGACCCGGTCCTTGAGCTCCCAGGCACGTCGGTGCAGGACGCCTTTGAGGCCGGCCAGGTCTTGAAGGATCAATCGCGCCGCCTCGGCCATCTGCATGGACAGGCAGGTGTCCAGGATATCGCTCGAGGTCAGGCCCAGGTGGAGATGGCGGGCCGCCTCGCCCGCCTGCTCCTCCACGTGGGTCAGAAACGCGATGACGTCGTGGCGCGTGGTCTTCTCGATCTCCGAAACGCGGCCGGGGTCCGGGACAACGGCCTTGCGGACGGCTTCAGCCGTGCCGGGGGGGACCTGGCCAAGATCTTCCATGGCCTCGCAGGCCAAGCACTCGATCTCCAGCCAGTTCGCGAGTTTGGTCTCTTCCGACCAGAGGGCGGTCATTTCGGGCCGGGAATATCGGGGGATCATGGAAACTCCCGTTGAATCAAGCCGCGAGGGATCTCATCTCCTGAAAAGCCGCAAGACCCTGGGTTGATCTCTGCTTGCAACCTCGAACTTCGTGGCGTATCCGTTCAAGTGTTGAGCCGCCGCCCGACGGGCCAGGTCGGGGTGATTATTGGTTTCGCTTAAATGCGCGAGGATGACCCCACCCAGCCCCCGGTGAGCAACGCTTTGCAAGAGCCCGCCTGCTTCCTCGTTCGACAGATGGCCTTTTGGACTCGTGATTCGCTTCTTCACCGCCCGTGTATAGGGTCCATTCGCCAGCATGGACGGGTCGTGGTTGAACTCCAATACCAGCCCATGGACACCGGAAAGCTCCGTTACAACCTCCTGCCGAACCTCCCCCATGTCCGTTGCTATTCCCACCCTGATTCCCCCGGCCTCCAGGATGAAGCCCACAGGTTCTTCCGCGTCATGAGGCGTCGGAAATGCCCGGACAGTCCAAGCGCCGACCTGGAAAGGTCGAATGGCGTGAAATGTCTCGACCCTGGAATCCGTCGTCCACTCGGGCTGCAAGGACAGCGCACGAAGCGTACCTGCGGTCATATAAGCGGGAAACGGGTATCGCTTCATCAAAACCGGCATGCCTTTGACATGATCGCTGTGCTCGTGGCTCACCAGGAGCGCCTGGATATTTTCCATCGAGCCTCCAACGGCCGAAATTCGCTGCTCGATCTGGAGGCGGGAAATCCCTGCATCGATCAGCAAGGCATCCCCCCGCGACTCTAGATAAATGACGTTTCCGCTGCTGCCGCTGGCCAATACCGCGATTCGAATAATCCGTCTCCTTTGTTTCCGCCGGCCGTCTCAGGAAAGACGGTCCCGCACCATCGTATAGAGAAGCGGAAACAGGATCTCGTGGTGCCCGGTGATTTGAAATCCCCGTCCACCCGGAATCGTGGGACGCTCAACGACGTTTTCCCTCGGCCGGTAGTGCTGGATCATGTCCAGGTTGGCCGTGACGATTCCGTGCGGTTTGCCCCCCAGGTTCCGGGCGATGTTGACGGCCTTCAGGAAAACCTCGGGCATGATAACAGCCGAGCCCAGGTTGAGGTACACCCCGCCGCCGTCCAGCCCTAGAACCGCTTCGGAGAAAACCTGAAAATCCCGGAAGGCGGCGAGGCCGAGGGCCGCTCCGTCATGACCAGGGTGCATGTGAACGATGTCCGTCCCGATGGCTACGTGGAGGGTCGCGGGAATCCCGCGCGCGTACGCGGCCGCCAGCAAACTCAGATCCCGGTGGGGAAACGCCCCCTCCGCGATGTGCCGCCCCACCGCCTGACCCAATCCGCACCCTTCCCGGCCGGCCAGCGCGACGGCGTCCCAGTAGGCCCGTCCGGTCTCCTCGGCCATGCCGAAAGCGCCCTCGGGCAGCCCCTCGGCGACCTCCTCGGAGGTGTGTCCCTGCATGGCCATTTCGATGTCGTGAACGGCCAGCGCCCCACCGGCGGCCAGGGCGTTCACGAACCCGCGAATCATCAGGTCGATGATCAGGCGGCTCAACCCGACCTTGACGGGATGAGCGCCCATCCCGAGGATCACCGAACGACCCCCGGAGACCGCGGCGGCCCAGGCGTCGGCCAGCGCCTTGATGTCGCTTCCCTTCAAGATCGACGGGATCAGGTCCTCAAGAGACCGGCCGGGGGGTGAGTACGCCTCGGGGTCGGCCAGAAGATCCTTTTGCACCTTGCTCCGCCGGGTCGTCAGGGGCGCCGTCTTCGCCCCGGAGAAGTCCATCGACTTGTGCGGCCCCTTGCCGGAAGGTTCGGATATCGGACGGTTCAACGCCTCCCCCCTCCCCCCGCCCCGCCCCCCCCGCCCCGCCGGATGGCTTCGACCCGCGAGGACGTAGAGAAACCGGGCAGCAGCGGGATCAACTCGACGCGGCCCCCGGCGCCCTCAACCAGGTCCCGCCCGACCACCTCGTCCAGCCGATAGTCGCCCCCCTTGACCAGAACGTCGGGCCGCAGCGCCCGGATGAGGCGGAGCGGCGTCTGCTCGGCGAAGATGGACACGTAATCCACAAACCGGAGGGAGACCAGCATCTCGGCCCGCTCGTCCTCGCCGATGAGGGGCCGGCCCGTCCCCTTGAGCCTCCGGACGGAGGCGTCATCGTTCAACCCCACGACGAGCAGGTCTCCCCGCGCCCGGGCGCGCTGCAACAGATGAAGGTGGCCGGTGTGCATCATGTCGAAGCATCCGTTGGTGAACACCACCCGGTCGCCCCGGGCCCGGGCTTCGGCCAACCGCCTCTTGAGCGCGTCGCGCGAGAGGATCTTCAAGCCCGACGCGGAAAGCCCCCCGCCCATGACGCGGGCCAGGGCTTCGGGCTCCACGACCGCGGTCCCGACCATCCCGACGACGATCCCCGCCGCGGCGTTCGCGAGGCGCGCCGCGTCCGCCATGGAAGACCCGCCGAAGGCGGCCAT
>CAYRGS010000052.1:4238-4508 GCA_964423875.1 uncultured bacterium
CCGCCCCTGTGACATCATAAACCTGGTGGGTCTGCGACACGGGGACATGCGTCTTTCGGGGCCTCGCGACCCCGGCTTCGAACAGGTCCATGCCCTCCGCGCCCCGCGTAACGAGAAGCGCCCGGACGCCCGTTCTCCCCATCAGCCAACGGGCGCGTCTGTCCAGATCGGGCCCGCCATCCTCGCGGCCGGCCGTCTCGCGGGTCGCCTCGATCAATTCCCGGGCGTTGGGCGTCAGGATGTCCGCCCTCCGGTGCCTCGTGAAGTCCC
>CAYRGS010000052.1:4518-8919 GCA_964423875.1 uncultured bacterium
GGTCAGCAGCGTGGCTCCCCGGTAGCGCCCGAAGTCCCGCCCTTTCGGGTCCACGAGGACAAAGGGGCGGCCCTTGTCGGAGCGTTTCTTCTTCGCCGCGGCCGAGACGCCGAAGACCGCCGCCAGCACCCCCTTGCCCAACACCCCCTTGGCGTAATCGGAGCAGATGATCCCCGAAGCGCCGCGTCCGAGACGCCGGACACTCGCCGCCACGCGCCGCTCCTCATCCGCCCCGAGGGGAAGGACCCGCTCCCGGTCTATCCGGAGGATGTGCTGTCCGCGCGCGATGACCCGCGTCTTCTGGCTGGTGGGCCGGCCGGCGACGGCCAGGACGCCCGAGGTGTCCACGCCCTTCTTGCGCAGGCGCCCGACCAGCCTTCTTCCCGGCGCGTCCTTGCCGACAACGCCGATCAACCGGACGCGGCAGCCCAAAGAGGCCAGGTTCAAGGCGACATTGGCGGCCCCGCCCGGCGCGTCCGCCTCCCGCTCCCACCGGAGCACCTGGACCGGGGCCTCGGGTGACACCCGGTCCACCTCCCCCCAGACGAAGTGGTCGTACAGGATGTCTCCGACGACGACCACCGGCCCCAACCGGCCGGCGTCAAGCAGCGCGGGGGCTCCCTTGGACCGGCGGCCGGAGGGACGCGCGGACGCGCGGGATCGGCCCGCGCCCCGGCTAGCCACGCGCGCTTTCCTTTTTCCCCGCCGCAGATCCTCCGGGGGACGTCTTACCTTGCTTCCGTCCGGCCCGGGGCGCCCTGAGGCGACGGTCGACCTCTTCGCAAAGAACGTGAAGCAGGAATCCATGTGCTTCTTGAATCAAGGGGACCTCGGCGCCGGGCACGATCAAGGCAGTATCGGCCGCACGCTTCGCCCTTCCCCCGGCCCCGCCCAGGAAGGCCGCCGTATGCGCCCCACGCTTCCCGGCCGCGCGAAGGCCGCGGATCACGTTTTCGGAGCCGCCGGTCGTGCTGATGCCGATGGCCACGTCCCCCGGCAGGGTCAGGGCATCGATCTGGCGCTCGAAGATCCGCTCAAAGCCGTAGTCGTTGCCGATGGCCGTCAGGATGGAGGAGTCGGTCGTCAAGGCGATGGCGGGCAAGGGGTTCCGCTCGGTGAGGAAGCGACCCACCCATTCGGCGGCGACGTGCTGGGCGGCGGCGGCGCTGCCCCCGTTTCCGAACAGCAGGACCTTTCGGTCGCGGGCCATGGCTCGGGCGACGACGTCAGACAATCGATCCAACTGGTTTCCCAAATCGCCCTGCCGGAGGTTTTCAAAGAGGGTGATCCGGCGGGCAAGGGCGTGAACCCAGAAATCCGGTCCGGGAGGATTCTTTTCGGTCATGAATCAAATTCCAAACCCAAGGCCCTTCGCGTTGGGCGGCATTCGGACGCCTCCCGGTCTCACCTCCCTCACCAGTCCCCCTGGTCCGCGAAGCTGTAATAATCGCCTTCCCCGACGATAATGTGGTCCAGAACACGGATGCCGAGGAGATCGCCCGTCTCTTTCAGCCGCCGGGTCAGCCGGCGGTCCGCCTCGCTGGGGGCGGGGTCTCCACTCGGATGGTTGTGGGCGAAAACCACGGCGGCGGCCGATTCTTTAACCGCGGGCGCGAACGCCTCCCGGGGATGGACGACGCTCTCATTCAACGACCCCAGCGAAATCGTCTCGACCTTCAACAGATGATTTTTCGTGCTCAACAGCGCCACCTGGAAGAGCTCCTTCTGCCGGGTACGCAGGCGGGGCGCGAAGTAGGCCGCCGCCTCCTCGGAGAAGCCGAGCGCGCGGTCCTTCTCCCCTCCGGCGAGGAAGCGCCGCCCCAGCTCCAGCGCGGCCTTGACCTGGGCCGCCTTGGCGGGGCCGATGCCCCGGATCGAGCAGATGTCGTTCACACCGGCCTTCTCGATCCCCCGAAGATCCTCGAACCGGTAGAGCAGGGAGCGCGCTAAATCCAGCGCGCTGCCGCTGCCGGTTCGGAGGGTGATCGCCAGAAGCTCCACGTCGCCCATCTCCTCCGCACCCCGGGCCAGAAGCCGCTCCCGGGGACGCGCCTGCTCGGGCCATTCCCGGATGGAGGTCGGATAGGGCTTCGCGGCATCCGGCGGGCGCATCATGATCGCTCCCTTCCCTCCTCCCCCCGCCGGTCCTCGGCGGCGCGTCAGGAAGACACCTTTCGCCGGAAATGCTCCAGCGTGTCGCGCAGGCCCTCGTCGAGGGGCACGGCGGGCTGCCAGCCCAAAATCTCCCGGGCCCGCGAGATGTCCGGCTGGCGCACCTTCGGGTCATCCTCCGGGAGGGGCTTGATCTCGATTACGCTCCGGCTTCCGGTCACCTCGATGATCACCCGCGCCAGCTCCCCGATGGTGATCTCGTTGGGGTTTCCGAGGTTGACCGGCTCGGCGCAGTCCGAGCGCGAGAGCCGGACGATCCCCTCGATCAGGTCCGAGATGTAACAAAAGCTCCGGGTTTGGCTTCCGTCGCCGAAAACCGTGATGGGCTCGTTTCGGAGGGCCTGCGTCAGGAAGGTGGGGACGGCCCGCCCGTCCTGAAGCCGCATCCGGGGGCCGTAGGTGTTGAAGATGCGGGGGATGCGGGTCTTGAGCGAGTGAAACCGGTGGTAGGCCATCACGAGGGCTTCGCCGTAACGCTTGGCCTCGTCGTACACCCCCCGGGGGCCGATGGGGTTCACGTTACCCCAGTAATCCTCCTTTTGGGGGTGAACGAGCGGGTCGCCGTAGACCTCGGACGTGGAGGCCAGGGTGAGCACGGCCCCTTTCGCCTTGGCGAGCCCGAGGGCGTTCAAGGTCCCGAGGGCCCCGACCTTGAGGGTCTGAATCGGATATTCCAGGTAATCGACGGGGCTGGCGGGCGAGGCGAAGTGATAGACATAATCCAACTTGCCCGGGACGGCCAGGAAGTGGGTGACGTCATACTTGATCATGTGGAACCGGCCGCTCGAAAGGTGGGAGACGTTTTCGTCGTTCCCGGTCAGCAGGTTGTCCATGCAGATCACTTCGTGGCCGTCGGCCAACAGGCGCTCGCACAGATGGGACCCGAGAAAGCCGGCCCCCCCCGTGACCAGGCGCCGTGGAGGCGCCATCAGGCTTTCCCCATGCAGTGGTATTCGAACCCGAGCCTCTTCGTCCGCTCCACGTCGTAGATGTTGCGTCCGTCGAAAATTAGGGGCCGGGCCATCAGCTCTTTGAGGCGGACCAGGTTCAGCTGGCGGAACTCCCGCCATTCGGTCACGACCACGAGGGCGTCCGCCCCCTCGGCCGCGGCATAGGCGCTGGGGCAAAACTCCACCCCGTTTAGGATGGACCGGGCGTTGTCCATCGCCACCGGATCATACGCTTTGACCTTGGCGCCTTCTTCAAGAAGCGCCCGGATGACCTCGACCGACTTGGCGTCGCGCATGTCGTCGGTGTTGTCCTTGAAGGCCAGGCCCAGAACGCCCACGACTTTTCCCTTCAGACTCCCCATGCTCTTGCGGATGATGTCGAGCAGGTGCGGCGCGCGCTCCCGGTTGACAAAAAGCACTTCCTTGAGCAGTTTGAAATCGTATCCGAGCTCCCCGGACTTGTGGACGAAGGACTCGACGTCTTTCGGGAAGCACGACCCGCCGAACCCGAGTCCGGGATAGAGGAACCCCCGGCCGATGCGGGAGTCGTACCCCATGCCCTTGGCCACGTCGTCCACGTTCGCCCCGGCCTGCTCGCAGACGTTCGCCACGGCGTTGATGAAGGAGATCTTCATGGCCAGGAAGGCGTTGCTGGCGTATTTGATGATCTCCGCGCTCGGCACGTCGGTGATGAGCATCGGGCGCTCGAGGGGCGCGTAGAGCTCGAGCAGCCTCATGGCGACGGTCTTGTTGGGCGCGCCGATGACGATCCGGTCCGGCGCCAGGGTGTCCTGGATGGCCGAGCCCTCGCGCAGGAACTCGGGATTCGATACGACGTCGAACCGCACGGACTTGCGCTTGTAGCGCTCGATGATGTCGGAAACCAAGGCCCCGGTCCCGACCGGGACGGTGCTCTTGTTGACGATGACCTTGTAATCGTCGATGGCGTGGGCGATGGCCGCGGCGGCGCTCTCTACATAGGAGAGATCGGTCTCGCCGTCGTCCTTGGGTGGCGTGCCGACACAGATGAAGATCAACTCCGACTCGCGGACCAGCCGGTGCACATCCATCGTAAAGGTCAGGCGGCCGCCCTCCACGTTGCGGTGGATCATCTCATCCAAGCCGGTCTCGTAGATCGGCACCTCGCCCCGGTTCAACAGCTCGACCTTGTCCTCGTCGATATCGGCGCAGATCACATCGTTTCCGAGGTCCGCGAAAACCGCGCCCGTCACGAGGCCCACATAGCCGATCCCGATCACTCCGATTTCCATTCAAAAAG
>CAYRGS010000052.1:8929-24958 GCA_964423875.1 uncultured bacterium
GCCCTCCAGAGATGAGCTCGCCTCTCGATCGCAGCTCCCAGAAAATGATTCCCCGGCATTCAACCCTCCAAGAGCGCACCGCGCAGGGCCAGATAATCACGAAGGGCCTCGGCCCAGGACCGAAGGGCGCGTCCCGTCCAGCCCCGATAGGCCGAGCCGTCCAGGACGGAATAGGCCGGACGCGGTGCCTTGCGGCCGAGAAGCCGCGCCGAGGTCGGCTCCACAATGACGGGGTCCTGCCCGGCGGCCGAGAGGATCTCCCGCGCGAAATCGTACCACGTGCACTCGCCACCCCCGGTGACGTTCACCACCCCCCGGGCTTCGGTCCGCACCAGCGCCTTGAGGGCTCCCGCCAAGTCCGCCGAATAGGTCGGGGCGCCGCGCTGATCGTTCACCACGCGGACGGGCTCGCCAAGGGCGCCCTTTTCCAGGATCGCGTCGACGAAGTTCCGCCCCGCCGGGCCGTAGACCCACGCGGTCCGGACAACCAGGGAGTCCGCCGGGCCGTGCGCCCGGACCGCTTCCTCCCCCTCCCACTTGGTGGCCCCGTAGACCCCAAGGGGGGAAACGGGGTCGTCCTCCCGGTAGGGCCGGTCGGATGTGCCGTCGAACACGTAATCGGTGCTGAGGTGGATAAGCCGGCATCCGAGGGAGGCGCACGTCCGAGCCACGTTGGCCGCCCCGGCCGCGTTCACCGCGCGGGCCGCGTCCGGCTCCTCCTCGGCCGCGTCGACCTTCGTATACGCCGCGGCATGAATGACGGCGTCCGGGGAGATTTCTTCCAGCTTCCCCTGGACCGCTTCGGGCCGCGTAATGTCCAGGTCGGCGCGGGTCAGGCCGACGGCCACCATCGCGTCCGGCCCCTCCGGCAGGCATGCCCGCAGGGCCGTCCCGAGGATTCCCCCGGCGCCTGTGATCGCGACCCGGCGGGTCCCAACCCGGCGGCTCTTCCTGCCCTCAGCGTCCGGCATACATCTTCTCGTAGTAGGCCCGGTACTCCCCCGCCTTGATCCGCCGCCACCAATCGGCGTGGGTCTCATACCACCGGACGGTCGCCGGGAGGCCGTCATCGAGGCGCCGGCCGGGGGACCATCCGGTCGCCGCCTTCAGTTTGTCCGCGCAAACGGCGTGGCGCAGCACGTGACCGGGCCGGTCCCGGACCCTTCGGATCAGGTCCTTCGGCTTGTCCAGGCACTCCAGGACGGCCTCGGCCATCTGGAGGATGTTCCGCTCCTCGCCCGTTCCGATGTTGAAGACTTCGCCCTCCGCCCCGTCGGCGTCGATCACCGCGAACAGGGCCCGGACGTGATCCTCGACATGAATCCAGTCGCGGCTGTTGAGGCCGTCGCCGTAGACGGGCAGGGGTTCATCCTCCAGAACGTTGGTGATGAAGAGCGGAAGCATTTTCTCCGGATACTGGTTCGGCCCGTAGTTGTTCGAGCACCGGGTGATCACGACCGGGGTCCCGTGGGTCGCCCAATAGGAGAACGCCAGCCGGTCCCCGCCGGCCTTGCTGGCGGCGTAGGGGCTTTTGGGCATCAACGCGTCCCGCTCGGCGGACGGCTCGGCCCCGTCGCCGCCGGCGGCTTCCCCGTACACCTCATCGGTCGAGACCTGGATGAACCGCCGGACGCCGGCGTCCTTCATGGCCTCGAGCAGGACGTAGACGCCCATGACGTCGGTCCGCAGAAAATCGGCGGCGTCGCCGATGGAGCGGTCCACGTGGGTCTCGGCGGCGAAATTCACGATCAGGTCCGCTTTGCGGACGAGCGGGCCGACCGCTTCGGCATCGGCGATGTCGCCGCGCTCGAACGTGTAGCGGGGATCGTTCTCGACGTCCGCCAGGTTTTCCGGCACGCCGGCGTACGTGATCTTGTCCAGGTTGATCACCCGGACGTCCGGCCGCTCGGCCAACGCTAAACGGACAAAATGGCTACCGATGAAGCCGAGACCGCCCGTGACCAGCCAGGTCTCCATCCTCAGCCGTCCTCGCGGGCCCATTCGTAAGGGATGGGCCCGCCATGGGGGGGGGCCCGGAACTCGTCCGGGTCGTCATAGCGATAGACCTCGGTGGGGATATTGAGGATGATCGCCGGTTCCGGGCTGACGCCTTTGAAGCCGTGATAAACGAGCCGGGGAATCTGAACGAGAAGCGGGTTCAGGACACCCATGAAAAATTCGTTGACACATCCGCGGGTCGGGGAGTCCTCCCGGCTGTCATAGAGAACCACCTTGGCCATCCCACCCACGCAAACGAAGTGGTCGGTCTGGATCTTGTGGTAATGCCAGCCCTTGACAACGCCCGGATAGACGGCCGTCAGGTACACTTGGCCGAACTTCTGGAAGAGGTCGTCATCGGCCCGGAGCATCTCCATGAGCCAGCCACGCTCGTCGGGGATCCGCTTCAACGCCTTGACGACGACGCCCTCGATTCGCTCCGAGGTGATCCGGCCGTCCTTCCCGCTCACTGGATGTGCACCTGAGAAAAATCCCCCACCATGAGGCGGCACGCCGAGGGTTTCGCGCCCGAGCGCCCGATCTCGGCGTTCCGGCCGGTCAGGCTGTCGGCGATCCGCTGCCGCACGTCGCTGATTACACTTCCTTCCAGGATGATGCTGTGCTCGATCTCGGAGCCGTGGACCCGGACCCTGTCGCCGATGGCGGTGAACGGCCCGATGTAGGAATCGCGGATCTCCGCCCCCTTGCCGATCACGGCGGGTCCCCGGATGGTGCTGTTCACCACCCGGCTTCCCTCCTCCAGGGTCACCCGGAACTCGATCCGGGACGCCTCGTCCACCTCGCCCAGCCGGCGCTCCTCCAGGGTGTCCAGGATAAGCCGGTTCGCTTCCAGCAGGTCTTCCAGCTTGCCCATGTCCTTCCACCACCCCTGGACGACGTGGGAGTGGACGACGCGGCCGTCGTCGATGAGCCGCTGGATGGCGTCGGTGATTTCGAGCTCTCCGCGCGCGGAGTACTCTATGGCGCGCGCGGCGTCGAAGATGGTCCGGTCGAACATGTAGACGCCGACCAGGGCCAGGTCGCTTTTCGGCCGGGCGGGCTTTTCCTCCAACCGAATCACCCGCCCCTCCTTGAGCTCGGCCACGCCGAAATCGCTCGGGTTGGGAACGGGGCAGAGCAGGAGCATGGCGTTGGGCGCCTCGCTCTTGAAGTCTTCGACGAGGTCGCGAATGCCCCCCCGGATGAGGTTGTCCCCGAGGTACATCACGAAGGGCGAACCGGCCAGATAGTCTTCCGCCGTCAGAACCGCGTGGGCCAGCCCCAGGGGCTCTGACTGAGGGATGTAGGTCACCTCGACGTCCCAGCGCGAGCCGTCCCCGACGGCGGCCTCGATGTCGGGCTGGGTCTCTCCCACAATGATGCCGATCTCGCGGATCCCCGCCTGCCGGATGGCCTCGATTCCATAAAAGAGGACGGGCTGGTTGGCGACGGGAACGAGCTGCTTGGCGTTCGTGTAGGTGATCGGGCGGAGCCGGGTCCCCCGGCCCCCGCTGAGAATGAGTCCCTTCACTGATTTATTCCCCCCGTCCGAAACGGGGTCCGCCAGGGCGCGGGGACGGAATCCTTCGCAATCATCTGCCTCGTTATCGGGTGCGGGTCTTGAAGATCGCCTCCGGGAGACCCTCCGCCCGTGACGCGGGCTTCCCCCCGGCGCCGAAGGCCGGACCGCCGCGAGGAGGCCCCCCCCGCGCGCCGCCAAGATACTTCGGCCGCCCCTCGGAAGTCAAGGAATTGTATGGGTTCAAGACGGACGGAACGCCGGGCCACGGGGGCGCCCCTTCGCGTCAAAAAGGACTTCCGCCCTCCCCCCCCCCACCCCCCGATTCCTCCGGCCACGGGGGCGCTTCCGGTTAGGCGCGCCCTTCGGTGTGTGGTAAGGAAAGGCAGCCTGGATAACGTCGAACCTCACATCGGGATTTTCCATGACCCCTGTTTACGCGATTCTTGCGGCGTTGAGCGCGGCCTTCTTCTTCGCCGTGGCCGATATCTTCCTGAAGCGGGGCCTTCAGTTCACCTCCCCGACGATGGCCCCGCTCATCACGGCCCCTGTCCAGTGGATTCTCTTCACGGGCATTTGTCTGTACACGGGGGCTTTTGCCGAGCTCAAGACCGCGGCCGTGCCCTGGTTCATGGCCGCCGGATTCATGAACTCGGTCTCTTTCCTGTCCCTCTTCCTCCTCGCCATTCGACGCATCGGGGTGGCTCGCGCGGCCCCCCTCAAGGGGTGTTCTCCCATCTTCACGGCGGTATTCGCTTTCGTCATCCTCGGGGAGAAGCTGGCCGTCCCGCAATATCTTGGGATCGCCCTGGCCGTCGCCGGTCTGTTCGTCATCACGTCGGAGGATTGGGGGAAGGGGCCCCGGCCGGCCGGGAACCCGGCGGCGGATCGGGCCTCCGGGGACGGGAAGCCCCCCGCCGCGGGGGCGGGCTCCGCAAAGGTCGGCTCCTTGATGTCCATCCTGGCGGGCGTGGCGCTCGGCATCGGCGCGGTGCTGGTCAAGATCGGCCTGGCCATCATGCCCTCGCCCCTGCTGGCCGCGTGGATCGGCTCATCGGTGGCCGTTCTCTTTTTTCCTTTTCTGGCGCTCTGCTTCCCGATGGGCGAGCGGCACCGCATCCGGCCCGGCGCCTTTCGGTGGCTCATGCCGGCGGGCGCGATGGCGGGGACGGCGATCTATTCGCTGATCTTCGCCATCCATCTGGGAGAGGTGTCGATCGTCACGACGCTCTACCAGACGTCCCCGCTCATGGTTCTCGTCCTAACGATGATTTTCCTTCGGCGGTGGGAGCGGGTGACGCTCCGGGTGGTCCTGGGGGCCTTGCTCACCGTGGGCGGAGGGTCGATGGTGGTTCTTGGATGAAAAGATTGCGGCTTTAAGCAGCCTCTCGCTTGAGCGGAGGGCTCCGCTAAGGGGGGGGCTGAATCCATGGTGAAAGGGCGCTGTGACGCGGCAGGGGAAAGACGGGCAGGTCCTTCCAGCCCCATCCGCCGCAGCCCCGTCCGGTGGAGGGATCAGCTTTCCTGTGAGCGGCGGAATCGGTCAAAGGGGAGAGCCTTTGAATACGCCGTCAGGGGGAGAGAGAGGGGGAAGGGATCATCTCGGCCGAACGCGGCGCGGACGACGCCCGATTATTTCCGGCTGACCTTGACGTGGAATCGGAATTTGTAGGTCTTCTTCCGGCCGTTCATTTTCATCGCCAAGTCCAGGCCGATGGTGCGCTCGTTCAGACCCGCGGCGAGGGCCCTTCGCCTGTCCGCCGACCGGTCGGCGGACGGGGTGTTGCCCGAAAGATAGAAGGTTGCGACGTAGTCCCATTCGGGATAGAGCGGGAGGGTTTCGGGCAGGAACAACGACCCCAGAATGTTTTCGCTGGGAATGACGTGATCGTCGTAAAAGCCGCTGGGAGGAATGACGGTCGGGGGCTGGGGCCGCTTCCGGTTCCGGGGCTTGGTGTCTTTATGGATGACGCGCTTGACCGCGCCCGTCTCACCGATATAGCGGGACTCATCCCAGTCGATGGTCAGGGGCCGGGCCGTGTTGTTGTGAAGATGAAACGCGAGCTTGGTTTCGAGGAACCGGAAGCGGATGTCGATGGCGGCGTCCATGAAATGGTGCTTGGGCGTCTCGACGGGCTGTGTCATCGACATTTGATAGGCGTAGCGCGTTCTCTGCGGATAGTAGAGCGGACTCGCGCAACCAATCAGACCGACGCCCGCGAGCGCGAGCGCCGTCAACGGCGCGATACATTGCCGGAACCATCGAAGCGAACTCAACACCCCCCCCTCCTCCCTTCCGGACCCGGTCCCCCTTCCCCGCCCCGGTTCGACATTATAACAGCCCGGGGCGATGGTTCCGGATGGGAGATTCCATGAAACCGGGGGGAGAGGGGGCATTGCCGAGAAGGGTCGCCGGGAATCCGCGTTTTTCCCCTCCCCTTCCCATCTAAAAAAAACGGTCGGGGATCGCCGCCGACTCCCCGGCCGTTCTCCGCAACGGCGGAGGCGGTCCTGGATTCGCGCTCAGATCAGCTCAGGCACTCCTCGTCGTGCTCCATCATCGTGAAAATAACCGGGCCGTCGCCGGAGACCAGGACGTTTTCCTCGAGCCGGACGGTCTGCTCGAGACCCGGATGGCCCGCAAAAGTTTCGATGGCGAAGTACATGTTCTCCTTGATCTCGGCCGGGTGGTCCAGGGAATAGGCCCGTGAAATCCACATCCCCTCATAGAGCGACAGCCCGATGCTGTGGGCGAACTGCTGGAGGGTCACCGTCCCGTATTTGTCATCGTCGTAGACCGGGAAGTTTTCCGCCACGTCTCGGCTCGTCTTGCCCGGACGAAGCTGCTCGAGGCCGGCGTACATCGAGTCGTACACTTCCTTGTAGAGGTCCTTCTCCTTGGCCGTCCATTGGCCGCCCACTTTGAAGCACCGGACGTAATCGACGAAATACCCGCCCGGACCAACGGCGTTGATGTCGACGATGATGAGATCCCCATTGCGAATCATCCGGTCCGTGTGCCAGCGCCGGTAGGGACTCGTGTTCCCGCCCGAGGCGACGATGATGTCGTAGACGAAGTCGAAGCCCTCGGCGTACAGGAATTCGTTGACCTTGGCGGTGATGTCCGCCTCCTTGATGCCCGGCTTCAGCCATTCGTGCTTGATCTTCCACATGGCCGCGTCACCCACGGTGGAAGAGATCTTGAGCAGCTCGATCTCCTCGGGCGTTTTGATGACCCGGGCCGCGCTCAGGGCGGGCCAAGCGTTGACCAGGTTGATCCCCTTGGCGGTGAAGGCCTGGTAGGCCCGCAGGTCCATGATGTCGATACCAACCTTGCCCTTGTCCACGTTGTGCTCTTTCAGGGCGTCGATGACGCTGTCCACCATCCGGTTGACCATCATGTCCTCGGCCCCCTCGGACCACTTCCACGTGATGGCGGGACGGATGCGCCCTTCCAGCCACGGGGCGTCGATCTTGGCGCACTGAAGGTCGGACCCCGCCGTCTCGAACAGGATCGGCTCGCCGCCGCGCGGCAGAATCGCATAACGGATGAAGATGTTGTTCTTCCAGTTGCCCTGGTAAACGGAGCAGGTGTAGCGCACGTTTTCACCGACGAACATGACCAGGGCGTCGATGTCGTGCTTTTCCATCATGTCCTTGGCGCGCTGGAGGCGGTTTTTGCGCAGGCTGTCGTAGTCGACCCGCATCTGCCAGTCCGACCCCGTCGCGCTGTAGTTGCGCCGCGGCGTCCAGTGATGGGGTCTCTGGATGAAGCTCAGATCCATGCTCATTTCACGACTCTCCTTGGCCGAATATGCGATCACGTCGTCTGCGGGGCGACGCAAAAACTGAAGTCTCTTTGACTGTGGCGGAATCTTGAACCAACGCCCGAAACGTATCAGATTCCGTTGGTCAATACAACCGCTCGGCGCGAGCGGCCAATCAATCCTCGTCCCCGCCGATGTCGATGAGGACGCCCGCTCCCCGCTCCATGGCGCGTCGCTCGATGTACTGGGCGGTGACGAGATCCTGAATCGGGACGCCCATGGATTTGTAATACGTAATCTCGTCGTCCGACTCCCGACCGGGCCGGCGGCCGTCCACCAGATCGGCGATGCCCGCCACCTGATCCTCCCGAATGACGCCCTCCTGAATAGGGACCAACAGGTCCCCCGCGTTGGCCATGCAGTCCGTCCGGCTGTCCACAACCCACTTCGACGCCCGGCGGATGGTCTCCGTGTCCACCTCCCGGGCCGTCGCCTCGTAGGCCCCGGCGGAGACGACGAATGTCCCCGGCTTGAGCGCCGCGCCCGGAAACACGGGGGTGTGGGAAGTGGTCGCAACGATGACGATATCGGCGTCGGCGACGGCCTCCTCGCGCGATTCGACCAGCTCGATATCGGACGGCATCCGGCCGCCGAGGCCGGCCATCCGCTCGATGAACTCCCGGCCACGCTTTTCGGTTCGCGTCGAGAGCCGGACCTTCTCCAGGGGGCAAACCTCCGAGATGGCTTCGAGCTGGTTGCGGGCGACGCGCCCGGCCCCGATGACGGCGACACTCCGGCTGTCCTTTCTCGCGAGGTGACGGGCCGCGAGGCCCGTTCCCGCGCCGGTGCGCAGGTCGGTCAGGTGCGCACCCTCCATCACCGTCGTCGGACGGCCCGTCTCCCCATCGAACAGGGCAACGAGGGCCGTCATCCGGGGAACGGCCTTTCTCTCGTTCTCATAAAAATCGGAAACGACCTTGACCCCGTACCCCCGGCCCGCCTTGAGAAAGGACGGGTTGAAGATTGCGATTCCGGGCGGCGTCTCGGAAATGGCGAAGCTCCGCAGGCCCTCGACCGAGCGGTCCTCGGCCAGAATCCGGAAGGCTTCGGCTTGCACGTCAATCGCCTCAGACATGCTGAGAAGCGAGCGCACGTCCTGCTCGCTCAGGATTCGAAGCTCCATGGATTTTCTCCGGCCTTCCCGGCGGTTATTCCACTGGCCACCGCGTCTTGTTCAAGTGACCGAGACCCGCCCGCTTCATGATGGCCCGGCCGCACTTCTGGACCTCCTTCAACAGGGCTTCCTCGTCGATCCCCATGACCTTTCCGCCCTCCATCACGACCTTCCCGTCGATAACGGTGGTGTCGGCGTTCGTCCCGTTGGAGGCGTGAACCAGGTTGTAGAGTGGGTTGAAGCGTGGGAACCATTCGGGACCAGACATGTCGAACATGACCAGATCGGCTTTCTTTCCCTTCTCCAGCGAGCCGGTCTCGTCCTCCCACAGGGCGCTCTTCGCCCCGCCGAGGGTGGCCATCTCGATGACGCTCTCGATGCTCATCACACTGGGATCGAGGCGGGCGTCCCGGTGGCAGTTCGCCGCCAGGTACATATTCTTGACGATGTCCACGAACCCGCCCGCCGGCGAGGCGTCCGAGCCGAGACAAACGGTGACGCCCATTTCGATCATTTCCGGGAAGCTCCCATGCGTGAAATTTCCGTACCCCAGGTGAAGGGTGCAGCTCGGGCAGTGGCAGACCTTGATGTTGTAACGCTTCAGCAACTCCATCTCCCTGGGCCGAACCCACCCCATATGAATGAGGAGCCAATTCGGCCCCCAACAACCCAGTTTCTCGATTCGCTCGAACTCGCTCATTCCGTGCTCATAGAGAGAGGACGTGAGCTGCTCGAAGACCGAGGCCACATGGCTCTGGATGAGTGCGCCGTGCTTCTCGGAAAGCCCGTGAATCCCGCGGATCAGCCGGTCCGAACAGTTGGAGGGGATTCGAAGATTAAAGCCCCCGCGAAGCCGTCCGTCGCACGCCCCGTTCCAATCCAGAAAATCCTTCTCCGCCCGCTTCAGGGCCTGGGCGGTGGTCTGGGTGAACAGCTTGTCCGGGAGCTTCCCGAAGGGTTTCTGCCCCTGGTCGTACGTACTCCGGCAGAAGATCCCCCGCATGCCGGTCTCTTGGGTGGCGCGGGCAAGCTCGCGGGGAAAGTAGTTCGCCGTCTCGATGAAGGTGGTCGCCCCGGACCGCATCATCTCCCACTGGCAGTGAAGAGAAGAGATATAGGCCTCCTCCGGGGTCATGGCCGCTTCGAACGGATAGATGAAATGCATGAGCCACGGCCGGATGAACAACCCGTCTCCCACCCCCCGGGCCAGGTGTTGGGTGTGGTGGATGTGGCCCTCCACCATGCCCGGCAGGACGAGCTTCCCCTTGGCGGAGAGGGTTCGTTCGGCGCGATGCCCGTACCGGGCCTTGAGGTCTTTGGATTTGCCGACCTGAAGGATCCGGCCGCCCTGGACGGCGACGGACCCGTCGCGGATGACGCGCCGCTTCTTATCCATGGTGACCAAGTGATCGGCATCGGTGATAAGCAAATCGACCATCCGGCGGAACCTCCCTCCTTTGGAATTGGAAAGCCGTCCTTTCACGATGCGGATCCGGGTATGAGATCGCCGGAGGCCTCATGCACGTCCGCTGCCAGCGGGCCGATTCCCCCGGACCCATTCATTCCATCCATCCGGAAAGAGGAAGGCGAAACTTTCGCTGAAGCCTGTATCCGGCGCCGGGAGATTATTTCACGGGTACATCCACAATGCCACCGGGGTGAGAATTCACTGCCCTTTCCCGGCGGAGTCGAATGGGGTGATGAGCCTGCCCCCGCTCGTGATTCAGGCCGCTCGATTTGGAGACCCACGTCGGATCACCTAAACTGCCGAAAAGGCATTGAAGGGGAAGAGGTCGGACTGAGTAGGCCATCGCCTGGAACAACGCCCTGGAGGAGAGAAGCGGGGCGGCTTGAGGTTGGCGACCCGTGCGGGGCGGTCAAACATGAAATCACGTGATGGGGCTTCAACAACGGGGATTCCCGCGCCACAGGACGAAATGGGGTTCCTCCTTGTATTCTTTCTCGGCTGGCTCTTCCTGTACGCCGACCGGACCGCCCTGTACCCCCTCCTCACGGTCATCGGAAAGGAGTTTTCCCTCTCGGGCGTTCAGATCGGCTCGATTACAAGCAGCTTCTTCGTCACATACGCTTTGATGCAAGTCCCGGGCGGCGTCCTGGCCGACCGGTGGGGTTACCGGAAGACGCTGGGGGCCACGTACGCCCTGGCCGGCCTCGCTCTGGTGGGGATCGCCGTCGGGGGCGTCACGTACGGCCTGCTCCTGGCATTTGTGGGGCTCCACGGCCTCGGGGCGGGATGCTTTTTCCCCTCGTCCTTCGGCTACATGCTCACCCGGTCGGCTCCCGACCGCCGCGCCTTCAACGGGGCGGTGGTCTTCACGGGGCTGTTCGTCGGCCTGGGCTTCGGTCTCCTGATGGCAGGTCCCCTGTATTCGTGGCTCGAGAGTTGGAGACTCCCCTTCGTCCTCCTCGCCGGGCCTACGTTGGCGCTCGCGGCGTACTACGGATTCCGCATGAAGGAAATTCCCCGGAAACGCTCGGCGACGAAATTGAGCGCGGTCTTCTTCGACTGGAGCGTGATCGCGGTGATGCTGGCAAACTTCTGCTCTCTGTACGGGTTCTGGCTGGCCGTCAGTTGGGGGCCGGCCTTTCTTCAGTCGGAGCGAAACCTGAGCGTGACCCATTCAGGGGTGTTCACGGCCCTCTACGCGGCGGCGGCAATTCCGGCGAGTCTTTTGGCGGGGCGCATCTCAGACCGGCTCGGACACAAGCGGCTTTGTGTCCTTCTCTTCCCTCTGGCGACCGCGGCCGTCCTTGTCATGTCTTTCGCCCATTCCCGGCTCTGGCTGGCGCTGTCCTTGATGGCGTTCGGGGCGTTGGGCAAGCCCGCTGTCGAACCGATCATGTTGGCCTGGCTCGGAGACCGCGTGGCCCGGGTCAAGCCCGAGGCCATGGGAAGCACGATGGGGATGGTGAACTTCATCGGCCAGATTTCCGGGGTGATCGCCCCTGTCCTCACCGGCTGGATCCGCGACGTAACTGGCTCGCTGGCGGGCGGGTTTTATCTCGGCGGGGCGATCGTCTTCGCCGGCTTTCTGCTCTGCCTCTCCGCCCGGGAATGAACAGAGGGTGGGGTCGGCGGGGGATGGTCCCGCATCTCTCACCGAAGTTGCACGGCCGGTGTCAATCGTCAAAAGAGCCCTGACCGGAGCGGAACCCCGGAAAGACGTCCATGAATCGCATCTGAGCCCATTTTTTCGAACCCTCAACTGCAACAGAGCCCGGACTATATCGACAAGGTCCTGCTCTGTATAGAAACGGATTTTCATCCCGCCCTACAATGCATCGTCGAAGCCAATTCCGGCGAATTTCGCACCCGGGCCAGGACGGAAAACCTGAAACAGGCGTTTGTCCGGCTGGGCTTCACTTTGGTCCAGAGCTTCGCGTTGAATTACGACCTTTCCCTTCACACAACCAAGAACAACGAAAGCGGCCGGCTTTGGTTCAAGAGCCTTCGACGACATTGCTCCCTGATCGCGATGGCCTCCTATTGCCATGCGATGGTTTTCCGGGGGAAAAATCCCGAGAATTGTTACCTCGCAGCCTATTCCATGAAATCGGGGCCGTCTACCTGTCTAAGCTGGTCATGACCGAGATGGCAGACACGCCGAACATTTCAAACTTATACGGCTCCACCGGCCCCTCCGCGGACACGCAAAACATTGAGGAAGTCGGAATAAAGTATAATTCAATGATTCTCAAGAAAATGCGGTTTCCGACATTCGTCATAGAAGCGCTCGGCTTCGAAGAATCGGATGGGTCCGAAGAGAACTATTTCAGAAACGCCCTGAAAACCTCCCACATCAATGAGGCCTGCTACGGCGATCTTCTGCTCCCCGGCAAGCCCGTTGAATACCTCTCGGATGGTAACAAAGAAGAAGAAGACCGCTCGGAGGAATGGAGCCGGGCCACCAAAGCGGCCACGGAGGATATTCAAGAAGGAATGCCCAAAATCACAGTGAAACCCGAACAGGTGGAGGAAATTGCGACGCTGGTCAAGTCAAAGATGGAAAAAACGGCTTCTTTTATAGAATTCGATTGATGAGCTGAAACCAGCCTCTGCGATGTGAAGAGGCGACAGGCTTCCCCCCCCCCGGACGGAGGAGGGACGACTCGGGGCCCGATTTGTCAAACCATCGCAAAGACACGACAAGCGCGGCCCGTCGGGACCACCGGCGAGACGGCCAACCTACTCCCCCCAGGGAAATGAAGGCGGCGAGAGCTCATCGGCCGTGAGGCCCTGCCAGTGAAACCGGGGCAGGGATTCCCACTGTTGATCGGCCTCGGCCTGAACCTCGGCCAGCAGGGCCTCCTCGTCCACACCATTCACCCGCCCCCCCTCGACCACAACCCGGCCGTCGATGATCACCGTCTCGACGTCCGCCGAAGATGCGCAGTTCACCAGGGCCCGAATGGGGTCCCGGAGCGGGCCGACCCGAAGGTTGGCCAGGTCAACGATGACTATGTCGGCCTTCGCCCCCGGCGAGAGCCTGCCGAGGTCCTCGCGGCCCAGCGCACGTGCCCCGGCCAGGGTGCCGGCGTTAAAGACGTCCCGGGCCGTCGCGGCGGCGAAGTCGTGATCCACGACCTTCCCCATCAAAGAGGCCCAGCGCATTTCACTGATCAGGTCCCGGGGATACGTGTCGGTCCCCAGGGATATGTTGATCCCGGCCTTGCGGTACCGGCTGAAGCTCTGGAGGGCGTTTCCCCTGCGGGCGAAGACCAGCGGGCAGTGGGCAACGGTGCTCCCCGAATCCGCGATGACCGCGAGGTCGCGCCCTCCCGGGTAGGCCGAAAAGCTGTGGGCGGTCGTGACGATGCAGTGTCCCAGCAGCGTCCTCGGGCCCAGGATTCCGACATCGGCCAGGAACTCGATGGGGGTCATCCGGCACCGTCGCAGGATCTCATGAAACTCCATGAGGTTCTGGGAAGCGTGGATCTGGACGGGAACGTCCAGCGCCTCGGCCGCGTCCCGGGCGTCGGCCAGGAGTTCCGGGCTGCACGTATCCACCTGCGCGGGGTTCAGAATCCCCCGAATGCGGCCGTCGCAGGTCCCGTCGATGTTCCGCACAAGCCCTCGGGCCCGGTCCAATCCGTCCCGGCCCCCTGCCTCGTTCCACTCATAAACCAGTTGCCCCCGATCGCCCGTCCGGTGAAAGCATGAGCTGAAGCTGGGGCCCATATAGGCCCGGAGGCCGAGCTCGCCGGCCACGGTGACGAGGGCTTCGTAATTGGGCTCGTTTCCCAATTCGACGGCGGTCGTGCACCCGCTCTTCAGGAGCTCGACCATCGCGTACTTGCCGCCCGTCTCGGCCTTTTCCAGGAAGCGAATCCCTTTTTTGCCGACCGGGACGGCCCAATAATTCAAGTAGCCGGTCTGGAAGAAGTCCGGTCTTCCCACGTCGGCGATGATGCGCCCGCCCGCCTCGCTGTTCGCATGGAAATGCGTGTTGATTAGACCCGGCAGGACCAGTTTTCCCCGTGCGTCGATCACATGTTCGGCGTCCTCCCCGTCGGCTCCCCCGGCGTGAACGATCCGGGAACCTTCGAAAACAACGCTTCCGCCGCGGTGCACCCTGTGGGTCTCCCCATCAAACGCCACCACGTATCCGCCCCGAACCAGGGTCTTCATCACATCCTTTCCTCCGTGTTCGCCAAAAACCGCGGCTGATTCGTTCAAAGGGGACAAGCAAACAGGTGAAGGGTCATCAGCGCTTCCATGCTAACGCTTCCGCGAGAAGACTCCGCACGGCGGAGCGTCAGGCCCACACCTCCCGGTCCAGCGAGCGGTACTGGATCGCCTCGGCCAGGTGGGGGGTGGAGATGTTTTCCTCCCCGGCCAGATCGGCGATCGTCCGGGCCACCTTGACGATCCGGTGATACGCGCGGGCCGAGAGGGCAAGCCGTTCCATCGCCGTCTCCAGGAACTTCTTTTCCTCTTCTCCCAGCCCGCAATACCGGGCGATATGCCGCGGACCCATGTGGGCGTTGCAGAAGACCTTCCTCCCCCTGAAACGCGTACGCTGGACCTCCCGCGCGCCCGGTTGACCCGGCCGCGAACGTCCCCGCTCGGCTCTCCGCCCGCATCCGACGACAGCTCCCGGTACGGAACCCGGGGGACCTCGATGTGGATGTCGATGCGGTCCAGGAGCGGCCCCGACACCCTGGACCGGTAGCTCCCCTGACCTTCAGCGGCGTGCACGTGCAGGGCCGCTCCGCGTCGCCGCAGTACCCGCAGGGGCAGGCGTGGCTACGGCGGCCAGCATGAATCAAGGGTAGAGAAGCCCGGAGGACCGATCATCAGAATATTGTGCGATCCGGCGCACGCCACCTCCATGGCCCGCTTGGCGTACTGCTGGCCCCGAATCTCGGACAGGCCCGCTTCGTACCAGTGCTCCCGCGCGAAAGCGCCCTTGGCGTCCACCCGGACCCGGTCGAGGGCCTGCGCACCGTTCAGGTACTCGACCACCTGGGGAAGGGTATCAGCCGCCAGGACGGAAAGCTTCCCCCCGCCACGGTGCGCGTCCCTTGGGGCGAACCGATGGGGGCCTTTCGGCTGGGGACAGGAGATCAGGGAAGGATTTATCCCTGTTCCTGCCAATCCCGATAGATCGCCTTGCACTCCTCCGTCATGACGCCGGTCACGATCTCCAGCTTTTTCCCGGTGATTTCCACCAGCCGCTCGATGGCGTAGTCGCCAGAGTCGAACAGCTTCGTGGTGACCCCTCGAAGATCCGGGTCCCGGGCCCCGATGACCAGCGTATCCACCTCGGCAAACAGGATCGCCCCACCGCACATGGGACAGGGGTCGCAGGTGGTGTAGAGGGTGCAGCCGGGGAGGCTCTGTTGCTTCAGGTTCGCCCCCGCATCGCGAAGGGCCAGGATTTCCGCGTGGGCGGTCAGGTCCACGGTGGAGAACTGCAGGTTTCGCGCTCGGCCGACGACCTCTCCATCGCGGACGACGACGGATCCGAATGGCCTCTCACCTGCCCGAAGGCCGCTGCGCGCCTCCTCGATGGCCAGCGCCATGAACCGCTGGTGTTCGGTCTGCATGGTTTCCTTCCTTTTTCGAGTGCCCCTAGTTCGAACGACTGCCTCGATTCACTCCTGAGATCCGAGGGCAGGCCGGAGGAGAGATCAACCTCGACCTCCACCGCGAAGGCCTCGATTCCGAGAACGGCGGCGGATAAGACCTTAGCGAGCAAAGTACTCTCCCAACAGGAGAAGGTCCCCTCCCTCCCTGAGAAAGTCAGGGAGCTTCTATCCACTATGCATTATAGCCGCCTGAGTCCATGTAGGGGCAGGGCTCCATACCTATCCCGCTTCGTTCCTCAAAACGATGTCATCAAGATGATGGGGGTCAGGCTTCAAATTCCGGAACATCCTGTAAACGGCGTTGTAAAACTGTCCCACTGAGGCGGTTGGATTTTCTGGCCGCCTCAGTGGGACAGTTTTACAACGCCGTTTACACGCAAGGCATGATCAGCGATGATGGGCCCAAGAACATTGTTGATTCGGTTGATTATATCTGCTCACGGGTCTGGGCCGATGAA
>CAYRGS010000053.1:0-24747 GCA_964423875.1 uncultured bacterium
TTTGGATCCCCTGGATTACTTTTTTGGACCTCCGGGATGACTTTTCCGGAGCTCCGGGATAACTTTTTTGGACCTCCGGGATTACTTTTTTGATCCCCGGGATCAATTTTCTCGACCTCCGAGACCTCCGGGGGCGGCGAAGAGCCCGCCGTGACGGACGCCGAGCTCGTCCTCGGCCGGCTGCCCGACAAATTGGTGGGGGGGGAGCTGCCCCTCGATCGCGCCAAGTCGGAGGAGGGAATCGGGCGGATCGCCGCGGCCCAGGGGCTTCGCCCTGAGGAAGCGGCCCGGGGGATCCTCGATGTGGCCGCCTGGAACCAGGCCCTCGCCATCCGGCAGATGACCGTGAACCGGGGAAAAGACCCGCGCGAATACGCCCTCGTCGCCTTCGGGGGGGCGGGCCCCCTCATGGCGGCGGACATCGCCGAGATCCTCGGCGTGGGCGAGGTGATCGTGCCGCTTGATCCGGGGTGCGGGAGTGCCATGGGCCTGGTCAATGTGGACCTGCGCAACGATTACGTCCGCACTTGCATCGCCCGCTTGGACGAGATCCCGCCAGAGGACGTGGAGGACCGCTTCCAGGTGATGGAGCGCCGGGCCGGCGCCGATCTCGACGCCGAAGACGCCCCCGAAGACGCGCGGATTTACAAGCGGTCCGCGGATTTCCGGTACTACGGCGAGGGTCAGGAGATGACCGTCGAATTCCCCCCCCTCCCCCTCTTCCCCCCGTCGGGCGGATTGATCACCAACGTCCTCGAGGACGCCGCCGGCCGGTTCCATGAGGCCTACCTCGCACAATTCGGTTTCAACTACCGCGGCCGGACCCCGGTCGAGGTGGTCAACCTCCGGGTGACGGCCGTGGGCGGGCTGGTGCGCGCGCCGGAGGGGCCGGTCCCACGCGGACGGGGGGCCGAGGCGGCCCGCATGGGAGAGCGTTCCGTCTACTTCGCCGCGCCGGGAACCGTTGCGACCCCGGTCTACGACCGGACCCGCCTGGGTGCCGGGGACGCGGTGGACGGCCCCGCCATCGTCGAGGATTACGGCTCGACGACGATGGTCCCGCCCGGGGGGCGGTGCGAGGTGGACGCGCGGGGCAATCTGAGGATCCGACTTCTGGTCCGGGAGGACGCGGAGGCGGACGATTCCGCCTCGGAGGCCGGCCCCGTCGTCCAGGAGATCGTCGAAGGGGCGCTCTACGCTGCCGAGCGGGAGATGGAAGACCTCGTCGAGCGCACCGCCCGCTCCCCCCTGATTCGCGACATGCACGATTACCGCGTCGGGTTGTTCGACCGGGACGGGAATAAGCTTACCGGCCGGTCCTATTCGGCCGTCGTAGCGCCCGTCCTGAAGAACTGGTCCCTCGATGAGATCCGAGAAGGGGACGTCTTCCTCTGGAACGACGTGTACGAGTCCGAGGGGGGAATCGGCCACCTGCCGGACCTGTGCTCCTGCGTCCCCATCTTCCACGGGGGGAAGCTGTCCGCTTTCGCCCTGGTGTTCGGCCACCACGACGACGTTGGGGGGATGGTCCCGGGAAGCCTTCCGACGAACGCCACCGAAGTCTTCCAGGAGGGCATCCTCGTCCCCCCCATCAAGCTTTACGACCGGGGGGTCCTGAACGAGGGCGCCTACCGGATCATCTTCCGCAACAGCCGCCTAGGCGAACACCTGCGGGCGGACATCGACGCCGAGATCGCTGCCTGCCGCGCGGGCGGTGCCCGGCTTCTGGAGTTGTTCGACCGGTTTGGCCGGGAGACGGTCCTGCGGTGCTTCGACGCGCTCCTCGACAAGTGCGAGCGGACGATCCGGGACGAACTGCTTTCCAAGATCGAAGACGGGACCTACGCGTGGGAGGACTATATCGAGAGCGACGGCGTGGAGCCGGACAAGGTCCACGTCCTCAAACTGAAAATGACCAAGGCGGACGGCCGCCTCACGCTGGATTTCCGGGGGACCTCGCCCCAGGCGAAAGGACCGATCAACTGGCCCGGCGACTACGCCGACGGGGCCTTCCTGAAAAAGTGGGTCGGTCCGATCCTCCGCAACCTGGCGGACGGCTACGAGCGCATGTTCGAGGTGGACATCAACGAGGGGATCTGCCGGCTCATCGACGTAAAGTTCCCCGAGCCGGGCAGCCTCATCACGCCGGTTTTCCCCGGCCCGACGAACATGCGGACGTTCACCATCCTCCGGCTGCTGAGCCTTTTCTGCGGCATTCTCGGCCTCGCCACCGGCGGGAAGATGCCCGCCGACCAGGAGACCATCCGCTACTGGGGCCTTCACGGCCACGACCCCGAGGGCAAGTTCTTTCTCTTCCGGGAGATCCTGGGGGGCGGATCGGGCGGGCGACCCTGGGGGGACGGGGTGGACGTCATCCACGTCGTGCCGAACAGCCGGAACCTGCCGGCCGAGTTCAGCGAGAGCCGGTTCCCCGTCCGAGTCGAGCGGCTGGGGCTGGCGGTGGACTCGGGCGGGCCGGGCAAGCGGCGGGGCGGCCTGGGCTACCTCAAGGATTTCCGCGCGCTGTGTGACTGCGAGGCGCTCAGCAACGCGGACCGCTCGGTCATCGCCCCCTGGGGGGTGAACGGCGGCCGGCCGGGGGGGCTCTACTCGGTGACGATCAATCCGGGTAGGGCGGGGGGCGGAGAGGGGCGGAAAGTCCCCGCCCTGAGCAACCGGGTCCCGGTGAAGGCGGGGGACCTCATCCGGATCGTCACGACGGGCGGCGGCGGCTGGGGCGACCCCCTGGAGCGGGAGACGGAACTCGTGCGTGAGGACGTGGCCTGGGGGAAGGTGAGCCCGGAGGGGGCGAGGCGGGACTACGGCTTCGTGTTCTCGGATGAAGCGGCCTTGACCGTGGACGAGAAGGCGACGGCGGAATTACGGGAGCAAATGCGCACAGAGCGGGGCGCGGTTCCATTCTTCGACCACGGGCCGAATTTCAGGGCGCTCAAGGAGGCGGGGAGGGTGTAAGAGAAAGTCCCTGGGTCGGGTAGTTATTTGGCTTGAGCGGATTCCTCATGAACCCCTTCACGCTGTTTAGAGCGACCCGCCGCCCGGTGCGTCCGTCGTTGCCCCATCGCGTCCTTACTCAAGAACCGGGGCGAAGTTCCCCTCGGGCGCATCCATGCCCTCTTGCCAGTGGGCGTGCGGCGTCAGGTGCACGTTCCGAGCCGATCCCATGTTGCCGTCCTTGTCGATGCAGATCAAGAACATCAGGGGGTTGTCGAACCGCGCGTTGAGGTCTTTGACGGCCTCCTCGGCGGCGGCCTGTGCGGATTTTCCCGCCTTCATGTTCTGGACGACTTGGTACCCGAGACAGGTCTTGATGACGAGCTCTCCGGCGCCGGTGATCGTGATGGCGCCCGCTTCGTTCAGGGCGTACGTGGCGGCGCCGATGACGCCCACGTCCCCGACGCGGCCGGGCATTTTGAGCGGGAAGCCGCCGCTCGATGTGCCGGCGGCGAAATTGCCGTCTCGGTCCACGGCGCAGCACCCGACGGTGTCCGCCCACTTGCGGATCTTTTTCCAGTAGGAATAGAAGCCGCCAAGCTCCTCGCCGCTCAGGATCTTGGCCCTCAGGTCTTTCCATTCCTCGCGGCGGTGGGGCAGCTCCGGGTCGAATTCCTCGAAGCCCATTTTCCGGGCGATCGTCTCGGCCTCCTCGCCGACGAGGAGGACATGGTCGGTCTCATCCATCACGGCCTTGGCGACCCGGATGGGGTTCTTGACCCGCTGGATTCCTCCCACGGCCCCGGCCTCGAAGGTTGCTCCGTCCATGATGGTGGCGTCGAACTCGATCTGGCCTTTCAGGTTCAGCCGGGCGCCGGTGCCCGCGTGATAGAGGGGGTCGTCCTCGGCCGAGGTGACGACGGCGATGACTGTGTCCAGCGCGGAGCCGCCGCCTTTGAGGACGTCCACGCCGACCTGGAGGTGCCGGATCGCCGTATCGCCGAATTCGCCGTCCGAGGGGTTGATGGCCCCTCCCTGAAACACGATGGTGGGTTTCATGTTTTCCCTCAATCTCCCTGATAGGGGCAGACGATCAGCTCGAAGGGCAGGGATTCGCTCAGGACCTCGCACCCCGTTTCCGTGACGAGGATATTCTGCTCCATGTTGAATCCGGAAAGACCCTTCCAGTAGAAAGGGGACTCGACGGCGAAGACCATGCCCGGCTCGAAGGGCCGCTTCTCCCCCGGCTCGATGAAGGGGTATTCCTCCACCTCGATGCCCACGCTGTGCCCCATCATCCCCCGCTTGTAGTGGGGATAGCCGTTTTCCTTCACGTACTCGACGCCGATGGGGAAAATGTCCTCCATGGGGGCGCCGGGTTTGATGGCCGCGATCATCCGCAGGGTGGATTCCTTCAGGATTTCGTTGAGCTTGTGGACCTCGTCCGAGGTCTCGCGGACGCACATCGTCCGGGCGAGGTCGGAGGTGTAGTGGTTGTAGACCCCGCCGATGTCCCAGCGGACAGGGTCGCCTGTCTTGCCCACGTAGTCGTCCATGCCGGCCACGTGATAGGGGTCCGCTCCGTTGATCCCGAGGCCCAATGTGGTGTGCCACCACAGACAGTCGCGCTTCAGGAAGCCCTCTTTCAGCGCCCGCAGGACGGCCGACTCCGGCACGCCGTCATCGATGGCCCGGCACATGTCCTTGATGGCCCCGCACGTTCTGAGGTTGGCCTCGCGCACCCGCTCGATCTCGGCCGGGGTCTTGACCATCTTCATGTCGATGAGGGCCTCCCGGGCGTCCTCGAAGGTGGCGCCGGGGAGTTCGCTCCGCAGGGCGTCAGCGTCCTGGGCCGGGAGGTCGTCCATTTCAAGGCCGATGACGCCATTGGCCAGGCCGCTTTCCCGAATCGTTTTCAGAAGGCCCTTCATGGCCCCGGTCTCGTACATCTCGGGGACAGTCTCGCCCTCGGGCAGCTCGAGGTGCATGCCGGTCGGGGTGAAGCCGACCTGCGCCTCTGTCTGGAGCTTTTCCAGGTACATGGACGTCCCGTAGCTGATCATGAGCCGCGGCTCGCCTTCGCGCGTTATCAGGACGAAGGCCGGACCGATCCGCCGCAGCATGAAGATGATGGTGTTGTGGGAGGTCGGCAGGCTGTCCAGGCCGCTTGTGTAGAAGATGTTCTCGGGCGAGGATGCGATGAGCGCGTCCAGCTTTCGCTCCCGGAGGATCGATTGAACGCGCGACAGGTCCATAAGCACGGTGGATCTCCTCGTTTTTCCGACGTGAAATTTTACAAAGGAGGGAAAGGGCGGTCTTGCTCCTGCCCGATTCCGCCGATCAACCTCATCAGCAGGCTGGGAATATATCGTTTGTTCTTCAAGGGTGTCAAGGTTTCCCGTCCCGCGGCGCCCCCCGGGCGGCCTGGAGACGGCGAGAAAACGCATCAACCGGTTCATGCAAGATTTCAGACAGGACCTTCGGGCGGTCAAATCGTGACCCTCCGGGGATGAGCGGCTCGCGGTCGGAATGGTGTTATCGATGATATGAAGGAAAGGCTCTGCGTACGAAGTTGTGCTATATTCGCGCCTATAGATGGCGCCATGCGGGGATTGTCGGTCAGATGAGTCACGCCGTCCCTCGCCTGAGAGGGGTGGGGCGAACGAAAGGAAATCAGACGCGATGCCCAACGTCAGCATGCTGGATCTGGAAGCGCTGAAAAAGACCAAGCTCGGTCCTTTCATCAAAAAGTCCCTCAAGCACCGGGCCCCCGACCCGGCCTTTCACACCATGATGGGGCACAACATCGAGCTCTGTAAGGCCATGTACATCGCTTGGGGGACGGTCTTCAACACGGGGAAGATCGACCACAAGCTGAAAGAGATCATCCGAGTGCAGCTCTCGCGGATGGCCGACTGCAACTACTGAGGCAACGTCCGGTCCGCTTCGGCGAAGCGGCAAGGCCTCACGGAAGAGGACATCGACGAGGGCATCGAGAACTACATGGAGAGCGGCCGGTTCACCGATGCCGAGAAGATCGCGCTTCGCTACAGTGAGTGGATGGGCGCCGCGCCCGAGAAGATCGATGCCGCCTTCTACGAGGAGCTGAAAAAGGACTACTCGGCCGAGGAGATCGTCGAGCTCGGCGTTTTCATCGGCTTCAACGTGGGCTATCACACCTTTTTCGGGACCCTCGACTTCTATCCCATGTTCGACAAGGAAGGGAACCTGGTCAGCCAGGAGGAGTCGGCCCGCGTTTACGGCTGCCGGCCGGTTTCTCATTTGAAAAGCCCGGTTGATCCCCTTGCCCGGTCGCCCGCTTCTTGAATCCCGATCCATCGCCTCGATTCCGAACAGGGAGTGTTGAACGTGCCGCGGCTCGACCCCGTCCCCCCAGAGAAAATTCAAGACCCCGACCTGGCGAAGCTCCGGGAAATTTGTGAAGACCTCCAGGCGCCGGATGACCTCTTTCTGGGCATTCTGGCTCATGTCCCCGGGTACGCAAAGGCGCTGATCGAGGCCATGGTGATGTCCCACGCGCAAGGCGGCGTGGACCACAAGCTCAAGGAGATCATCCGCGTCCGACTCGCCCGCACGGCGCGGGACCCCTACTTCGCCAACCTGCGCTCCCGGAAGGCGAAGCGCGAGGGCATGACCGAAGAGCGGGTCGAGGCGGGCTCGGGTGACTATGAGAGCGACCCGGGCTTCACCGAGGCCGAGAAGTGGGCCCTGCGCTACGCGGACCGGATGTACCGGGACCCGAAATCGGTGGACGCCGCGTTCTACGACGGGATGAAGAAGCACTACAACGAGGCCCAGATCATGGAGCTGGGCGCCTTTATCGCGTTGCATTACGGGATGCAGGTGTTCATGCGCACCCTCCGGGCCTTCCCCGCGCTCGACCCTGACGGCAACCCCGTCACCCAGGAGCGGTCCGAACAAATTTACGGCCCGGAGGTCGGCCGGTAAGAAAAACGGATCAGCGCCGGCTGGCCGTTGAGCCGATGTCGCGGCCTCAACGAAATCTTGAAGAGAAATCCAGCCCGATCGGCGATCAAGGAGAATTCAACATGGGTGATGAGAAAGTGGTCCGCGTTCCGGCCGGGGAGGCGAGGGCCTTCGAGGCGAAGGCCGGCCAATACGTGACGGTCGTCAACCTGGAGGGCCGGCAGGTCGGGGATTTTATGGTCTTCAACCCGGAAAACCTGAACGAGAGGCTCAGTACGAACGCCACCATCGTTCACATTGGCAAACTTTTTCCCGGCGTCGGGGATGAGATCCTCTCGGACCTCAGGAACCCGATGCTCGAAGTGGTCCGGGACGACTGCGGGCGTCACGACCTCCTCATCGCGGCTTGCGATCCCCGCAGGTATGAGATCTATTACAACGTCTCGGGCCACCCGAACTGCTCGGACAACTTCATCGAGGCCTTTCGTCCCTGGAACCTCGAGCGTCACCAACTCCCCCAACCCATCAACCTCTTCCAGAACATGGGGTACGGCGACGATGGGGGGCTGGAGTTCCGGGAATCCCTCGCCAAACCCGGCGACCGGATCGTCTTCCGGGCCGGGATGGACTTGGTGGGAGGCGTTTCCTCCTGCCCGATGGACCTGAACCCCATTTCGGGATTCAAGGTCACGGATCTGGAGATCCGGGTCTCGGACGGCGTTTGAAGAAGTCGAAAATCCCGCGCGGGCGCATCGAGATCCCCATGGCGATCATCTGCGCTTCGCATCTCGAAATTGATGAGGACAGTCCCTGGACTCTTTGCATGTATCGGGATGAGTAGAAGGGCGGTTGTCACGACCGGCCGGCGGAGAAGATGAATGCGGGATGAGCCGGACGATTTCGGCTGACGTGTGCCAATCGGCTTGCTTTCTTGATGGCCGGCGCAGCAACGGATTATATTAATCGCAGGAGAAACATGACCGGAAAGGAGCGACCGATGCTTCCCGATCGCCGAAAACTCATCTGACAAACCATGCTCACGGCCGAGTTTAGGTCTCGTTATTGGGGGAGCGTAAGCATCCGGTACGAGAGACTTGAGCTTTCGTTGACGATCCTTATCGCCGCATTTTCTCTCGGAGCTGTAGCGTCCTAGCTCGGCGATCTTGTTTCCGGTCTTCTTCCAACGCTTATGGCCGTGACAGGCGTGCTATCCATCGCCCTTGGCCCTCGCCAAGTTCTCCCGAAGGGCGGAATCTTCCGCCGGGCTCGGCTCGAGATGGAACTAGCAGAACAACGCCTACAGCCATTTATAGTCAGACCTGCCGGTGCTGCCGGAAGAGGACGCCTGGAAACGTTTTGTCCGCTTACAGGATGCGGAACAGGACCTGTATGATCTGGGGGTCCGCTTGCATGACTCGAAAAGACTCGCGAAGAAAATGCAAAGCGCAGTTCTGCGAGCACACAATTTGAATCCCGCATAAATGTCCGCCGAAAAGCCGAAACCCCCGGATTCCTTTAAGGAGGGGTGGCCGCCCCTGCCCGATCCGTGGCCTGAACCTCCTCCGGAGCCAAAACCGCCTGAACCGAAGCCTGAGAATTAAGACACAAATCCATTGTGGTGATAATGGGAAGAGAGAACCATTCCTGATAAGACCGTCTTTATGCGGGGGGCGGTTCCTTCGGCTTTGGGCCGCGCGCGTTTTAAAAGCCTGTTACGAGCAGAACCAAGGGAACTCCCCTGGCGGTTTTTGGCGTTGCTTCACAACCCGTAGGGGTTGATTCCATGACATTCATCCCCCCCCACGCCGACGTGGAGTGAGAACAGAGCCATCTATCTTGTGCTCTCATCTGCATCACGATGATCTGCACGCATGCGCTGTTTTTCATAACAGGTCCTGAGTGAAACCGAAAGACCCCCCGGGGATTCGTGGCCGTCGCGCCTCAATGACAGATCCGCCCCCCATTGACCAGAAAAGTCTGGCCCGTGATGAAGCCCGCCCGCTCGGAGGTGAGAAAGGCCGCGAGCTCGGCGATGTCCTCGGGCCGGCCGATCCGGCCCATCGGCACTTGCGAGGCGATGGAAGCCTGAAATTCGGGGTCCAGATACCTTCCGCCTCCGATTCCCGTGGCCGTGACCCCGGGCGAGACGCAATTGACCCGAATGTCGGGCGCCAATTGGAGCGCGAGCCACTGGGTCATCATCACCCGGCCGCTTGCGGCTACGTGATAGGGAAGGCTCTGGTTTTTGGGATGAAAGGCCATCTCGGAGCCGATGTTCACGATGACCCCGCCGCCCGATTGCCGCATCCCGGGGACGGCTTCGCGGGTGCAGAGAAATTGGCCTTTCAGGTTGACCGCCAGAATCCTGTCCCAAAGCTCTTCGGTGACATCCTCTAAATTCGGGGCGGGAGGCGCGATGCCCGCGTTGTTGATCAAGACCGTGGGCGGGCCCAGCGAATCCTCCACGGCGCGGAAGATGGAGGCTACATTCTCCAGGATTGAGATGTCTCCCGCGACCGCGACGGCCCGGACACCCGTCTCGCGCGCTTCCCGGGCGGCTTCCTCCGCTTCTCGCCGGCCCGTCCGGTAATGAAAGGCCACGTCGAGCCCCTCGCGCCCGAGCCGCAGCGCGATGGACCGGCCGATGCCGCCGCTTGCCCCGGTGACGAGGGCCACTGGGTTGTCCATCGGATTCCTCCTTCCGTGGGGCGGGTGGTCAAAGAGAAAGGGGCCCATCCTGAAAAAGAACGGACCCCCCGGATTCATTTTCGGACGGCGTTTCGGGCTTCGATTGTAGCGTCTCGTAAATAGTTTTACATATCGAGAGCCAAATGGTCCCTTTCCGGCCGGGCAAGATTCCCGGCCTACCGGACGGCAGAAACCCGGTTTTTTCAAAACAGGTAGGGCGGGCATCTCGCCCGCTTTTTCCATAATTTTTAAAGTGCCAATTTATTTTGAAGACACTAGGTCAATCCGCTTTGTTTCGCAGAAAGGTCGGTGTATCCAGCTCGTCTTCCTCGTAGGGTTGGTAGGCTAGAGAGCCGCTGATCGGCAGAGAGACGCCGGCATTGCCGCGGCGTATGTTCGTGGGGATGTCGAGATCCTCGTGGACGACCCTTTTGAGGACAGGCTCGGCGGCCGATTTATCGCCGAAACCGGTCGCGATCACCGTGACGCGGACTTCGTCTCTCATGTTTTCATCGACCACCGCGCCGAACATGATGTTGGCGTCCTCGTGGGCTGCTTCTTGGATCAGTTGGGCGGCCTCGTGAATTTCATGAAGGGTGAAGTCCGGCCCGCCGGTCACGTTGAAGAGGATCCCCCGCGCCCCGTCGATGGCGGCTTCTTCCAGCAGCGGACTAGAGATGGCTTGCTGGGCGGCCTCCAAGGCCCGGTTTTCGCCCGCGGCCTGGCCGGTCCCCATGAGGGCCATGCCCATCTTGCACATGATGGTCTTGACGTCGGCGAAGTCCAGGTTGATCAGCCCCCCTTGCGTGACTAGGTTGGAGATCCCCTCCACCGCTTGGCGGAGCACGTCGTTGGCGATTTCGAAGGCCTCGGACAGCGTCGTGTTCCGCGCCACGACGTTCATCAGGCGCTGGTTGGGAATGGTGATAACCGTGTCGCAGGTCTCTTTGAGCTCCCGCAGCCCGTCTTCGGCCTGGTCCAGACGCATCTTTCCCTCGAAGAGGAAGGGTTTTGTCACGACGCCGACCGTCAGGGCGCCGCAGTCCCGGGCGATGCCGGCCACCACGGGGGCGACGCCCGTTCCCGTGCCCCCGCCCATACCGGCCGTGATGAACAGCATGTCCGTGCCCGCCACCAGCTCGGCGATGCGCTCGGCGTCTTCTAATGCGGACTTCCGCCCCAGCTCCGGGTTGGCCCCGGTCCCGAGTCCTTTGGTGAGCTTGGCGCCCAGCTGGAGCTTGATCGGGGCGGTGGAGATTTCCAGGTCCTGAAGGTCGGTGTTCGCCGCGATGAATTCTACCCCCTTCACGCCCGCCGCAATCATGGCGTTGACCGCGTTGCCTCCCGCTCCGCCCACGCCAAAGACCTTCAGCCTCGCGCCCACGCTTCTTTCTTCTTCGAGCTCAAATAGCATCGTCTGGCTCCCTGCCTTGTGGTGATTTCCCCCGCCCTCCGGTGAAATCATTGGAAAACCTTGGATAACACGGACTTCATTTGCTGGTAGACATCCCCAAAGGCGCCCCTTTGGCCGTTGCCCCCGAATCCATTGGATGGGACCTCCCGGTTGAGTCCGTACAACAAAAGACCAATCCCCGTCGCGTGAATCGGGCTTCGGACCATCTGCACCAGGCCGCTCCCGACTCCTGACGGGATCCCCAGGCGCACCGGAATGTCCATCGTCTCCTCGGCGATCTCCGGCATTCCTTCGAGGAGGGTGGACCCGCCGGTGATGACAATCCCCGAGGCGATCAAATGGTCATAGCCGCTCTTTTGAATCTCCCCGCGCACCATCCGGAAGATCTCCTCCCCGCGCGGTTCGATGATCTCGCACAGCACGCGGCGGGAGAGGATCCGCGGCTCGCGCCCCCCGATGCCCGGAACCTCGATGGTATCGTTGCGGTCGACCAGCGCGGCCTGTGCGCACCCGTAACGCCTCTTGATCCGCTCGGCCTCGCCGGTGGGCGTCCGAAGCCCCACCGCCAGGTCCCGGGTGATGTGATCGCCCCCGACCGGGAGGACGGCGGTGTGCTGGATGGAGTGATCTTGAAAGATGGCGAGATCGGTTGTGCCCCCGCCGATGTCCACCACGCCGACGCCCAACTCCCGCTCGTCATCGGTGAGGCAAGACAGCGAAGAGGCCAACTGCTCCAAGACCAGTCCTTTCGCCCGCAGGCCCGCTTGCTCGACGCTGCGCGTCAGGTTCTTGGCGGCCGTCACGGAGGCCGTGACAAGATGGGCCCTGCCTTCCAGCCGCACCCCCGAGATCCCCAGGGGGTCCTGGATGCCGTCCTGATTGTCTACAATGTAGTCCTGGGGGAGGACGTGAATGAGCTGCTGCTCGACCGGCATGCTCACGGCCTGCGCGGCGTCCAGAACGCGCTCGATGTCGTCTTGGGCCACCTCCGGGCCGCGAACCGCCACGGTCCCGTGGCTGTTGTAGCTGCGGATGTGGCTCCCGGCGATCCCCACGTAGACTTCGAAGACGGGGACATTGGCCATCCGCTGGGCCTCCCCCACAGCGGAGACAATGGACTCCACCGTCCGCTCGATGTTGACCACCATGCCCTTGCGGAGACCCTGGGAGGGATGGGTCCCCACGCCCAGGATGTCCAGAAGACCGTCCTGTCCCCGCTCCGAGATCAAGGCGCACGTCTTCGTCGTCCCGATGTCCAGGGCGACGATGTAGTCTCCTTTTCGGCTCATTTTTTGTACCTTTCCGGGCGACGGGCCGATGACCGCACGACCACCCGGCTCCCCATGGAGAGGTCCGCCTTACCCGGCCAGGGTTTCCCTCCCCGCCGCTCGAGGAGGAAGGCGAACCGCCTCAACCCTTGCTCCATGTCCCGGGGAGAGAGCCGGACCCAAACCGTCCGCCCCCTCGACCCCAGGAGGTTCATCGAAATTCTTTCCTTGCCCGGGTGACCGCTCAGGTCCACCGCTGCCAGCCGGACCCCGCCCTTTCGGCCCGGGGGCCAGACGGCGAGATAAGCCCGAATGGCGGCCAACCCCGTCTCGATTGTCTTGCCCGAGAGCGGCCGGCCGGCCCGCAGGGGCTTCGGGGCGCCGCTCCCGTCGAGACCCCGCAGGACCGGGAGACCCTTCCAGCCCCCCCCCTCTCCCGCTTCGGCCCTCCCCTCGGCCAGGATGACGCCCTCCGCGTCGATCAGGCGCCCCCCCCGGCCTCTGTCGCCCGTCGGGATCCACACGGCCCAGGGCTTCCTTTCGACCACTTCGACCCGCAGGACGTCGGGGAGATCCCGGGAGAGCGAAGCCGAACGGACCCAGGGATGACTCTCGATCCTCAGCCGAAGGGTCTCCAAATCGGCGGTCAGAAGGTTGTCCGTTCTCCGGAGCCTGAGGCGGGCCTTCACGACCGACCGGCTTAGGTGGACCGTTCCCGAGACCCTCACCTCCCTCACCCGGAAGTAAGGGGAGGCGAGCGACCCACGGTAAAGGGCGTTTGCCCCGGCCAACAGGGCGAGTGCGGCGGCCCCGCCGCCCGCCGCCCGGAGCCAGACCCATCGGGTCCGGCCCTGGGCGGGATCTTTGGAAACGGCGGACGCTCCGGTTTGCGATGAGGTCCGGCTCCGGACTCCTCCGGCCGGGGTCGCGACAGCGCTTGAGCTCATGCCGGGTGCTTCTCCTCACGCCTCATGGTCCGGCTCTCCCATCCGGTGGATCTCCAGTTCCAGCTCGGTCCCGATCCGGCGCCGGATCTCGAGGACCAGACGCTCCACGTCCCGGGCCGTGGCCTGGCCCCGGTTCACGATGAAGTTTGCGTGGACGGTGGAGATTTCTGCGTCTCCCGCCCTGAGACCCTTGAGGCCCGCTTCCTGGATCAGGCGGCCGACCGATTCGCCGGGCGGGTTTTTGAAGACCGACCCGGCGCTCGACTGGTGCAAGGGCTGCGTCTTCCGCCGCTCCCGAACGCGGTTTCGGATGTCGGCGAGCGCCTCCTTGCGCGGCCGGTTTACGCACCGAAAGGATCCGCCCACGACGGCGCCCGCAACAGGGTAGGCCGTTCGCCGGTATCGGAACCCGATCTCCTCTCCCGGCAACAGCCAGAACCGGCCCTCGCCGTCCACCACCTCGACGGACTCGACCACGTCGCCGATGAACTCCGTCGTTGTCCCGCTGTTCATGATGAGCGCGCCCCCCACGGTGCCCGGGACGCCCGCGAGGAATTCCAGGCCCCCCAGGTCGGCATGGGCCGTCCTGCGGAGCAGGTTTCCGATTTGGGCACCGGCGCCGGCGTAAACCACCCCCCCGGCGTCCGTCCGCGACGTGACCTTCACCTTGTCGAACCCCTTGCCGAGCGTCACGATGATCCCCCGGAACCCCCGGTCCGAAACCAGGAGGTTGGTCCCCCCGCCCACCACGCGGATGGGAATGCGCTCGGCGTTTCCACGGGCCAGGATCTCCTGAAGGGCGTCCAGGTCCCCCGGCTCGACCAAGGCGCCGGCTCTCCCGCCGATGCGGTAGGACGTCCGGTCCCGCATGGGCGCATCTATGTGGATGCGTGCTTTGACGTTGTTCAACCAGCTCAACCAGGCTTCCCGATCCATGAGGTTCTCAAGCCGCCTCGCCACCCGCCGCGGACGGGCGGTCTCCCCGTCCGGATTCTTCGCCGGAACGCTTCTCCCCCCCCCGCCCGGCGGCGGGGGCCTCTTGAAGCTGCTTCACGAAAGCGGGGGCCGCCTTCCAGATGTCCCCGGCTCCCAGGGTGATGAGGAGATCGCCCGCCCGGACGCAATCCATGAGAAAGGTCTGGGCCTCCTCCAACCCGTTGACGCTGTCCGCCTCCACCCTCTTTCGGGCGCGAACGCCCTCGAGGATCCGGCCGGCGTTGATGCGGGGGATGGGCTTCTCGCCCGCCGGGTAGATGGGCAGGATCCCCAGCCGGTCGGCCTGATCGAACGCGTCGAAGAATTCCTCCAGGATGTCCCGCGTCCGGGTGTACCGGTGGGGCTGGAACAGCACGACGATCCTCCGATTCGGCCAGGCCTCCCGGGCGGCCGACAGGACGGCGCGGATCTCCCTGGGGTGATGGCCGTAGTCGTCCACCACGGTGACGCCGTTCACCTCGCCGATTTGCTCGAATCGGCGGTGGATGCCTCTGAATTCCTCCAGGGCTTTGCCGATCGGCCCGGCTCCGATGCCGAACTCGGTTGCGACTGCAACGGCCGCCATGGCGTTGGAAACGTTGTGCGCGCCCCGCAATCGGATGTTCATGCGGCCTATCCGCCGGTCCCCCTGGAAGGCCGTGAAGGCCATGCCGTCGGGGACGGGCGCGACGTCGCGCGCCGTGTAGTCGGCGCCCTCCTCAAGGCCGTACGTCACCGACTTGCGCTCGATCTGGGGGATCATGTCGCGGATGTGCTCGTCGTCGGCGCAGAGCAAGGAGAAACCGTAGAAGGGCACCTTGTTGACGAACTTTCGGAACGCCTCCCGGATGGCGTCGAACGTTCCGTAGTGATCCAGGTGCTCGGCGTCGAGGTTCGTCACAATGGCCACGGTGGGCGTCAGCCGGAGAAAGGACCCGTCGCTTTCGTCGGCTTCGGCCACCAGGTACTCCCCGCGTCCCAGGCGGGCGTTGCTCCCGAGGCTGTTCACACGGCCCCCCACAATCGTCGTTGGGTCGAGGCCGCCTTCCGCCAGCACGGCCGCGACCAGTGAGGTCGTGGTGGTTTTCCCGTGCGCGCCGGCCACCGCCACGCCGTACTTCATCCGCATCAGCTCGGCCAGGATCTCGGCCCGGGGAATGACGGGGATGTTCCGGCCCCGCGCTGCCGCCACCTCCGGGTTGGAGGCCGAAACCGCCGAGGAATACACCAGGACGTCGACTTCTCCGATCTGCTCGGTGTGATGCCCGTGGTGGACCTTCACCCCTAGCTCGGCCAGCCGCCGCGTGGCCTCGGATTCGGTGATGTCCGAACCGCTTACGTCGTAGCCCAGGTTCATGAGAAGCTCGGCCAGGCCGGACATGCCCACCCCGCCGATGCCGACGAAGTGTATCCGGCGGCAGCGGATGAGAAACGGATGGCTCTCAATGGGGTTCGCGATCATCGGGTTCTCCTCCGTCCGCGACGGACCCGCACAACCGGGCGATCCTCGCCGCGGCGCCCGGCATCGCTTTCGCGCGTCCCGCGGCCGACATGGCCCGGCGCCGGGCGGGGTCTCCCAGCAGGGCCGCCGCTTCGCCGCCCAGGCGCGCTTCGAGCTCCTCTTGGGGAATCGTCAAGGCCGCCCCCGCGGCGGCGGCCGCGTTCGCCGCTTGATGGTGATCGGCCCCCGCCGGCATCGGGACGAGAATCGCCGGAACACCGGCCGCCATGAGCTCCGAGACTGTCAGGGCGCCGGCCCGGGCGATGGCCAGGTCCACTTTGCGGTAGGCCGCGGCCATGTCCTTCAGAAACGGCGAGACTTCCGCGTCGAAGCCGGCCTCCCGGTGCGCCCGCCGGACCGGTTCGGTGTCCGCCTCCCCCGTGACGTGAATCACGCGAACGCTCAGCCCCCGGGCCTTCCAGGCGGGCAGGGCCCGGCAAAGGGCTTCGTTGAGCGCATGAGACCCCTGGCTTCCCCCGAAGACGAGCAGCGTCGGGGGAGACCCGGACGCGCGGTCCGCTTCCCCGTCCGATCGGGTTTCGGCGGCCAAGGCTTCGATCTCGGGACGCAGGGGAACCCCCGTCACCACGCAATGCGTCCGGCCGAGGAGGTCCCGGGCTTCGGGAAACCCCAGCGCCGCGGCCTTCGCGAACCTCGACAGAAACCGGTTGGCCGCGCCGGGATGCGCGTTTTGTTCCATCAGGACAACGGGACGGCCGGTGCACCACGCCGCCAGGACCGTCGGCGCGCTTGCGTAGCCGCCGACGCCCAAGACCACCCGGGGCCGGAACCGAAAGAGGATCCAGAAGGACGCCGCCACCCCCCCGAGGAGCAGGATCGCCGAGCGCAGTCGTTCGCCGAGGGTCTTCCCCTTGAGGCCGCCCGCCGGAATCAGGCGGTGGGGAAGTCCGGAGGAGCCGAGGAGTTTGCGGTCCAAAGGCCTCCTTGCCCCGACGAGCAGGACCTCCGCGCCCGCGTGCGTCTCCAGCCAGGTTCGGGCGACGGTTATCGCCGGGACCAAGTGTCCTCCCGTGCCGCCGCCCGCGATGAGCATCTTCAAGGTTCGACTCCCGGTTCATGACGCCCGGCCCCCTCCGGGGTTTCGGGCCCCCACGTTCAACAAAACGCCCGCGCCCGCCATGGCCGCCACCAGCGACGATCCCCCCGCACTGAAAAACGGCAGGGGCATTCCCTTGGTGGGAAGTAGCCCGGACACCACGCCCAGGTTCGCCAGGGCCTGAAGGCCCATCCAGGAAGTGAAGCCGGCCGCCAGATAGGCGCCGAACGGGTCCGGACAGGATGTGGCCAACCGGGAGGTCCTCCACAGAAGAACGCCGAACAAGGCCAGGATGAGGCCCGCCCCGAGCAGCCCGAGCTCTTCGCCCACAACGGCGAAGATGAAATCCGTATGCGGGGCCGGAAGAAAGAGGAGCTTGGCCTTGCCCCGCATCAACCCTTCGCCGGTCCAGCCCCCTTGCGCGAGGGAGAGATAGGATTGGACCATCTGGTATCCCGATCCTTCCGCGTCCGCCCAGGGGTCGAGAAAGCTCAGCAGCCGTCTCTTACGGTACGCCGCCGAGACCACGAAAGCGGCGAGGAAGGGGAGGGCGGCGGCCAGGACCGCTCCCAGGTGGAGGGGCCTTGCGCCCGCCAGGATCAGGAGCGTGATCGCGACGCCCAGAAGAAGGAGGCCCGACCCGACGTCTGGCTGGAGCATCACCAGAACGGACAAGGCGCCCGCCATACCGATGACGGGGAGCAGGCCGAATCCCAACTCCCGGATCCGATCGCCCTTGAGGGCGAGAAGGTGGGCCATCAGGACCACCAGAGCGAATTTCACCGGTTCCACCGGCTGGACGGAGAGATCTCCCAGGCGCAACCAGCGGCGGGCGCCCCCGGCCTCCGCGCCCCAGCCAGGGATCAAGACGGCCGCCAGGGCCAAGAGCGAGAGCCCCAAGAGGGGATACGCGGCCCGGTGCCAGAGCGCATAATGGATTCGGGAAAACGCGAACAAAACTCCCAGCCCCACAACCGCAAACGCGATCTGCCGCTTCAGGAAGTAGGCCGAATCTCCGTATCGCTCAAGCGCCAGGACGGCGCTGGCGCTGTAGACCATGACCACCCCCGCGCTCACAAGGGCCAGGACCGTTCCGAGAAGCCAGGGGTCGGGCCGGTGGACGGCTCGGGTTGCGCTCATGGCGTCAGGTTCTCCACTTCGGCCGCGAATCGTCGGCCCCGGTCTTCGTAATCGGCGAACATGTCGAAGCTAGCGCACGCCGGGGACAGGAGGACCACGTCTCCGGGCCGGCCCCGGTCGTCCGCCGTCCGGACGGCCTCCGCCATGGATTCGGCCTCGACGCAATCCGCCAAGCCCGCGAAGGCGGACCGGAACCGCGCCCTCGACTCCCCGATGAGGATCAGGGTTTTCACCCGGTCCCGGACGAGCGGCCTTAGCGGCGTCAGGTCGCCGGCCTTGTCGCGGCCACCGGCGATGAGAATGATCGGGTCGGTAAAGCTCTCGATGGAGCGGACGGCGGCCCCGACGTTTGTTCCCTTGGAATCGTTGTACCAGCGGACGCCCCGCCGCTCCCGGACCAGCGTCAGGCGGTGTTCGATGGGCCGGACCGTCCTCAGGGCGCGGCCCATGGACCCGGCCGGGACGCCACACAGGGCCGAGACGGCGATGGCCGCCAAGGCGTTCTCGACGTTGTGGACGCCGTGAAGCAGGAGGGCATCGCGCTCGAGGACGTTCTCGGATGCGTCGCCGTTACGCTGGACCAGGCGCCCTTCCTCCAGACAAGCCCCGTTGGTCACGGGCTCCCGCCGGCTGAAGAATCGGACCTGGGACGCGGCTTCCCCGGCGAAGGCCCGCACCCGCTCATCGTCCGCGTTCAGGACCAGGTGGTCTTCGGCCCGTTGGGCGGTGAAGATCCGCCGCTTCCAGCCGACGTATTATTCCAGGTCCTGGTGCCGGTCAAGGTGATCGGGGGTGATGTTGGTGATAACGGCGATGTGGGGCCGGAAGGTCTCGACCCATTCCAGTTGGAAGCTGCTCACCTCGACCACGATGAAGTCCGGGGGGGCGTCCTCGGCCAGGACGGCAATGAAGGGGGCGCCGATGTTTCCCGCCGCCGGGGCGCGGAGCCCGGCCGCTTCGAGCAAGGTTTGGATCAGGCCTGCCGTGGTCGTCTTCCCGTTCGTCCCGGTCACCCCGATGACGGGGGTCCGGCAGAAGCGGAAGGCGAGCTCGATCTCGCTCAGGACGGGCACGCCGGCCGCGGCGGCGCGCGCTAGCAGGGGGTGATCGCGCCGAACGCCGGGACTGACCACGACGCCTTCGGTTTCCTCGAACAGGGCCGCGGGGTGGCCGCCCACGGCCCGTGCGACCCCGGCGGGAAGCCGGGAGAGAATGTTGGCCAGGTCCGCCTCGGTCCGCTGGTCCGTCACGGTGACCCGGGCGCCGTGATCCGCCAGGAACCGGGCGGCGGCCTCTCCCGTTCGGGCCAGGCCCATGACCGTATAGCGCTGTCCCCGAACATCGGGTTCCATCACGGGGGCCGCCATGAGGCTCATCCTTTCGTCCCGGTCATCGTAGCTTCAACGTGCTGAGGCTGAAGAGGGCCAGGATGACGGCGATGATGAAGAAGCGCACCACCACCTTGGGCTCTTCCCATCCCTTCAGCTCGAAGTGGTGGTGGAGCGGGGCCATCTGGAAGATCCGCCGGCCGGTCAACTTGAACGAGACCACCTGAAGAATGACCGACACGGCTTCCAGGACGAAGATTCCGCCGGCGATGACCAGCGCCGCTTCCTGCCGCGTCACCACCGCGATCGTCCCCAGCGCCCCCCCGAGGGCGAGCGCCCCTACGTCGCCCATGAACACCTGGGCGGGATAGCTGTTGAACCACAGGAATCCCAGGCTGGCGCCCAGCATTCCCCCGCAAAAAACCGTCAGCTCCCCCGCGCCCGCTACGTAGACGACCTGGAGGTAGCGGGAAAACAGGACGTTTCCGGCCACGTACGTGAAGAGCACGAAGGCCATGGTGGCCACGAGGAAAGGTCCCAGCGCGAGTCCGTCCAGACCATCGGTGAGGTTCACCGCGTTGGAGGTGCCGGTGACGACCACCAGGACGAAGAAGATGTACCCGACGCCCAGGTACGGAAAGACGTTTTTGAAGAACGGGACCGCCAAGCGCCCCTGGATGTCCGGGTTGACGGGGTCATACAGAAGGAAGACCGCGATCGCCAGCCCCACGACGGCCTGGGCGGAAATCTTGGAGGAGGCCCGGAGTCCTTTTCCGTTGTTCGTTGTGATTTTCAGGTAGTCGTCCACGAAGCCGATGGCGCCGAAACCCATCGTGGCGAACAGGACCAGCCAGATATAAGGGTTCGTCAAGTCCGCCCAGAGGAGCGTGGGGAAGACCAGGGCCAGAATGATCAGGAGCCCCCCCATGGTGGGCGTGCCGGTTTTGGCCTGGTGCCGTTCCGGGAGGTCCTCCCGGACCGACTGGTTGGGTTGGATGGATTTCAGGAACTCAATCAAGCGCGGACCCACGAGAAAGCTGATGAGCAGTCCCGTCAGGACGGCGCAGGCCGTTCTCAGTGTGATGTACCGAAACAGGTTGAAAAAGACGTGGACGTCTTTCAGGGGCGCCAGGAACAGGTAAAGCATCAGGTGGACCTTTTCTTGCCTTGCAACGGGTTTTTTTTCCTACGGATTTCTCCGGACCCCTCTTTTCCCGGGAGGCGGCCTCCACGCCCGGCCGGCCGAAGCCCCTCCAGGACCCGCTCCATCCCCATTCCCCGGGAGCCCTTGAGAAGGACCCAATCCCCGGACCGCGTGTGACGCTTCAGCCACCGAGCGGCTTCGGCGTGCGTCTCGCACACGGTGACCCGCCGTCGGTTCATCCCCCGCTTCAGGGCCTCGTCGGCCATCAGGCGGGCGTGCTTGCCCAGGACCAGCAGGTGATCGATGCGCCCGCTGGGCTGTTCCGCCATGCGCGCGACGGCGGCGCCAACGGATCGGTGGGCGGCGGCCGCACGCCGGCCCAGCTCGAGCATGTCTCCCAGAACCGCCACGGACCGGCCGCCGTTGGCCAGGCCGGTGAAGGTCGCGAGCGCCGCCGCCATCGAGTCCGGGTTGGCGTTGTACGCGTCGTTCACCACGTGAAGGCCCTCGGGCAGGTCCAGGACTTCCATCCGCATCGGGGCGGGCCAGAATTCCTCCAGACCCGACGTCACGTCGTCAGCGCCGACGCCCAGGGTCCACGCCACCGCGGCGGCGGCCAGGGCGTTGGCCACGTTATGCTCGCCCGGCGTCCGGAGTCGGACGGCGCGCTGCTCCGTCCCCATCCGGAGGGTGAAGGCCATGCCCGCCTTGCCCAGGGACCTCACGTCCGCGGCCTGCACGTGGGCGGCGGCCAGCCGGCCGAACAGGACGATCCGTCCTTCCAGGTCCCGGCCGTAGCGCTCGGCCACGTCCAGACAGTAGGGGTTTTCGGCGTTCAGCACCATCACGCCCTGTCCCCGATCCGCCATGACCTGGACCATCTCGGCCTTGGCGTCGCGGACCCCGGCGACCGTCTTCAGAAACTCCAGGTGGACCGGCCCGATGTTAGTGATCACGCCGACCGAGGGCCGGGCGATTTCCGCGAGCCGCCGGATCTCCCCCGCGCGGTTCATCCCCAGCTCCACCACCGAGGCCCGGTGCCCGCCGTCCAGCCGGAACAGGGACAGGGGCAGGCCGAAGAGGTTGTTCAGATTTCCTTCCGACTTGTGGACCCGCCATTTTTGGCCCAGGACGGCCGCCGTCATGTCCTTCGTGCTGGTCTTCCCGCTGCTGCCGGTGACGGCCGTCAGGTGAAGATGAAATCTCCGCCGGTGGAAGGCGGCCAGATCCCCCAGGGCGCGGGTGGTATCCTCGACCGTGATGAGCGACGCCTTCGCAGGCCAGTCGGGCGTCCGCGCGCCGAGGCGGTCCCCCTGAGCCAGGATCGCCGCCGCGCCGCGTTCCAGCGCTTGGGGGATGAAGCGGTGCGCGTCCTGCCGCTCGCCGACCACGGGGATGAACAACTCGCCCGGACCCGTGGTCCGGGAGTCAATGGAGACCCCCTCGATGGTCCGGCGCCTCCCCCTTCTTACGATGACGCCGCCCGTGGCCGCCTTCACCTGTTCCACCGTCATTCGGGGCATGATTCGTCCCCCCCCGGGCTTCCGCCCGCTCCGCGCGCTACATCTCGTCCGGCTCCCGGCCGCCGTAGCCCAAAGTCCGCAACGCCTTGCGGGCCTCTTCCCGGTCGTCGAAATGGAGGATTTTCTCCCCGACGATCTGGTAACCCTCGTGTCCCTTCCCGGTGATGACGACCCCGTCTCCGGGGGCCGCCCGGGCCAGGGCGCGGCCGATGGCCGCCCGCCGGTCCACGCACATTTCGTGACTCGCGCGCCCCGCGCCGAGCCCGAGGATCCCGGGCTCGATCTCCGCCAGGATGGCCTCCGGGTCCTCCGTTCTCGGGTTGTCCGATGTGACGACGACGTGATCGGCGACTTCGGCGGCCGCGGCGCCCATCCGGGGGCGCTTGGACCGGTCCCGGTCGCCGCCGCAGCCCATGACGGCGATCAGCTGGCCGCCGATGAGCTCCCGCGTCGCCGTCAGGACCCGGCGCAGGGCGTCCTCGGTATGGGCGTAATCGACAATGACGGCGAAGGGCTGGCCCCGGTCGATCCGCTCGAAGCGGCCGGGGGCGTTTTTCAGGCGGTGCAGGCCGTCTGCCACGACTTCGGGGGGAAGTCCCGGGGAGAGGCCCGCGGCTGCGGCGGCGAGGGCGTTATAGAGGTTGTACGAACCCGCCAGGCGCAGTCGGACGGGGGTTTCTCCGCCGGGTCCGGCGAGGCGGAAGCGGAGGCCGGACCCGGCGATCTCCACGTCCCGCGCGGTGACCGAGGCCGACGCAGAAAGGCCGTAGGTCAACCCTGCCTCGCCGGCCGGGGTGTCCTTGACGTCGGCCCAGATGCGCTTGCCGTAGGGGTCGTCCAGGTTGACGACGGCCCTTCGGACGGGATGGTGGAGAAACAGGGAGCGCTTCGCCTCGAAATAGGCGTCGAGGGTTTCGTGATGGTCGAGGTGATCCTGTGTCAGGTTCGAGAAGACGGCGGCCTCGAAAGCGGTCCCCGCGACCCGGTCGAGGCTCAGGCCGTGCGAGGAGACCTCGAGCAGGCAGTATTCCACTTCGGCGTCGGCCATCTTCCGGAGGATGCCCTGGAGGTCGGGGGCCTCGGGCGTGGTCTGGTTGGCTTCCAGCTCGGTTTCAGCTCCGCCGTCCCAGCGATAAGAGATGGTGCCGATGACTCCGGTCCTTACTCCGGCCGCCCGGAAGATGGATTCCATCAGATAGGTCCAGGTGGTTTTGCCGTTCGTGCCGGTGATGCCGATCACCCGTAGGTCGCCGGATGGATGGCCATAGAATGCGTCGGCGAGGCGGGCGAGGGCCCGGCGTGTGTCGGCGGTCTCCGCCAGGGCGACCGAGGAGTTGAGCCCCCGGGCCTTCGCGTCGGCCAGGTCCCGGACAATCAACCCGGCGGCGCCGCGTCCGACGGCCTCCTCCAGGTAACGCTGTCCGTCCGTCCGCGTTCCGGACAGGGCGATGAACAGGTCACCCGGTTGGACCTTGCGGGAGTCATAGGCGATCCCGGTGATGTCCGTATCCGGGTTTCCCGATACGGGCAACGGCCCCAACCCTTCCAGAAGTTCGCGGAGCTTCACCATCCCTCGGGTTTCTCTCTATCCCCGGCCGGAGCGGGCGCTTGCGGCCTCGGCGGCCGAAGGGGCGCTCGGCGATGACGCCCGAATTCGGCGGGCCCTTCGCGGTGGAACACGGAGGTAGCGGAGGGTCTTCTCCGCGATTTCGCGGAAGACGGGGGCGGCCACGGCGCCGCCGGAGATGCGGGTTTTGGGGTGGTCGATGGAGACGAAGATCACCAGTCTGGGGCGCTCCGCCGGGGTGAATCCGACAAACGAGACGACGTATCGATCCTCGGAATAGGCTCGCGTGGCCGGGTCGATCTGCTGGGCGGTGCCCGTCTTGCCCGCCGCCGAATACCCCCGGGGCTTCGCGGCCCTGCCGGTTCCGCGTTGAACCACGCCGGCCAGCATCTTCCGGAGGATCCGGGCCGTCCGGGCGCTCATGGCCCGCCGGACGATCTTCGGCGCGAAAACGCGCAACGACGCCCCCTGATCCCGAATCTCTCTGACGACCCTCGGCCGCATGAGGTAGCCGCCGTTGGCGACGGCGCCGTACGCCAAGGCCACCTGGAGGGCCGTGACGGAGACTTCCTGCCCCAACGGCACCGCCCCGATGGAGGAGCGGGTCCATTGATTGAGGGGGCGGACGAGCCCTGGAGATTCCGCGGGCAGGCCGGAGCGGGTGGAGGCGCCGAAGCCCAGGAGGCGGATGGTGCGATGCAGGTTGACGGCTCCGACGCGCTGCGCGATCCGGATGGTGCAGATGTTGCTGGACACTTCAAGGGTTCGGGCCACGGTGAGGACGCCGTACGGGCGCGCGTCGCGGATCTTCCTGCCCGCCACGCGGAAGCGGCCCTTCCGGCAGTCGAAGGTGTTCGCCGGAGACCCGCCGCGGGTTTCGAGAAAGGCTGCCATGGTGACGATCTTGAATGTGGAGCCCGGCTCGAACACCGTGGTGATTCCGGGGATCCCCCGCATCCCGGGCGAGTCGGTGCGAAACCGGTTGGGATTGAAGGGCGGCGAGACGGCCAGTGCCAGCACCCTGCCCGTTTCAGGCTCCAGGACGAGCGCGGTCCCGGAACGGGCCCAGGCGGATTCGACGGCGCGGCCGAGTGCGGTCTCGGCGAAGTACTGGACCGCCTCGTCGATGGTGAGGACCACGTCGGCGCCTTTTCTGGGCGGATGCTGAAGGATCTCGAGGGGGTAGAGATCGCGGCCCCGGCCGTCCCGCGAGACCCGGATGGTTCCGGGCAATCCCCGCAGATATGGGTCGAAGGCATACTCCAGGCCCTCCAGCCCCTTGTTGTCGATCCCCC
>CAYRGS010000054.1:0-4491 GCA_964423875.1 uncultured bacterium
AAAACAAGTTTTGGGGTGAGCGAAGGGATTCGAACCCTCGACCCCTGGGACCACAACCCAGTGCTCTAACCGGCTGAGCTACGCTCACCACGGACGCGTGTTGCGATGGTACGCCCGAGAGGACTCGAACCTCTGACCTACGGATTAGAAGTCCGTTGCTCTATCCACCTGAGCTACGGGCGCATCGAAAAACTCAAGCTCCCGGGGATTCGGGGAAAAATCGCATGCCCCCCCCTGGCGTGTCTGGATTGAAAATCTAGCCCTCAATCCCGGGCTTGTCAAGGATTCGCCGACTCGGCGCGTCCCCCCGAATTGTTGCCCTAAACTCTTGACGCTCATCCCGGCCGATCCATCAAGTTGTCAAAAAATTCGCGATACCCTAGGATGGCTGGCTGTGCACGCCACCGTTGCAACCGGACCGGGCGGCAACCATCCCCCCTTCATCTACGGAGCCGAAAAAGTCTTGGCGCGTTCGTCTAGCACATTCGTCCAGAAATCCATCTCTTATCTCTCCGCCAACCGGCGCAGACTCCTTCCTTTCATTGTTATCGGAGGAACGGCATTTTTGATTAATTGGGGGCTGTTCAAGCTGTTTCGGACAGGCGGGATGACATCGCGCGTCCAAGTGAACCTGGCCCTGGCCGTCTCGATGGAGATCAGCATCCTGTATAACTTTGCGTTGCAATATCGTTGGACCTGGAAGGATACGGTCCGATTGCGCGGCTGGAGATACCTTGCCCGGGCTGCGACTTTTCACGGGGCCGTGGGCGTGGGCGCGGTGCTTCGACTGATCCTCTTCCCCATCGGCCAATTGATCGACCTTCAGGACGACTTGAATTTTGTCATCGGCGTGGCCGCCGCCGCCCTTATCAATTTTGTTCTCTACGACAAGATGGTCTTCAAGAAGGCCGCGCACTGAGGCCGAGTCAATGGTCAGGACGGAGGCGGTTCGGCAATTGTCATGAGGAAGGCCCTCGTATAGAATCTCAAGCGGACAGCGTGGCGGAATTCCGGACAAAACCCTTAAACGTTGACTCAGCATGCAAGAAACAGCGGTTCAACAGGTCATAGAAGGCCTCAAAGAGGCGGGGGTGAGCGTGGTGTGCTACCTCCCGGACTCTTTGCTCAAAGAGCTCTACCCGGCCCTCGATCAGGACCCCGAAATCCGTACGATTCCCGTCACCAATGAGGGCGAAGGGGCGGCGATTTGCGGAGGGGTCTGGTTGTCAGGAAAACGGGCTGCGCTGATCATGGAAAACTCGGGTCTTCGGGCGGCGACCGAACACCTCGCCCGGCTGGGCCTGGGCTCCGGGATCCCGGTCATCATGCTGATGAGCTATCGCGGGGACCTTGGGGAGAACAACTGGTGGGCGATCCCCCACGGCCAGACCATGGAGCCCATCCTTCAGGCCCTGCGTGTTCCTTACCGGCTGGTGTATGAGGAGGAGAAAATCAAGCGGGCCATCCTGGACGCTTACGAATCCGCGTACACGGCGTACTACCATACGGCGGTGGTTCTCTCCGGGAGCATTGTGCGGTGAACCGTTATGAGTGCATGAAGGTCCTGGGGGACAAGCTCAAGGACGAGCTGGTCATCCTGTCATTGGGGGGCAGCGTGGACGAGTGGTACAACGCCGCTCCCCACATGCGCGAGGCCAGCCTCTTTCAACAACAGCTCGGCTGTGTGACGCCCGAGGCATTCGGCCTGGCCGTCGGCCTGCCCCACCGGAAGGTCGTCTCCCTTGACACGGACGGAGGGATGCTGTTCAACCTGGGCATCTTGGCGACGCTGGTGAACGAGCAGCCGAAGAATCTCTTCATTGTGGTGTGGGACAACGAGTGTTTCCTCTCCATCGGCGGCCCCCCGACCCACACCGCCAAGCGGGCCGACCTCGCCGGCATGGCGCGGGGGACGGGGATCGAGCGCGCCTACACGGTGGACAACCTCGACAAGTTTGAAGGCCTCTGTGAGCAGGGCTTGGCGGCCGATGAGCTGTATCTCATCGTGGCCAAGGTGGAGCCGGGCGTTCAGCCCGATATCCGGCGAAAGCACAGCGACGGCCGAGAGGACAAGTACATCTTTGTCCGCCACGTGGAAAAGACAGAGGGCGTCTCCATCATGGGACCGAGCGAGCACAACTGATCCGCGCGGACGATTCGGAGGCGGACGCGGCTCACTTCCGCCCCCTTTCTCCCGTAAGGGGCCCGCCCCCAGGATCTTGTTCCAGCCTGATTGCGACTTTTCCGGCAAACTTAACCCATGAAACGATAGAAACATCCGGGCGCCGGCGTTTCGCCGGAAGGTCGGCGTTGTTTCATCGAGAATCATCGAGCGATTGCGAACGAGAGGGGATCCCCAATGCAGCGCAAGGCCATCCTGTGTCCGGATGTTCCGAAACCGATTGCGGGCTCGCACGCGGTGAAGGCGGGTGACTTCGTCTTTGTGGGCGGGCAGATTCCGACCGATTATCGAACCGGCCTGGTTCCCGAAGCGAGGGTCGGCCGAGGGGCCAATGAGCCTGTCGTCGCTTCCAGACTCCAGTCCGAAGCCATCCTTCGGAACACCGAGAAAATATTACGGGAGGCGGGCTCTTCTCTGGAACTCGGCGTCCGGATCGATCAGTTCTGCACCCATCCCGACGCGGCGTCGCCCTACCTTGAGGTCCGGACGAGACACATCGACCCCGAGACCCGGCCGTCGAGCACGCATATCCAAATCGAATCCCTCCTGATCCCCCAGGCGTTGTGCGGCCTTCAGGTGATCGCGCTGACGGAGGAGACGTCCGCGAAGAAAGAGATGGTCGTCGTGCCGGGTTTAAGCACGTCCCCCGGCCCTCCCTTCAAGCCCAGCCCCCAGGCTACGACGGCAGGAGACTTCGTTTTCGTCACGGGTCAAGTGGCAAGCGACTTCCAATCCGGTCTGGCGGCGGAGGTCCGGAAGAATCCCGAATTCTGGTATGGGTCACCTATCAAGCTTCAAACCGAATACATCATGAAACGGTTTGAGAGCATCCTCAAGGCCTCGGAGAGCTCCCTGCGAAATGTCGTTCGGGCCGATGTCTACCTGGCGGACATGAAAGATTTTCACCAGTTCGAAGAGGTATGGAAGAACCATTTTCCGGAAGAGCCTCCCACCAGGACTTTCATTCCCGTCAAGCGACTCGGTCCGAAAGACTGCATCGTGGAAATCAACATGATCGCCCTCAAAGAGGGAGGCGGTTTGAAAAAGGAGACGGTCCTCGCCGACGGCGTCCCGAAGCCGGATGTTCATCACCCCCACGCCGTCCGGGCGGGGAATTTTGTCTTTCTCTCCGGGATGTATGCCACGGATTTCGCGGAAGGCCTGGCCCCAGAAGCGAGGATCAGCCCCGGACTTCCATGGTTCGACTCTTCGGCGAAGAAACAGACGGAATACATCCTGAAGAATATGGATGCCATTTGCGGGGCGGCGGGGACACGCCTTGAGAATGTGGTATGGATGCAAAGTTTCTACACGAACCCGGCGGACTTTTTTCCGGCTTCGGAAGTCTGGCGGACCCTCTTCCCGAAGGCACCGCCCGCTTTGTGGACGGGCCAGGTCCAACCCCCGCATTTGATCGAGGATTGCACCATCCTGTTCGACGCCGTGGCGATTATCGACGACTAGGGGCTCGGCGCCGCGCGGACTCCCACCCCGCGCTCCGCCAGACGCCCCAACCCCTGTTCCTCTCGGGCAAGGCCCTGAAAAACAAAAAGGGCCGGCTTCCGCCGGCCCCTGGATACCCTGGTCGGGGCGAGAGGATTTGAACCTCCGACCCCCTGCTCCCAAAGCAGGTGCGCTACCAGACTGCGCCACGCCCCGTGAATGCCGGACCGAGTGCGCTCCGGCCCTCTCAATCTAAGCCGCCCGGCGCATGGGGGCAACTTCGGCGATGGATGCGTGACCGGACAGATACTCGGGAGAGCGGGAAAGACGTGACATCCTGGGTCGACGGTCGCATGGGAAGATCTCTATCGGGTGAAATGATTCGTTGGTTCGTCCATGAAGACATGTCGGGTACAAAGCGATCTCCTTCGAAGCGGTCTCGTGACCGCTTCTTCTTACTGCTTGTGGGTTGTATCATGAATACGCCCGCGGCCATTATCGGTCTGAGGCCTGTCCTCTTAACCATCTCCAAAGGCGTCGAGGTGAAGCATTTGACTCCAGAAATGATCATGAAAATTCACCTGCTCAAAGGCCGGAACCCCCGCAATCCGGGAGCCCCTGAACATGACACAAGCATTTGAACTGCCGTTCCCGCTGGAAGAGTATCGGAACCGTCTCGGGAGGGTTCAGTCCGAGATGGCGTCCCGAGGCCTGGATCTGATGATGGTCCATACGCTGGAGAATACGTATTACCTGTCCGGGTATCGAACCATCGGTTACTACTCCTACATGGCCTTTCTCGTGCCACCCGAGGGCGATCCCGTTCATCTGTCGCGCCTGATCGAGAAAAGCGCGCTTCAGGGAAG
>CAYRGS010000054.1:4501-23968 GCA_964423875.1 uncultured bacterium
CATTATCTCGACGCCACCCTCCGGGTGCTTCGCGAGCGGGGTTGGGACCGCGGGCGCATCGGGATCGACAAAAGCGCATGGTATCTGACGATTGCCGATTACGAAGCATTGAAGGACCGGTTGCCCGACGTGGAGTGGGTGGACACCTCGCTGCTGATCGAGGACATGCGCCTCACCAAATCCCCGGCCGAACAGGAATACAGCCGGCGGGCGGGCCGGGCCGCTTCCACCGGCATGCGGCATGCCCTGGCCGCGCTCCGGGGCGGCGTGACGGAGGACGACCTGATGGCGGCGGCCTACCAGGGCCTCTTCAGCAAAGGAAGCGAATACCCGGGCCTCCCGCCCCTCATCAACGCGGGCGTCCGCCACACCATGGCGCACGCCATGGCCGAAGGGAACCCCGTGAGAGCGGGCAACGCGGTGTACTTCGAGGTGGGGGCCAGCATCAAGCGGTATCACGCCGCCACGATGCGCATCGGGTTCATCGGGAACCCGCCGAAACTCTTTTACGACTTGTTCGACTTGTGCCGCCGCTCGCTGGACGCGGGGCTGGCCAAGATGAAGCCCGGTGTTCCGGCCGAGGAGGTGGACCATGCGGCCCGCAAGGTCATCGACGACGCCGGGTACGGCGACAAGTTCAGGCACAAGGCGGGCTATTCCATCGGGATCGCGCTTCCGCCGGACTGGAGCGAGGCGCGGACGATGATGCTCCGCGGCGGCGAGAAGCGCACCCTCCAGCCGGGAATGGTCTTTCATCTCCTCCCGGCGGTATTCGAGTACAAAGAGTACGGTGTCGGCCTCAGCGAGACCGTCTTGATTACGGAAGACGGACACGAAATCCTGACCGATTGCGTGTCGGAACTTCACGCCGTGAAGTGAGAGCTTTTTTGCCTATCGCTCAAATCGGCGGAATCGGCGTGCGGACGCGGGGGGGAGAGGGGGAAGACGATGTCTAAATACGTTTCCACCCATTGGCAAAATGGGTGCGGGACCCGGTTAGCCATCGGAAATGAGGCTGGAAAGAAAGTCCGCGGCAATCCGCAACGCCTGCGCCCGGTGGCTGATTAGGTTCTTTTCCTCAGGGGGAATTTCGGCCAGCGTACGCCTTCCCGGCCGGCCCTCTTTCTCCGGCAGAAAGATGGGGTCGTAACCAAATCCCTTGCCGCCGGACTCCTTTTCCGAGATGAATCCTGACAGGGCAGCCTCAAAAACACGCATCGCGCCGACCTCCCGCCCCTGACCCGGCCTACATACCGCGACGGCGCAATGGAAGCGGGCCGTTCGCTCGCCGGATTGAACCTCTTTCAGGGCTTCGATGAGCCGCCGGTTCTTTTCGGTTTGTGGAATCTCGCCCAGCCACCTCGCGGAATGGATTCCCGGCGCGCCCGAGAGGGCGTCCACCTCCAGCCCCGAATCGTCCGCCAACGCAATCAGACCCGTTTCCCGGGCCGCCGCGCGGGCCTTCGCCTCGGCGTTCTCCGCGTACGTGTTTCCTGATTCATCCGGGATGACAGCGCCGGGGAAGTCGAGGATAGAGACAAGCGGGTTGGGTCTTTCCCGATCGGGGGAAACTCCGAAAGGCGGGCACAGGAGGTCCGAGAGGATCTCTCTTATTTCCCGGATTTTGTGTCTGTTTTGCGTGGCGAGAAGGAGGACGGGCCGCTTCGCGTCGAAAGGTCGGCTCAAGCCCTTCCGGCCCCCTTGGAATTTCCCCTCAGGGTCCGGGCCTGGAGACGGGTCAGGCTGCGGATGCCCTTTTCGGCGAACTTGAAGAGTCGGTCGAGCTCTTCGGGGGAAAATGGGGCGCCCTCGGCCGTCCCCTGGATTTCGATAATTCCGCCCCGGCCGGTCATGACAACGTTCATGTCGACTTCGGCGGCCGAATCTTCCACGTAATCCAGGTCGAGCAGGATCCGCCCGTTTACAACACCGACGCTGGTTGCGGCCACGCTGTCTTGAAGCACACCGTCGGGGACCTCCCCGGCCTTGGTGAGCTTTTTAATCGCCTGCGCGAGCGCTAGGTAGGCGCCCGTGATGGACGCCGTGCGGGTTCCGCCGTCCGCTTGAATCACGTCGCAATCCAGGATCACCGTGCGCCCGCCCAGGGCGCCGCGGTCCACGACCGCGCGCAGGGAACGGCCGATCAAGCGCTGGATTTCCTGGGTCCGCCCGGACTGCTTCCCCCGGACCGCCTCCCGCGGAATCCGCCGGCCCGCGGACCGGGGGAGCATCGCATACTCGGCGGTCACCCAGCCCTCCTCTTTCCCCTTCAACCAAGCGGGGACTCCCAGCTCAACCGTGGCGGCGCAGAGGACCCGCGTGCCGCCCACGGTGATTTCAACGGATCCTTCCGCATACGGGAGCGGGTCAACCTCGATCCGAACCGGCCGCATCTCTCCGGGACGCCGTCCGTCCACTCTGCGGGTTGATTGCCTGGGCATAAAGACTCCTTGGAAATTCAGGGTTTCGATGGCTGTCGCGGTGAAAGGGAACGCACCTCCTCGGCGACAGGCATAGCGCGTGCATCCAGCCGGGTGAGGGGCCTTCGAATGTCTACGTGTCCAGCCAGCGTTTCCACGGTCTTTCCTTCCATCAAAAAGGCCACCTTCCGGATGGATTCAAAGTTCACGGTCAATGTCTGAACGACCGAGGCCACCGTCGCGACTTCCGCCCACACCCCCCCCGGATGGTCCGCGGCAATTTCTTTGCTGAAGTCCACGTAAACCGTTCCTTGGCCATCCAGGAAGATTTCCAGAACCCTGGTAGAGCGTGGAAGGGTTTCCACAAGCCCTGTCCGAGAGCCCTCGATCAACGCTTCCAAGAGTTGCCAAATGGACGCGCGAAGCGTGGAAGGGCGCGGGAGGACTCGCGGCTCGGGACGCAGACTCCTTCCGTCGGGCTCCGCGAACATGAGGGTGAAGCGCTTCCGATTTGACGGAACATTCCCGGTTCCCGGGGTGGGTGCGGGAAGCGGCGAACCCGGCGATCGCGCGGAAGCGGAAGGCTCACCGACCGAGCGGGCGGGGGAGTCGGGGGGCTGCGCCTTGTCGGGCACGGCTCCAAATCGCTCGGCATTGAAGAACAGGACCCCCGCTCCGATGCCCAAGACGACCAGAACCGGCAAGAACCAACGCAACGACAAGGCCCCTCCCCTCTTCCTCGAGTGTTCAGCTTGAGGCGTCCTGTCCCCCGATGAAACCCATCAAAGCCTTGAACAAGCTCCGCGACACCTTGACCAGGAAGTCATCATTTTCCAGGAGCGATTCTTCCTGGGGATTTTTGAGATGGGCGATGCTGACGAGGACCGCCGGCATCTGCGCCCCTTTCAAGACCAGAAGCTGCGCCTCTTGCACCGATGTTCCTGTCAATTCCGTTTCCCGCTTCAAGGCGTCAACAATCAGCCGGGCGAATCTTCCGCTGTCGCTCAGGTGGGGCGATTGCGCGACGTCCCAGCGAATGGCCTTCAATCCAATAGCCTCCGCCGGTGACGGCTTGGCGGTCCCCATCGCACCGGCGGGCCCCAGGATGAATACCCGAAACCCTTCATCCTCCCGGCGGAAGGATCCTTCGGTATGGAGGCTGATCAGGAGTTGGCCTTTCGAGTGGTTGGCGATGGCCGTGCGCTCCAACAACGGCAGGGTGTAGTCGTCCGTGCGGGTCAGGACCACTCGAATCCCCGTTCGCCCTTGAATCAGGACACTCAGCTTGCGAGCCACGGTGAGAACGACGTCTTTCTCAAGCAGACCGCCGGCGCCACGGATGCCGTTGTCCCGTCCCCCATGTCCCGGGTCGATAACAATCGTGCGCAAAGGTGCGGCGGGCGTCCGGCGAGAAGGTTTGGCGATACCCTCTTCGCGGACCGAGTCCCCTCGCGGGGGCTTCCGCGGCGCAACGGAACCCTCCGCAGGCGGGCGCTCAGGAGCTTGGGCGATCCCAATTTCGGGAGCGGGCCAAAAGGCGGCCAGGACAAGGAAGAGGCTGAAGAAGTCGAGCTGGAGCTTTGAATGCCAAAGCAGGGCCCGGCCGCTACGCGCCGCCCTTTGCGTCTTCTCCATGCCGGATTTCAGATCAGGACTCACTTCTCAACCGTTCGGACACCGGGGGGGATCTATCCTCTTCTTCATTGCAAACTATCGAGTTGCGGTTTATCCTCCTTTGTGCTAATTCAGGTCGGGTGTTCAAGTGTTCCTGTCCGGACCCCGCGGAGGCTCTAAATGGCCCCGAAACCCGAAAGAGGCTAGGCCATCTAATGTATCATAAAGCCCAACCACTGTGTGCCGGAATCATCCGGCGTTGGAGGCCTTCACGGGCTTATTTTGGGACTTGGATGGAGGGGCGCGAAATGACGGGGCCTTTCCGGACGTTGGCGGTCGTGTCCGTCGCCTTGCTCCTCGCGGGGTGTCCCGGGTCCCTTGCTCCGAAAAAGAGCACGGAGCCGCTCGCTCCTCAATACCGTTTCGAGGACGTCCCGGTCCATCCCAAGCTGAAGATCGATTCAAGAGAATCATTCATTTTCGAGACCCGGAGCCTCAAGGCCGGAATCCTGGTTTACCACGGGGGCGAATCGGTCACGGAAGTCGTGGAATTCTTTAAAGCGGAAATGCCCAAACATGCCTGGAGGTTGATCAACGCGATTGAGGCCAAGGGGATCGCTTCGATGAATTTCGACAAAGAGGGCTGGAGCGCCTTAATCCGCGTGAGTCGCAGCCCGTTGACCACGGATGTAGAGATCACCATTGGCCCCAAGGATGCGGGCGCCCCGGTCCTGCGCGCCCCGGGGAAATAGAACCAGCTCAAATTCCCGCCACCCGATGGGAAAACGGAGAATGCAGAATGTGGGAATTCGAGAAGGATTGGGTATTGCTCCTGAGCATCGTTCCGGGGCAAATGGAAGCGGCGATTCTTCGATCACGATTGGAAAGCGGAGGGATCCCCGTGGCTCTGCGTTACGAGTCGGTGGGCTCCCTGTACGGAATCACGTCCCATGAGTTGGGAGAGGTGCGCGTCTTCGTCCCCAAGGAATTCCTCGATTCGGCGCGTTGCTTGCTCTCCCTGGAAGGGCCCCCCGATTCCCGGGAAGAGGCCGCTTGATGCGTCCTCCTCAAGTCTGCCCCGCAAACCCGGCCTCTGATTAGAAGCGGGACTCCATTCACTTGGCCGCCGTTCCCGGCGGTTTGAAGCGAACCGCCCCCCTTGTCCTGCTTACGCATCATCCAGCGGAGGAGGAGGGAGAGGAGGGGGCGGGTCTCGAACGAAAAACGAACGTTTCTCGGACTCTGGAGGGGCTTGTGGGCGGCGGGGCCTGAGGGAACGCGATTATCAATGGATGGGATAACATGGCAACCGAACAAGACCGCGAAACGTTGCGCAGGATTCTCAAGGAAAAGGCCTTCGAGAAGCGGGAAGTCGTACTGACCTCCGGCCAGAAGAGCGATTGGTACATTGATGGAAAACAGGCGACGCTGAATCCCATGGGCTTGGCGCTCGTGGGAGAGTTGATCTTCGATCGATTGAAAGGGAGCGGGATCGAGGCCGTGGGCGGACCGACCATGGGCGCCGATCCTTTGGTGACGGCCACGGCGCGCCGATGGTGGCCGCACATGGCGTGGTCATGCGGGGCGAGCCGATGCCCGCTTTCATCGTCCGTAAAGAACCCAAGTTTCATGGAACGAGCGCCTGGATCGAGGGGAAAAACAACCTTTGGGAAGGGATGAAGGTGGCGATCCTGGAAGACGTCATGACAACGGGCGGCTCCATTCTTCATGCCATACTCAGGGCGGAGGCGGAGGGACTGGTGGTTGTCCGGGTCCTGGTCGTTGTAGACCGGTGCGAGGGGGGAAAGGAAAAGCTGGCCGAGGCCGGCTACCAGTTGGAATCCCTCTACGACCGGGAAGACATGATGAGCGAATTGTGACGCCGCCACTTCGACAAATGGACGGGCGAATCCCTGTCATGCAACCGCCGTCTGGTCGCTAAATTCCAATGCATGCCAGAATCTCACTGAGATAGACAAAGCGTTCCGAGAAGACATTCAGCCGGCCGTCGGGTTCGGTTCGGCCCAAACCCGGGGCATCCGTGGAGGAGGCGGGCATTCTCCGGTCGCCCTGAAACGACCGGAGATCGCGGGATGGGGCCGGTCCAAGTTCACCCGGCCGGATGGGCTCGCGTCTCGGGGATTTTTGTCATGCGCCACACCTTTCTCCTCACCGCTTGGCTCATGTGGCTTCTGTCGCACTCCTCGCGGATGGCCCTGGCCCCCGTCCTTCCGCTCATCGAGGATGACCTGGGGATCTCTCACGCCCAGGCCGGTCAAATCTTTGTCTTTCTTTCCATTGGATATTGCGGCGCGCTCTTCAGCGTCCCATTTTGGAGCCGGCTCCTCGGGTACCGGCGGACGCTGCAAGTCAGTCTGACCACGCTGACCATTGTGCTCTTCCTGATGCGTTGGGCGAACGGGGAGGCCACGATATCAACGCTTGCGTTTTTCATCGGCCTGGCTTCGGGGACGATCCTGCCATCGGCCATCCCGCTCATCACAGCCGCGTACGGTCGGGAGGTTTGGGGAAAGAGCATCGCCATCTTCGATTCGGCGGCCCCATCGGGTCAATTCCTCGCGCCGGTCCTCGCCGTTGTCATGCTGGCGATGTTCCCGTGGCGCTACATGTTCTGGGCGATGTCGGCCATGTCTGTGTTGGTCCTGTGGATATTTCTGCGGACCGCCCCCACGGAAGAACCCAAGGCCGAGCGGGCGGGCGGGAGCATCATGGGCGTTATCCGCAACCGCAGCCTGGTCACGTTGGGATGCCTCTGGGTCCTGGGCTCCGGGGCGGCGCTCGGCGCGGCCTTTCTAATCCCGGTCTATCTGGTGAAGGAGCGGGGCCTGGAACTGAGCGTGGCGAACCAGGTATTCGCGGCCGGTCGGGGAATCGCCATCCCATGCGCGGTGGCCGCGGGCTTTCTGACCGATAGGTTTCCCTGCCGGACTATCCTGGGTTGGGTCCTCGCCCTAGCGGGCGTCTCCCTTATCGGCGTCGCCCTTTGGCCGGGAAATGTCGGTGTGGGGGTTTGGGTCATCATTGAGGGGGGAGTGGTCAACATGTTCTTCCCGGTGGGCCTGATTCTCATCGCCCGGGTCACGGCGACGGGCGTCCGGGGCGCGGCCACCGGGCTCGTCATCGGCGCGGGAGCCGGATTTGGGATCGGTGTGACGCCATGGCTCCTGGGAGCGGCGGCCGACGCATGGAGCTTTCAAGCGGGCATCTCCGTGTTGGGCGCCATGGTCATGCTGTCCAGCCTGTGCGTTCTGCGCATCGAGCGGGTATAAGGAAGCCCAGAAGAAGGCTCCCTTGGATTTCGTCTCTTGACCCCAACCCGGCGGCCGGAGCCTTGCCAACCGAGCGCACCCTTACGGACCTCACCGACTTGCGGGTTTTCTGATGCGTCCCTCGTTTCTCATCACCGCGTGGCTCTTGTGGTTCGTGGCCCATGCCTCGCGCATGATCATCCCCCCGGTCCTCCCCCTCATTAAGGAGGAACTGGGGATCTCGCACGCACAGGCCGGGCAAATCTTCACCTATTTGACCCTTGGATACTGCGGAGCGCTCCTCACCGTTCCGTTTTGGAGCCGGGTCCCGGGATACCGCCGGACGCTGAAAATCTCGCTGGCCGGCCTGACCCTCACCCTTTTCCTGATGCGATGGGCGACCGGTCTGGGGGCGATATCGGCGCTCGCGTTTTGCATCGGCCTGGCGACGGGAACCATCCTTCCATCGGCCATCCCTCTGATCACAACGGCTTACGGGAAGGAAAAATGGACCCAGAGTCTCTCCATCTTCAACTCCGCCGCTCCGACCGGCCAGTTCTTCGCGCCGATGCTCGCCATCGCCGTTTTGTCCATGCTCCCTTGGCGCTACCTGTTCTGGGCGATGGCGGCGGTTTCAGCCATCGTCATGCTGATGTTCCAGAAATCCGCCCCCGTTGAAGATCCCCCCGCGGACAAGCCGCAAGGGAGTATCGCGGCGGTGATACGGGATCCCAACATGATCACGTTGGGCATCCTGTGGACGCTGGCTTCGGCGGCCGGAGCCGGTCTGGGATTTCTTACGCCGGTCTATCTGGTCGAGGAAAGGGGCATGGACCTGGCCGTTGCCAACCCGATCTTCGCCGCGGGACGCGGGGCCAACGTGATCGGCGCCATCTATGCCGGCTATTTGACGGAACGCTTCACCTGTCGCGGCCTCCTGGGTTGGATCATGGCCCTCACTGGGGTTGCACAACTCGGGATCGCCCTCTGGCCGGAGAACATCGGTGTGAGCGTCTGGGTTTTCCTGGAACCGTTTATCAACCTGATGTTCTTCCCGGTGGGATTTATCCTCATGGCCCGGATAACGGCGGAAAGCGTCCGGGGGGCGGCTGTCGGGCTGGTCATCGGCGTGGGAACAGGGCTGGGTTTCGGGGTGACGCCTTGGGTGCTGGGCGCCATCGCGGACATGTACAGCTTTCCGGCGGGCATCGCCGGTTTGGGGGTGATCACGATGCTTTCCAGTCTGGCTGTTCTGAGGCTCGATCCGCTTTGAGGGCCGGGGGGGTGTATGCTAAGGGTGTGGCTTGCGAAATCCTGAAATCGATTGATTGGTTCCATTTCGCCGGAGTAAGATTCCGGCGATTGCGGCTGGATTCGCTGTCTCGACCAACGGGCGGGATGAAAACATTAAGGAGATGCGATGATGGCGATTCGACCCAAAGAGCTACCCGAGATCACCTCCAACTGGGCGGAGGCGGACTGGCAAGGACACCAGAAATCCGTCGTCACCACCAAATCCGGCCACACCGTCATCGTGGACGAGCCCAAGGCCCTCGGCGGCAGCGACGAAGGACCCTCGCCGATGGGCTATCTGTTCACCTCCTTGGCAGGGTGCACCTCGGTGATCATCGAGCGCGTCGCCAAGGACCTGGGCATTCAGATCGACGGAATGAAAGTCCGGGCCGAAGGGTTCTACAGCCCCCGGGGAATTGCCGGCCAGGATGGCTATGAATCGGGTCCGACCGAAGTGAGATCCAATATCACCTTGAAGACCTCCGCCTCGGACGCGGAGATCGAGAATCTGAAAAAGGCGTACTTCAAGCGCTGCCCCGTCTTCAACCTGTTCCGCAAATCCAACGCAAAAATGATCGATAACTGGGTGATTGAGCGTTAGTCCGACCCAAATCGCGCAGAAAAAAGAAAAGGGCGGGTGACCCGGAGGTCGCCCGCCCTTTTTGGTTCGGTTCCAGCCCGGAAGCGTGGGGATCAGCCCGCCGCCGGAACGCCCGCGCAGAACTGTTCGTAGTCGATCAGCCCGGTGATCTCCGGATTGTCTCCGCAGACCGGGCAACCGGGGTCCCGCCGCAGCTTCATCTCCCGGAACTTCGTCGCCAGGGCGTCATAGAGGATCAGCCGGCCGACCAAGGATTCACCCTTTCCCAGGATGATCTTGATGGTCTCGATGGCCTGAAGAACCCCCACGACCCCCGGCAGGACGCCGAGGACGCCGGCCTCGGCGCAACTCGGGGCCATTCCCGGAGGCGGCGGCGCGGGATACAGGCACCGGTAGCAAGGTCCGCCGGACTGGGTGTCAAACACCGTCACCTGGCCCTCGAATTGGAAGATGCTCCCGTGAACGTTGGGCTTGCCCTGGAAAACGCACGCGTCGTTCACCAAGTACCGGGTCGGGAAGTTGTCGCAGCCGTCGACAACGAGATCATAGCCCTCGATGATTTCCATGATGTTCTCGGACGAAAGGCGTTCCTGATAGGTCACCACATTGACGTCCGGGTTCAGGCCGTTGATCGTCTGCTTGGCGGACTCCGTCTTGGGCATGCCGACATCCGCGTCGCGGTGAAGGATCTGGCGCTGGAGATTGCTGCGGTCCACAACGTCGAAGTCCACGATGCCCAGGGTCCCAATCCCGGCCGCTGCAAGGTATAGAGCGGTGGGGGAGCCCAGACCACCCGCCCCGAGTAGAAGAACCTTGGACTGGAGAAGCTTGCCCTGTCCCTTTTCCCCCACTTCCGAAAGCGTGAAGTGACGGCTATACCGCTCAAGCTGTGAGGTGCTCAGCTCAAAGTCTTTGGTGAATGGAAGACCGCGGTCTTTCCAGCCGTTGAACCCTTCCGACATGGAGAAGACTTCATCGTAGCCCATGTCCTTCAAGGTCCGAGCCGCCAGAAGGGAGCGGACTCCCCCGGCGCAGTAGACGATCACCGGCCGGTCCTTGTCCGTCAGGGTCCCTTCCACCTGGATTTCAAGGAAACCGCGGGGGATGGATACGGCGCCGTCGATGTAGCCCTGCCGGACCTCGTCCTTTTCACGAACGTCCAGCAATACCGGACCTTCGCCGTTGCCCATTTTGGCGTGTGCATCCTCAGGTGCGAGCTCGGGAATGGATCCGCGCGCGTCCGCCATCAGTTCATTATATGTTTTCGCCATTTCGAGCCCCTTCAGAAAACCCAACGAAAGGTGTTCGGCCTATCCGCCGAACGCTTACTCCGCTCAAATCTGTTTGGATTGGAGAAATTGAGGATCGATTCGCGAAAATCCGGAATCGAAAGCGTTTAGCCGCTACACATGCACGAGCGGGGTAAGGGACACACCCCCGCATCGGTTCCTCCGCGACCCAATAACCAACCAGTCAATACACTTTCCATCCTTAAACCTTATCACCCGAATCCCGAACTGGCAACACCTAAGTTGCTTATTCATTCTTTTCGGGGAAAGCCTCAAGGCGGCCGGAAAACGGCTCCACTATCTTATCTGTCTTGAACCCACACCCCCCCTTGTCGCCGTCCTGCCCTGATTCTATAATTGGGATTACACGAAGCTTGCGTTTTCTCGATTCCTCGTCATGAGCGCAATTATGTCAGTCATTGGGAAGCCTGAGGGGCCGCGGGGCGTCCCATGGCCGGCCTCTTACTTGAAATCAAGGAGCCAGTGAGAATGTCCACTCCATGGAAATCCGATCAATGGTTCACCAGCCCGATGAACTTCGCCGATGAAGTCACGGCGGGCCTCAATTTTCCCGACAAAATCGAGATCCACGACGTCACCCTCCGGGACGGAGAACAGCAGTGCGGCCTAGTCTTCACCCGCGACGACAAGGTCCGCATCGCGGAAAAACTGGCCGAAGTGGGCGTTCACCGCATCGAAGCCGGGATGCCCGTCGTGTCCAAACAGGACGAGCAGGCCATCCGGGACATTGTGAAACTGGACCTGCCATGTGAGATTTTCGCGTTCTCCCGCTGCATGGTGGATGACGTGAAACGGGCCGCTGATTGCGGTGTCTCCGGCGTCGTCATCGAGATTCCGTCCAGCGATCACATCATCGAGCATGCTTACAAGTGGCCGGCGGAACGGGCCATCGACCTGTCCATTACGGCGACGCAGGCGGCCAAAGAGGAAGGCCTGTACACCGTTTGGTTCCCCATCGATGCAACGCGCGCCGATCTCAACTGGCTGCTGGACATGGTGGTCCGCGTCGCCGACGAGGGTCACATGGACGCTCTAGCGGTGGTGGATACGTTCGGCGGGACCAGCCCGCACGCCATTCCGTACTTCATCAAGAAGATCCGAGAGCGCCTCGACAAACCGCTCGAAACCCACTTCCATGACGACTTCGGGTGCGGACCGGCCAATACGATCCTGGGACTCGCCTCGGGCTGCACGGTGGCTCACACCACCGTGACGGGAATCGGGGAGCGGGCCGGCAACGCCGCGTACGAAGACGTGGTCATGGCCCTCAAGTGCATGTACGACGTCGATATCGGCCTCAAGACCGAGAAGATGGTCGAGCTCTCCAATCTGGTCCGGGAGATCGGCGGCCTCAACATCCCGACCAACCGGTCCATCGTGGGGGACCTCCTCTACCAAATCGAGTCGGGCATCATCGTGAGCTGGTTCAAGAACTGCGGAAAAGAGAACGAGCTGGAGCTCACCCCGTTTCTGGCCGAGATGGTGGGCCTGAAAGAGCCGGACATTGTGATCGGCAAGGGGAGCGGGATCGACACGATCGGCATTCTGATAGAGCGCCTGGGATTGCAGGCCAGCGACGAGGAGAAGATGGCGCTCCTCATGGACGTGAAAGAGAAGGCCATGGAGCTCCACCGGCTTCTCTCGATGGAAGAGTTCAAGGACCTTGCCGGAAAAGGCTGATCACTACCCGGGCGAATGGACGGAAGTGGACACATGCGGGCTGCCTTTCTCACGGAAATTCATCGGTATGAGCTGGGCGAGAAAGAACCCCCAGTCTTGGGGCCTGAAGACCTCCGAGTCCGGATTCATTCCAGCGCCATCTGCGGAACGGACCTGGCGATATGGGCCGGCAAACAGCCCGGTCTCAGACTGCCCATCGTCGGAGGGCATGAAGCCACCGGCGTGGTGGAGGAGGTCGGCTCCGGGGTCGTGAAGTTCCAGTCCGGGGACCGTGTGGTCCTGAACCCGACGGACTTCTGCGGAAAATGCCATTACTGCCGGCGGGGGCTTGAGCATCTTTGTGAGAGGGGCGGTCTGAGAGGCCGCGAGGTGTCGGGCACGTATTCGGATTACGTCGTGGTTCACGAAAATCTGGCTTACGGATTTCCGGACACCATCGACTTCGACGCCGGCACCAACTTCATCGCCCTCTACACGGTCATCTACGGACAAAGAAAACTACCCTATCTGACGGGCAAGTCCGTGGTCGTCCTCGGTCAAGGGGTCACGGGTCTCCTCCACACCCAACTGGCCCGGCACAGCGGCGCCGGCCCGGTCATCGCCGTCGCCCGCAGCCCCTGGAAGCTGGACCTGGCGAAGGGGTTGGGAGCAACGGATACGGTCTGCGCCCGGGAGAAGGACCCGCTGGAGGAGGTCCTCCGGCTAACCGACGGCCGTGGCGCCGACATCGTCATCGAGTCCGCGGGCGCGCCCGAGAGCATCCGACAATCTTTTGAGATGGTCCGCCCGGCGGGGACGATACTCCAGTTCGGCATCGGCCCGAAGACCGTGGACAGCATTCCGGTTCAGGAGTTTTATTTCAAAGATTTGACCGTTGTCGGTTGCAGAGCGGGATTGCCGGAAGATTTCGAGATGGCGATCAAGCTTGTGGCCGCGGGACACATCGACCTCCGGCCGACCATCACGGACCACTTTCCCCTTGACGAGATCCAGAAGGGATTCGAGCATGTCGAGAAGGGCGAGGGGAAAACGCTGAGGGCTGTTATCGATATCGCCTCATGGAGGCCCGAGTTGTAAACGAAGTAAGCGGACCCTTCCACCTCCCAAACCGGGAGCTTGCATTGAATTCTTTGATCTATAAGAGGTTATTCAAAGAAGGCGGGAGGAAGGCGTCTCCGTTGCCTTTGGCATGCGCCTTGTATTGAAGTTGATTCCAGGGAGGAGAATCTCATGTCGCACTACGTCGTAAACGTGAACGACGTGGAACCCGCTCCTGTGAAATCCGAAGACGGATGGAACCGGATGGACATCCGCTTTGTCGTCGAGGAAAGCCGGTCGGGTTCGAAGGAGGTCTGCTTCTGGCGGACCCTCTTCAAGCCGGGGTCGCGGCACTTCAAGCACCGTCACACCCGGTCCGACGAGGTGATCTACGTCATCCGGGGACGGGGCGCTTCCGGAGCCCAGGACCGGGAGATCGAAGTCAAGGCCGGGGACGTTCATTTCATTTCCAAGGACACCGTTCACTGGATGCGGCCCCTGGACCCGGAGGAGGAATTGGAGGTCTGCGGTTGTTATACGAATACGGGCTCATTGGAGGGCTCGGGATACATATTCGAGGGTGAGGTGACGGAGACCGACATGACCGTCCGGTGAGACGAGAGCCAAATCCGGTTGTCCGGGTGGATTTTTTATGTCCGTTGAATTTAGAAATTTAATCGCAAACCGGAAAAGACGGGACTTCCAGTCCGCGAATTCCGGAGGGACTTCAAGATGAAGGCCATTCAGCGAATTTCCAGATGGGTGGCTTATCTTCTCCTCCCCATCTTCATTGTCACGTGCGCGACGACCAATCTCCCTCCCCTGTCTCTCAATACAAAACAACCGCTCGAATCCGATGAAAACCGGATCTGGGAAAGGAGCGCGGAAGAACAGCGCAAGCTGGACAAGAGCCGTAAAATCGTGAGAGATCCTCTCCTCGAGGAGTATCTGAACGACATCGGCCGCCGGCTCACCCCGCCTTCCTTAAAAGATTCGGAACGCCTGACGTTTCAGTTCAAGGTCATTCAGGACACCGCCCTGAACGCCTTCGCTTATCCCAACGGGAAGATCTACGTCCACTCGGGACTGATCGCCCGTGTGGAGAACGAAGCACAACTTTCGGCCGTCCTGGCCCATGAAATGACCCACACCATCAACCGCCACGCCGTGCGGTCCGTCCGGGACCAGCGGAACAAGCGGTGGTGGTACATTGGCGGGATCATCACCCTGAGCATTCTCATCGCTTATCTCACGGGCAGAAGGTTGGAGGAGGGGGACCTCGTCGGGGCAACCCTGTTGAACAATACGGCCCGGATTCTCGTGGGGCTGGGTCTTCCCCTGGCAATCATGGCCTCGATCAACGGCTACAGCCGCGGGTTGGAGGGCGAAGCGGACGCCGGCGGCTTGAAGCTCCTGGCCCAGGCCGGATATGACATCAACGAAGCGCCGAAGGTCTTCGAGCTCTTCCAGAAGACCTACGGCGACAGCACGGCCGCGGAAAACTTCTTCTTCGGCAGCCATCCGCGCAACAGCGATCGAATCTCCAACTACAAGTCCCTTTTGGCGGGCCGCTATGCGCGCGTCGCCAAAGAACAGGGAAGGGTCAAGGACACCCGGGACTTCCAGCTCCGGCGTAGGGTGATCATCCGCGAGAACGCCCTGCTGGATATCCGCGCCGGTCGGTTCAACGTGGCACGCACGGCGCTGGATAAAGTCCTGGCATTCACACCCAACGACCCCATAGCGCACTACTATTACGGGGAAATCCACCGCCTGTCCGACAAGTCCTCGGAAGGAGAGAAGCGGGCGCTCGCCCGATACCGCAAGGCGGTGAAGCTGGACCCGCAACTGGCCGCGCCTTACCGGGCGATAGGCCTTCTGTACTATAAGAGGGGGAACAAGGAAGAGGCGAAGAAAGCGTTCCGGCGTTATCTCGACCTTGAACCGAAAGCCAAGGATCGAAATCGGATCAAGGACTACATCGTCGAACTCGACAGTTGAGTGAGGATTCGTCGCTCTTCGTGACTTCCAAAAAGAACATCCTTCCCCGGCCCCGCGTCACCACCTGACCAAGCAGGACTCAATCGTCAGCCCGGGGCCGAATCCCATCATCACCCCGTAATCGCCGGGCTGCGGGTCGCCCCGCCCGATGACGCGATCCAATATGAACATCACGGTCGGCGAGCTCATGTTTCCAAACTCGGAAAGGATCTCCCAGGAAAACCGCATCTCCGAATCGCTCAGGCTCATCACCTCCTGGACGTAATCGAGAATCTTGGCCCCGCCGGGATGGATGATCCAGAACTTCACATCTTCCCGCTCCACCCCGTTCCGCGCCATCAGCCTTTCCAAGACGGCGGCGACGTTCTGCCGGATGAACACGGGCACACGAGCCGATAGATGGATGGCGAACCCCGTCGAGGTGATGAAAAACCCCATGTCATCGACAGTTTTGTAAGCGGTTTGGGTCTCGAAATCAATCAACCTGGGGAAGCGGCGGGAAGGATGGGTCCCGGATGAATGTCCGTCGCCCAGAATGAGGGCCGCCGCACCGTCCCCGAACAGGGCACTGGCGACAACGTTTTCCGTCGAACTGTCCTTCTGGAACGTCGCCGAGCAGATCTCGACCGACAGGAGGAGGACCCGCCCCTCGGGACGCGCCGCCAGCGATTCACAACCCCGGGCCAAGCCGGGAAAAGTCGCATAGCAACCCATTCCGCCGATGGCGGTTCGGTGAATGTTTTCCCGCATCCCCAGCCGCTTCGCCAGGAGGATCTCGATCCCGGGATTGGAGTATCCGGTGCAGGACACAACGATGAAATCGTCCAGGTCCGCCGGCTTTGCCTGGATCTCCCGTAGGCAGGAGACAATGGCCTCCTCCCCCAGGCGCACGGCACCGTCCACGTACAACCGGTTGCGCTCCTCTATGCTTCGCTCCCGGCGGTAGAAATTCATGTCCAGAGCGGCGTGTCTCTTCTGGATGCGGGAATTCTTGAAGATTTCCTCTGCTTTCGGGTTTTCCTTGAAATGCGAGGCGAAAAAATCCTGATACACATCCTTCTGACGATATACGTGCTCCGGAACGGCGCAGTGTAAAGATAGAATTCGTGGAGGCATGATTTACAGGGTTTCCGCGGACCGGCATTCTGCGCGAGGGCATGTGGGATGGTCGATTGCCTCCCCCCCCCACTGAGAGCTCCGTCCCTCAAGGAAACGCCGGCCGCTCCCCCTCCCTTTAATCCGGATTGAGCGCTCTTGGATCAGCTTCCGTCAAGAAACCCAAACGTGGTTCGCGCCAAGACCCTGGCAACCTGGGTCAGCTCTTCCAAGTCTACATATTCATCGGGACCTCCAATGTTGCGTCCCGTCGGCCCATACGTGGCCGAGGGAACTCCCGCCGCCCGGAAAAGCCTTGCGTCCGTCGCTCCAATGCGAAGCGCCATCACTGGCTCCTCGCCCATGACGTGCTTGATCTCGTCCCGAAGGACCCGGAACAGCGCCGAGTCCGGCGCCGAGACGGTCGAATCGAACGCCCTCAGCTCCTCCCATCCGACATCGGGATGGGCGGCCAAGACCTCGTCCAGGATATCTCGGACGCGGTCCATCGGCAATCCCGGCGGAACCCGGATATCCAATTCCGCGGCGCATGCTTCCGCCACGAGGTTGACTTTGTCTCCCCCCGATATCTTACCCACGTTGGCCGTAACGGCTCTCAAAATTTCGCGGTCTTCCTCTATCCATAAGTTTCGAGGGTCTTCCCTGGCGGCTTCGAAGTAATGCTCGAGCTCCAACGGAATAACCGGCCCGATCATTCCGAGGCGCTTGCGCACCTCCGCCAGAACAACAAGAAGCGCATCGACCGCGCTCTTTCCTCTGTGGACGAAGGCCCCGTGAGCCCCCTGGCCCCGGGCGGCCACCCGAACCCAGAAAAGCCCCTTCTGGCCGAAGCAGAGTGTGCGCGGCCCGCTGTTCTCCGGGCTGAGCATGGCATCGCCCCGCGCCTCGGGGGCTTCGGCCAACAGGTGGGCTGAGCCTTTCTCGCCCATTGTTTCCTCATCGGAGGCAAGCGTCAGCACCAACTCCCCGCCGAACTTTTCCGGGTTCCTGGCTGCCTGGGCGGTGATGAGCAATACCACCGCCACGCTCCCCTTCATATCGACGGCTCCCCGGCCGTAGAGGCGGCCGCCTTCGATTTCGCCACCGAAGGGTGGGTGCTTCCATAAGCAAGCGTCGCCGGCTGGGAACGTGTCGATGTGCGCGTTCAGGACCAGCCTCCGGCCCGGCCGCTCCCCCGCCACCGGCGCGATGAGGTTCGGCATCGAGGGGTCTGCGGCGATTCGGCGAACATCGACCCCTCGGCCGCGAAGCCAGTCTTCGCAGAAATCGCAGACCTCTCGGGTGTCCCCCGGCGGGTTTTCACTGGGGATCCTGACGAGTCCGGCCGCAAGGTCGATCAGCTCGGGGGTTGAATCCAGAATCGCCTCATCCGCCCAGGCAACCCCGTCGTTGGGAGCATTGTTCATGATGCTTAAGGGATTCCCCGCGATAGGGGATGGGTGAAATTCCGTTCGGCTGGTGAGACCGTATCGAAAGCCTCGGGGTCTGTCAAGAAGACAAGTCATGAGTGCGATTCAACTCCCGGTTCGTGAGGCGTCGGGCCACCGGGGAGCGCAAGGTCCCGACCTGAAACAGTCCCACCCCTTTTCTCCGGGAATCCTACTCGGCTAAACTAGATGAAACGGCGTTTCGAAATCCGCTGGTAGATATCCAACGACAAAGGAATTAGGATGCTCACACAAATTCATTATTGGACGGCAACGATTTATTCTGCTTGCCTGCTTTGCATGGCAATCTGGATACCCCTCGTACGGCGGCTGCCTCCCGAAAGGTGCATGGGCCGATTCTCCCGGGTGCTTGTCATCTACCACCCTTTCATTCTCGTTCTCTTGGGCGTGATTTTGATGACGGGCGCGATGCTGCTCACCGGGCTCAAGATCCGCATCGGGGTGGAATTCTTTGAAGTCATGTTCCACAGCCTCGGCCAGAAGCTTCTGATCTTCTTCTTGATTGCGTTGTATAGCTCCCACATGTTCTTCGGGGTGGGCCTGAAATTGACAAGAGCGAACGCGCCCCTGGAGTTACGGGAGTTCGAAATGCCCATGGAGGATCAGCTTCGGACCCTGCGGCGGCTTCATACAGGAACCATCGTGAACCTGGTTCTGACCATTTACGCTTACGCTTTGGGCGTCACCATGGTGTAGCGGGCGACTCGGCCCGGACGTTTTTTTCGGAGGAGTCAGAGCGACGCCCGCTTCCATCACATTTGTCATCCGCGCCGGGGATGAACCCGGATTGGACCCCAATTCATGCGGAGAAATCTTTTTTGGAAAAAGGAGACCCATCCCGACTGGTGGAAACCGGGTGGCTTGCCGACCGTCTGAACGACCCGAATATTCGCGTTGTCGAAGTGGATTGGGACCCGGCGGACGGTTATGAGCAGGGCCACATTCCCGGCGCGCTTTGTTGGCGTTGGAAGGAGGACCTCTGGCATCCTGCAAGACGGGAATTTCTGGAAGGCAAATCCTTCAACGAATTGATGGGCCGCTCGGGCATCGCTCGGGATACGACGGTCGTCCTCTACGGCGATTCTAACCGGTTTGCGACGTATGCCCTGTTTGTCCTCGTCCTGCGGGGCCACGCCGACATCCGGCTCCTGAACGGCGGTCGCACCAAGTGGGTCGCCGAAGACCGCCCCTTGGTCCATGAGGTCTCATCCCCGGAACCGGTGGATTACTCTCCAGGCCCGACCGATTCGGGAATCCGCGCGACCCGGGAGGAGATCCTGGCCGGATTGGCGGACGGAAACAGGCTCCTCCTGGATGTCCGGGCGGTGGAGGAGTTCCGGGGGGAGCGGGTCGCCCCGCCGGGCATGCCGGATCAGGGCGCCGAGCGGGCGGGACGAATACCGGGCGCGGTGCACTTTCACTGGGCTGCGGTCGTCGGGAAGGATGACACCTTTCTCCCCCTTCCGGAGATCCGGGCGCGATTCGAGTCCGCCGGTGCGACGCCGGATCGGGACATCATCGTCTATTGCCGGATGAGTCACCGGGCTTCACTAGTTTGGTTTGCGCTGAAGTATCTGCTGGGCTACCCGCGGGTGCGGAGCTACGATGGTTCCTGGACAGAGTGGGGAAGCATGGTCGGGATGCCCATAGAACGTTAGGTTTCGGAGACCGCCCTCC
>CAYRGS010000055.1:0-23225 GCA_964423875.1 uncultured bacterium
CTGTCTTGCCCCCCTCCAAGCACTGCGTCCACGGGCGTGGTATGGTCGCCTAACGCCGTCTGGCTTGGTGAATCCGCCTTCCACGTTTTGGGGGGGGGGGAAGGCCGGTCCGTTTGAGCGTCGCAGCGTCTGAAACTACATTCCGGCGGGAGAGCGTATTTTTGAAAGTCATTGTGGCCGTCTCCGGGGCCAGCGGTTCGATATACGCGGTGCGCCTGCTCGAATTTCTCAAGGCGACCGACATCGAGGTCCACCTGATCTGCTCGAAGGGCGGCATCCGGGTCGTCAAGCACGAGTTGGGGATAACGTACAAGGACCTTCAGACCTACGCCGACGTCACCCACGACATTCAAGACATCGGGGCCACGCCAGCCAGCGGGTCCGCGGGACTCGACCACATGGTCGTGACGCCCTGCTCGATGAAGACCCTGAGCATGATCGCCACCGGCGCGGCGTCCAACCTGATCGGAAGGTCGGCCGACGTGATCCTCAAGGAGAAGCGCAACCTGGTCCTGGTCCCCCGGGAAACCCCCCTGAGCCCCATCCATCTGGAGCACATGCTGTCGCTTTCCCGCATGGGGGTACACATCCTCATGGCGAGTCCGGGTTTTTACCATATCCCCAAAACCCTCGATGACCTCGTGAACCACCTTGTCGGAAAGACGCTGGATTGTATGGGCATCCCCAACGAAATGTTCCGCCGCTGGCAGGGCGGAGAAGGCTAGGGAGGGAGTCCGCCCGTGCGGGGTAAGGTGGTTGTCGGAAGCCTCCTGGAAACGGACGCGGAGTTGGCGGTCCTGCCGGTCTATGAAGGAAAGACGCCCCTGCGGGGAGGCGCCCGGGAGGCCGACCGGGTCCTGAAGGGGGCCATTCGGCGCATGCTCGACAGCGGCGAGTTTCAGCCCGCGCCCCGGCGGCGGCGGATCCTTCCACTGCTGGAATCCCGCGCGGGGCTGCGTCCGAAGCGGCTGTTGCTGATGGGCATGGGGAAGGCCGCGGATCTCACCGTGGACATCCTCCGGGGCGCGGCCGCTGCGGCCGCCCGGACCGCCCGCGATCTCAAGGTCGACGTCTTCCACGCCGAGATTCCCAGACAGGTGTTGAAAGCGCCCCCCGAAGCCCAGGCCCAGGCCTGGATCGAGGGCGCCGTGATGGGCCTGTACCGGATGGACGATTACCGGAAAAAGGAAAAAGACGGCCGCGCCGGAAATGTCCGGTCCGGGATCCTGATGGCCGGGGACCGGGAAGAAGCCGGCGCGCTCGGGCGGGGCGTGAAGCGTGGCCTGGCGATGGGCGAGGCCGTGAACTTCGCCCGCGACCTCGTGACGCATCCCGCCAACGTGGCGATCCCGGCCTTTCTGGCCCGCGCCGCCCGATCCCTGGCGAGAAAGTACGGGATGACCTGCCGGGTTCTTGAGGCCCGGGACGCCGAGCGATTAGGGATGGGGGGGTTCCTAAGCGTTGCCCAGGCGGGCGTCGCGCCGCCGAAGTTCATCGTCCTCGAACATTCCGGACGAAACCCCAAGACCGCCCCCGTCGTCCTGGTGGGGAAGGGGGTGACGTTCGACACGGGCGGTTTGAATATCAAGCCGGGCGGCGGCATGCGGACCATGAAGACCGACATGTCTGGAGCGGCCGCCGTCCTGGGAGCGATGCGGGCCATCGGTGAGTTGAACGCGCCGCAGCGGGTCGTGGCCCTCGTGCCCTGCACCGAGAACATGATCGCCGGCCAGGCCAACCGGCCGGGTGACGTCATCACCACCCTGTCGGGGTTGACGGTGGAGATTGACAACACGGACGCCGAGGGCAGGCTCATCCTGGGCGACGCCCTGACTTACGCGAGGCGGTACAAGCCCCAGGCGGTTGTGGACGCGGCGACGCTGACGGGGGCGTGCGTCGTGGCCCTGGGGGAGTTGTGCTCGGGGGTCCTGGGGAATTCCGAGGCGTTGATCGACCGGGTTTGCCGGGCGGCGGAGAGGTCGGGAGATCGGGTCTGGGAGCTTCCGATGTGGCCCGAGTATTTCGACCAGATCAAGAGCGATATTGCGGACATCAAGAATACGGGCGGCCGTTGGGGCGGGGCCATCACCGCCGCGGCCTTTCTGGGCCGGTTCACCGAGGATTATCCCTGGGCGCACCTCGATATCGCGGGTCCGGCCTGGCGGGAGCGAGAGCTTCCCTACACCCCCAAGGGCGCCTCCGGCGTCGGTGTCCGGCTTCTGGCGGAGCTGGTCGCCGACTGGCGGCCGCTGAAATCGAAGAAGCGGAAATGGGCGTAAGCGGGCCACCCCGGGGAGCGCACGGCCGAGACCCCGGAGTAGGGGGGGGGGCGTTTCGCGTTGCGCTCGGGAGGACTGACACATGGCCAAGCTGAGGCACATCGCCGTCGCCACGAAAGACCCGGAGGCCACGGCCGAGTTCTACAAGAAACACTTCGGGATGAGGGAGGTCGGGATCATCGAGAATGATCTGGGCGAGGGCGTATACCTGTCGGATGGCGTTGTCAACCTGGCCGTCATCAAGATGCGGGCCCGCTGGACGAATCTTCCCGGGGAGGATATAAATTTCACGGGGATTCATCACTTCGGGTTCATCGTGGAGGACCTCGAAGAGAGTATGCGGAAGCTCGAACGGGACGGCTCCCACGAGGTGGCGGACGGTTATCAAGGCGCCGGCGAAGAGACGGTTTACTTTGAAAGAAAATTTCTGGCGCCCGACGGCGTCGTTGTCGATCTCACCGAGCACGGCTGGGCGGGCGCACGGGGGGACGTTTGAGCTCTTGTGATGGGCCCCGGATTCGTTTGAGCCGCCCCGCGGTGTTCCTGAAATTCGTTGTTCCGTGGAATTCATGAGCCGTGTCCCAAGCCAACCGAGAGACAGTCGAGTTATCCATCGGTAAGAAGCCCCGGTTGCCGGAAACACCAGTCCTGGAGGAGGAGCTCGACCGGCTCGACTCCTATCGGGACGTGCGGGACCGCCACATAGTCATCAACGGCTTGCGGATCGCGTGGCGTCCCAAGGCGGACCTCGACGCGCTGGGACTGGATGCGGCGGGTCTGAGGCGGCTCTATGCGTTTATGGCCCTGGGGCGGGCTTTCGAGGAACGGATCGCCGAGCTGTATCGTCAGGGGCTGGTGCCGGGGTCGGCGTTTTTCGGACGGGGCAACGAGGGCCTCTCCGTGGGGGCCGCCTCCGCCCTGAACGCGGAAGACACCATGGTCCCGATGCACCGCAACCTGCCCGCTCACCTGGTCCGGGGGCAGGACCTGAAAGAGCTTATGGCCCACTACCTGGGGCGGGTCGATGGAATCAACCGGGGACGGGACCTTCACTACGGCAACCGCAAGCACAATATCATCCAGCTCATCAGCCACATCGGGACGATGATCCCCATCGCGTGCGGCGCCGCCTGGACGGCCAAGTACCGGGACGACGGATCGGCGGCTCTGGTCGTGTGCGGCGACGGAGCGACCTCCACGGGCGACTTCCACCAGGGGCTGAACCTGGCCGCCGTCCACCGCCTGCCCCTGGTCGTCATCATCGAGAACAACCTTTGGGCGTACAAAACGCCCACGTGCCTGCAATACGCCTGCAAGACCCTGGTGCTGCGGGCCATCGCCTATGGGATTCCGGGCTACCTGATTGACGGGACGGACGTGGCCGCCTGTTACGAGGTCTGCCGCGAGGCGCTGGAGCGGGCCCGGGCCGGGGAGGGGCCGATCCTCATCGAGTCCATGAACACGAGAATCGGGGGCCATTCCATCTACGACGCCTACACGGACTATTTGACCGAGGCGGAGATCGCCGGGTGGGAGTCCAGCGACCCCATCCCGTTGTTCGAAAAGAGGTTGCGCGCGGCGGGGCATGGGGATGATTCCTTCTTTCAGGAGACGGAAGCCCGTAACCTCGAGTCGATCGAAGAAGCTGTGAATTATGCCAAGAACCGCCCCCCCCCCGAAGGACATGAAGTTTCCGAGGGGGTCTTCGCCCCATGAGCGCATCGACGCGGGCTCTCACCTATCGAGACGCCATCACCGCCGCCCTCGAAGAGGAAATGGACCTGAACCCGGATGTCTACCTGATCGGGGAGGACATCGCCATCGGCGGCGGCGCCTTCGGCGTGACCAAAGGTTTCCTGGACCGGTACGGTCCGATGCGGGTGGTGGACGCCCCCATTGCGGAGAGCGGGTTCGTCGGAATGTCTATCGGCTCGGCTCAGATGGGGCTTCGACCCGTCATCGAGATGCAGTTCGCCGATTTCGTTTCCGACGCCTTCAAGATGCTGGTCCATTATGCGGGCGGGACGTACTACCGGGGGGGAGGGCCGGTCCCGATCGTCGTCCGGCTGCCGGCCGGGGCCCTGAAGTCCGCCGGGCCGTTTCACTCCTGCAACCCCGAGTCTTGGTTCTATCACACGCCTGGCCTCAAGATCGTCGCGCCGGCGAGCCCTTATGACGCGAAAGGTCTGCTCAAGGCCGCTGTCCGGGACAATAATCCCGTTCTCTTCCTGGAATACAAGAAGCTCTACAACCTTCCCCTGAGCCAGTATCCCGAGGTCCTGAGAATGGGGGTGCCGGAGGAGGATTACACCGTTCCGATCGGAAAGGCCCGGATTGTCCGCGAAGGGGAGGACGTCTCGCTCATCACGCACGGTACGATGGTCCTGGAGGCCCTGCGCGCCGCCGAACGGGTGGAGCGGGACGGGATCGAGGCCGAAGTGATCGATCTCCGGTCCGTCATGCCTTTTGACCGCGAAACGGTTCTGGGATCGGTTAGGCGCACGGGCCGGGCCGTCATCGTTCACGAAGACAACAAGACCGGGGGCGTGGGTTCGGAATGGGCGGCCGTGCTGGCGGAGGAGGCCTTCGAGTCGCTGGACGCCCCGGTGAGACGGGTCGCGGCTCCGGATGCGCCCATCCCCTACGCGCCGACGTTGGAGGACGCCTTCCTGCCCAACGCGGGGAAGATCGCCGACGCCCTTCGCGCGGTCGTGGATTTCTGAATGCGGCGGGCTCGGGCGTGGTTGCGCGGGGCGGCTCATCCCGGACCCCTCCCCGGAGGAGGATTGCCCCACAGGCGTTCAGATAGGCCCCTGCCGCTGTGATCGAGCGGGGGTCGGAAGCGGAGGAACCGTGGTGCGCCAGGTGAAGATTCTCATGCCGCGAATGGGCACGAGCGTTCACGAAGGCACGGTGGTCCAGTGGCTCAAGGAGGAGGGAGACGTCCTGAAAAAGGGAGATCCCCTGCTTCTGGCGGAGAGCGAGAAGGTCGAGTTCGAGATGGAAAGTCCCTACAACGGACGCCTGGTCAAAATCCTGACGCCGGTGCAGAGCGCGATTCCAGTGGGGGAGACCATGGCCCTCGTTGAAACGGAAGATGAGGTTTTGGTCGAAGAGGAATCCGAATTCGGCCTCGATCCGGCGGGCGCGGCCGCGCCAAAGGACGGCGAATCCCCCCCCGCCACGGAGCAGGGCGAGGGACAGCCATTTCTCTCTCCCCGGGTTCGGCGGTTGGCACGGGAGCGTGGAGTTCCCCTGGAGGAGGCGGCGAAGATCTCCGGGTCCGGCCGGAACGGTCGAGTGACCGAAGCCGATCTCGAAGCCTATGTCGCCCAGCGCGGGTCTGGTCCCGCGGCGGGGGCGGCGGTCGATATCCCGGTCCCGGAGGACGCGGACGTTCTTCCCCTCAGCCCCCTTCGCAGGCGATTGTCCCGGCGGCTCAGCGAAAGCGTCCAAGGGGTTCCCCAGTTCACCACGTTCGACGAGTCGGATGTGACGGACATCGTTGAGTGGCGAAAGGCCAAAGGGGAATTGACCTTCGCCCGGAAGGGGATTCACCTGACGGTGACTCATTTTCTGGCGTGGGCCGCCATTCGGGCGCTTGAGCGGATCGAATTTCAGCCGTTGAACGCGCGGTTCGCCGGCGACGCCATCCACCAGTTCCGAACCATTCACCTGGGCGTCGCCGTCGCGGTTCCGGACGGGCTTCTCGTGCCCGTAATCCGCGGCGCCGAAGCGTTGTCTTTCGCGGAGCTCGCCCGGCGGGTGCAGGATTTGGCGGATCAAGCCCGGCAAGGGACCCTGACCCCCGAAGACGCGTCCGGAAGCACCTTCACGATCACCAACGCGGGGGCCGCGGGCAGTCTTTACGCAACGCCCCTCCTGAACCCCCCGGAGGCGGCCATCCTGGGCGTCGGCGCGATTCGCAAGCGGGTCGTGCCCCTGGAGGACGGCTCGATCGGAATCCGGGACAGAATGGGCGTCTCCCTGAGCGTCGACCACCGGGTCGTGGATGGAATGCTGGCGGCGCAATTCAACCGGGTCGTTTGTCAGAATCTTGAACAATTCGACTTCTCGGTCTTGGACTGACGGCGGCGTCCGAGTGGTCCCGGTCACCCCGGAGCCCGGCAGGGGCGCCCCCGCAATCTGAGACGGGAGATTTGCCCGGAAATCCTCGCGGTAGGGGGGGGGATACTTTTTGAAGGGTTTTCCAGCGCCTCGCAAAAGGAGAGGGGGAATTTTTAAATGACGAAACTGGCCGAGGAGCAAATCGGACAGGCGTTGAAAGCACTGCCCGGATGGGTGCGCGAAGCCGAAACCATCGTCAAGACTTTCACGTTCGAATGGTTCACGCCGGCAATGGGCTTCGTGACGAAGGTCGCCCTGTTGGCGGAGCGGTTCGATCATCATCCGGACATCGACATCCGGTATAAGACCGTGCGGCTCCTGCTGACTTCGCATGATTCGGGGGGGCTGACCGAGCGGGATATCAATCTGGCGAAGGAGATTGAGGCCATTCAGTAAGGCTTCACGTGCTAAATTCGCTGAACGTTGTGTAATCCAAAACGACAAGGAAGCGAGATGGATCTGTTGGTGGTCGGTTCGGTCGCACTGGACTCGGTGAAAACCCCGTTTGGCGAGAAGGAGCGGATCCTGGGAGGGTCGGCGACGCACTTTTCGGTCTCGGCGTCCTTGTTTTCGCCCGTTCGGCTGGTGGGCGTTGTAGGCAAGGATTTCCCGGAAGAGCACCTTGAATTTCTCCGGGGCCGCGGGATCGACCTCGAGGGCCTGGAGGTGGCCGACGGAGAGACCTTCCGTTGGGTGGGCGAGTACACCGAAAACCTGAACGAGGCCATCACGCTGGAGACTCACCTCAACGTTTTCGCGGATTTCCAGCCGAAGCTTCCGAAGTGTTACCGGTCGTCCGAATTCGTTTTTCTGGCAAACATCGATCCCGAGCTTCAACTGGACGTCCTGCGACAGGTGCAGAAGCCGCGCTACGTTGCCTGCGACACGATGAACTTCTGGATCGAGGGGAAGCCGGAGGCCCTGTGGAGGACGCTGGAGCACGTGGACACCCTGGTGATCAACGACGGGGAGGCCCGGCTGCTGGCGGGCGAGGAGAACCTGGTCAAGGCGGCCCGGAGCATTCTCAGGCAGGGACCGAAATCGCTGATCGTCAAGCGGGGCGAATACGGCGCGCTCCTGTTCGACAAGGAGGGCGAGTTCTGGGCGCCCGCCCTCCCGCTGGAAGACCTGAGTGATCCCACCGGGGCCGGGGACAGTTTCGCCGGCGGGTTCATGGGGTATCTCGCGTCGCGGGGCGAGATCAGTCACGAGAACTTTCGCCGGGCCATCATCTACGGAAGCACCATGGCCTCCTTCAACGTCCAGGCGTTCAGTCTGGACCGTCTTCGAACCCTGACGCCGGAAGAGATCGAGGACCGCGCGCGGCATTTCAAGGCCCTCTCGGACTTTGACCTTCTCCCAAGGGCCCGGTAGGGCGTCGGATCTTCAGGTCCAAGCGGACGCGCGAGCATCGAGGCCCGGAAGACCTGGAGACGACCTTGCGAATCATCGCCGGGACCGCCAAGGGAAGACGATTGGCTGCCCCGAGGAGTCGCCGACCCAAGGGTCACCGACCCAAGGGTCGCGAATCCGAAGGTCCTCGATCAGGGGAGGGCGACATCCGTCCGACGGCGGACCGGGTGAGGGAGGCCGTCTTCGACATCCTGGGCGAAGCGATTCAAGGGGCGCGGTTTCTGGACGTCTTCTCGGGGACCGGCGCGGTCGCCGCCGAGGCCCTGAGCCGGGGCGCTTCATCCACCGTCCTCCTGGAGCGGGACCGGCAAGCGCTCCGCATCATTCAGCGAAATATGGAAGGGCCCGGCTTCGATCCGGACCGGTGGGGGGTCTTGCCCGGCGACGCGCTGGCCTCGCTTGCCAGGCTTCGCCGGGAGGAGAGGACGTTCGATATCATCTACGTGGATCCGCCCTATGCCTCGACGCTGGGCGCGGAGGCGCTGGAAGAGGCCGCCCGGCTGCTCGATCCAGACGGGGTCGCCGTCCTGGAGCACGATGCCCGATCCGCCCCGCCTGAATCTGCGCTGGGGGAATTAACTGAGACCCGTCGATTCGGCGATACGGCAATCACCTTATATGGGCCGGGAGGCCCCCGACGGCCGTGAACCTAAGATAAATTTCGAAGGCGCGGACCGGGTGCCCCGGTCTGGATCGCACCTTCCGGGCGAATTTTTGTGGATGACTCAAAATTAGGCATTTTGGTTGCCCCATCAGGAAAATCAGGCACTCACGACGTTTTCTGCCTGGGTTTTCCACAGCAAATTCACAATTTTCGTGGATAATCTCCATGGAGGAATGAACCCGATCGATCACTGATTTCAGGACGCTCAGTCCTCACTTGAAAGTGGATGAATCGAGCGAAGCGACTCTTTCAGTCCGGACGCGTAACCTTTCGACGGGGTTAAGCGTGAGAGAGATGGACGCAACGCTTTCAATGAGATGGGTAGGGCAGACGCCTAGGACTTGGCTCGTTCGGGTCGCGATGCGAACGAGCCATGGGTTGCCGGCCATCGTGTCCGAGTTCCCCCGCGCCACGAAAGTCTGGGCGCCGCGAAGCATCCTGTGGTGTGACCTCGACCGGGAGGGCAGGATCAAAGAATTTTACGTCATCCTGCCCTCTCGAAAATTGCTAGGCATGCGATTCGGGTCGGTTGTATGATCTGATCTCAGCCTACAGGCCCGTTCCGAAGTCCATGTTCAGCGCCTGCCTTGAACCCTTCGCGCGAAGGAGCTGTGAGATGTCCGACCCGAACGCAAAATGTGAACGTTTCCGTACGCTCATTCGAGATCCCGAGATCCTGGTGATGCCCGGCGCGCACGACGCTCTCACGGCGATGATCCTCGAGGCGGAGGGGTTCAAAGCCGTTCAGCACTCCAGTTGGGGGGTCGCCGCCGCCTACGGACTGCCCGACGGCGGGATCATGAGCTTTTCGGAGAGCCTGGATGCGGTCCGACACATGGTTCGGGCCGTGGATGTCCCGGTGAACGCGGACGCGGAGGGCGGGTTCGGACTTCCGGCCAATGTCTACCGTACCGCCTGTGAGCTGATCCAGGTCGGCGCGGTCGGTATGAACCTGGAGGACAAAAGGAGCCGGCCGGGCGAGGCGGGATGGGGGATCATCGAGCTCGATGAGATGCTGGAGAAGATCGACGCCTTTCTGGAGGCGAAACGGGATTGTGGATCGGCGTTCGTCCTGAACGCGCGCACGGACGCCGTGATGGCCTATGCGGACGATCCCGAAAGGGGCGTCGTGGAGGCCGTCAACCGGGGGAACGCCTTTGCTGAAAAGGGGGCGGACCTGGTCTTCGTGTTCGGCAAGCTGCCCGCCGAATCCGTCTCGACCCTGGTCCGGGAAATTCAGGGCCCGATTTCCATCACCTGTCATTCGGACGGTCTCACGGTTCAGGAGCTTCAGGACTTGGGCGTCGGACGGACGAGCCTCGGGACCGATTCCATCCGGATCGCCGCCGGGGCGGTCGAGCGCTTCGCGCGCGCCCTGAAGGCGGAAGGGACGCAGCGAAACGTCGAAGGGTTTCTCTCGACGCCGGAGATCGGCGCGATGGTCCAGAAGCGTCAGAGGAAGCCGGGTGGATAGCGCCCTGCCGGAGATTGGGAAGTTCCGCCTTTGTTCAATGCCAAGCCGGAGGAGACAGCCAATGCCGAGGATGACGGGGATTTCGCCTGAGCAGGCCCCACCCGAAGTGAGGGAGGTGTTTGACGGGCAGATGGAGGCGTTTGGTTTTCATCTCAACACCACGCGGGTTTACGCCCACGTGCCCTCTATCATGTTCGCCGCGACCGCCCTGGCTGACGCGATCCAGGACGCGCCCCACATCGCGCCCGAGATCCTGGCGATGGTGAGCGTCCGGACGGCGCAGATCAACGGATGCCCGTTCTGAGTGGACATCAACTCGCTCCGTGGAGTGAAGAGTGGACAAGGCGCCGCGAAGATGGCCGCCGTGGCGGAATGGCGCACGTCGGATGTGTTCACCTCCAAAGAAAAATTGGCCTTGGAGTACGCGGAGCGGATGACGGATTCCGCGCAGGACGTAACGGATGAGTTTTACCGCCGTCTGGAGGAGGCGTTCGATGAGCCGGCGCTTGTTCAGTTGACGGCCGGGATTGCGATGGAAAATTTCCGGAGCAAGTTCAACGTCAGCTTCCGCGTCGAGTCCAACGGACTTTGCCCCCTCCCCCTCCCGGCGGCGGATTGACGTCAGGCGGCTGCGTCCCGGAAAAGCAAAACGGGCGCCCCCGGCTCGAGGGCGCCCGTCCCTGCTTCGCTCGTTCCCGGAATCACTTCGCCATCATCTTCTTCATGTATTGGGTGAGCGCCGTGACGTCCTGCCAGATCAGCCGGCCGATGGCGCTGGTGCTGTAGACCGCCACCGCAATCTTACCGTCCGGGCGGATGACGTAATTCGTCGTATGGACGATGTTACGGTCGGGCTCGTAGAACGCCCCAATCTGGTCGGAGACCTTCGCTGGGTCGAGGCCGTACGCGACCGGGAAGTTCAAGTCCCACTCGCTCGTGAGCTTTTGGGTGTTCTCGATCGTGTCGCTGGAAGCGGCCACGATGCTGATGCCTTCTTCCTTCAGTTTGTCCGAGGCCCGCGCGTAGGTGCTTAACTGCGCCTTGCAGTACGGTCAGAAATAGCCCCGGAAAATCAGGACGACTTTCCATCCGTCCCCCATGTCGCCGGGAACGTTGATCGTCCCGCCGTCGGGGAGGTTCCAGGAAAGATTTGGAAACGCGTCTCCGGTATCGAGCAGCTTGGATTCGGATCTGGCCATGGATTAGGCTCCTTCACGGGATAGAAAATCCGGTTTGAGACTGTGTCCCGCCCTCACTTTTCCAATGTTCGTCCCTGAAGAATATTCCCGGCCGGGTGGTTTTCATCTCCGGTCAGGCCCGGGCGCCGCCTCAGTTGTGCTGGCTCGGGGGGATGATGGTGATGCCCTCGGAGTCCTCCAGATAGCGGACGAAGTGATACTTGTCCTCGAGTCCGTCGAATTTTTTTTGGGGAAGCCCTTCTTCGACCCCCGGTTCGATCTTGGCGACGACGAAGTGGAGCCGCTTGTCGGTCAGCGCCTCATCCGCCGCTTCCCGGAGCTCGCCCTCGGTGCGCACCGTCCGGGCCTCGGTGATTCCGGCGCCGCGGGCCATGTCGGCCAGGTCGACGCTCCCCGAGGTGTGCGTCGGCGGACCGCCGATGCATTCATAGATCTCATTGTCGAAACAGAAGATTTTGAGGTTCTCAGGCTGTTGGTTACCCAGGGTGGCGAAGATCCCGAGGTTCATCAGGGCGCTGCCGTCCGTCTCCAGGCATACGATGTTGCGCTCAGGCAGGCCCACAGCCACGCCGAACGCCACGGGCATGTGGCATCCCAGACTCATCAGGAACAGGCTGTTGCCGCGGGGCTCGGGGCGGATGTGGTGCCACTCGTCCACGATGCCTCCAAGGGAGACGATGCAGGCCTCCTCTTTCATCTTCTCGGCGATGACTTTCAGGGCTTGGTATCGGGTCAATTCTCGATCACCTCCCCGCTGAAGACGACGGCCGTGTGGTATTTGGAGGTGTCCGCGGAACGCCGCGCGTTGGTGATGGCCTTGACGATGTCTTCATCCTTCCGGACAACCACGTAGGGGATGCGAAGTGCGTTCAAAAGGGGCTCCATGGTGATCCCGTGGGGGACCCCCCACCAGTTGGGCTCTCCCAGGTCGCCGCGGTAGCTCATGAGGAGGAGGACGGGGATTCCATGGGTCAGGCCCAAGCGGGAGAGGGATTCGGTGGCCATGCGCAGTCCCGAGTTCTCCATAATCATGACGGCCTTCTGACCGGTCAGCCAGACCCCCGCCGCGATGGAGGTTCCCTCCCCCTCGTTGGTGACGGGGATGTAGCGGAAGTCGGGGTCCTCCAACGCCTTGACGTAAACGGGTTTCAGGTGGGACTCGGGCAGGGCGCAAACGACGCTCACTCCCGCCTCTTTCAGCCCTCGAATGACCAGATCCGCGCTGCTCTCTTTCAACTCCCCGTCTCCCAGTATGCCGTTTTGCCGCCGCCCGGTTTCTAGAATCGTGCGATGGTTATGCGAGAGAGAATCATACTCGATGCGGGCTTGAAGTCGCAAATGACTTCTCCCCTGCCTGCGCCCCAATTGATTGAGGCCCATCCCGCCGTGTGGTAGGGTGAACGTGGTCGTGTCGGGCGAGTCGATCGCCGGCCTGTTCACGGGTCAACTTCACCCTGTGCGTCCGGCGGGCTTTCCCGCGCGGCCCTCGTCACGCCCCGCCATTCGCTCGATGAATTCTGCGCGACCCGCTACGGATTTCACAACCGTAGAAACGGAGTCTTGTGAGGTTGTGGTGTGGAGCCAGGCGGCGGTGCCTCTTCCCCAATTGGAAATGCGCACCCCTCAGGCGAGCGGGTTTTCTTCGCGGTCTCAGGCACGCCCTCGGCCTGCGGGGGAAAGGCGTTCAGCGTAGAGGTGCTTCGGATGCCGATCCGGATCATGGATTCGGCCGTGTATTTGGGTAGAACGCTCGCTGAAATTTTTTCCAGGGAGGCAATGCGTTGATGAAATCGACGAATACCGCTGCCGAAGTCGTTTCGGCCGGAACAGCCAACATCTTCGATGGCGCGATCCAACGGCTTGAAAACGCACTGAACTACGTAGCGTTCTCAGATGGGGTTCCCGAGATTCTTCTTCATTCCGAGGCCTCTCTCATGGTGTCCATCCGGGTGAGGATGGACGACGGCTCTCTGAAGCTCTTCCCGGGATATCGTGTGCGCCACAGCACCGTCCGCGGACCGGCCAAGGGGGGGATCCGCTATCATCCCGCCGTCAATCTGGACGAGGTCACCACCCTGGCCTTCTGGATGACGTTCAAGTGCGCTGTGCTGAACCTGCCCTTCGGCGGGGGTAAGGGCGGCGTGGCCGTGGACGCCAAGGCTCTTTCACGAATGGAGTTGGAGCGCTTGTCCAGGGGATACATGCGGGCCATTGCGGACTTTGTTGGCCCGGAGATTGACATCCCCGCGCCGGATGTCTACACCAACCCGACCATCATGGCCTGGATGTCGAGGGAGTACAACCGAATGAAGGGGAACAACACCCCCAGCGTCATCACGGGAAAGCCCGTGGCCCTGGGCGGGAGCCTGGGCCGGGAAGACGCCACGGCCCGGGGCGGTTACGAGATCCTTCATGACCTTGCGGAACGAAAGGGCTTGAAACCCGAGCAGACAACTGTCGCCATCCAGGGATACGGGAACGCCGGATTCCACATCGCCCACATTCTCCACGCCCACGGGTACCGCGTCGTGGCGGTGAGTGATTCCCGCCGGGCCTTCTACTGCGAGGAGGGCATCGACCCGGAGGCGGTGCAGGCGCACAAGGACGCCGAAGGGGTGGTCGGGCCGGTGAAGCGGCAGGGAGATCGGTTGGTCGAGGTGAGCCATCGGGAAATCACCAACGAGGAGTTGCTGGAGTTGGACGTGGATATCCTCATCCCGGCTGCGTTGGAAAGCGTCATCACCACAAAGAATGCCGGGCGGATCAAGGCCCGGTACATCCTTGAGTTGGCCAACGGCCCCATCGTCTTCGAGGCGGATTCCATTCTCAAGTCCCGGGGTGTGACGGTGTTCCCTGATATTCTGGCCAACGCGGGCGGGGTGACGGTGAGCTACTTCGAGTGGGTCCAGAACCGGACCGGGCTTTATTGGAGTCTTGAAGAGGTCCACCAGAGGCTTCGCGAGCGCATGGTGGGCGAGTACCGCAAGGTCGAGGTCATCGCCGCCGCCGCCGACCTGGACAACCGGACCGCCGCTTACGTCCTCGCCCTCCGGCGGCTCAGAGAGGCCATCGAATCCCTCGGGACGAAGGAATACTTCGAACCAACGGGTAAATAGGGGGTTGGCGGGATACAAGCAGGGATGCGGGTTTTGAGGGTTTACCCCTTGGGCGATTCCTGGGTGTTGGACTGAGTGACACGGAATGGGAAGGGTTGACCGCTTCTATACTCCCGATTTACTCCCGTTCCCTATCCCCCCTATCCTTTCACAACGGGTCCCCTTTTCCCTCTCAAGCGAAGGGGCGGGACCCCCTGGCGTCGCGGTCCATATATATATGGGTTTGAGGCGATGAACTCGGGAGGAAAAGGGTGACCTTCCCCCTACAGCGGCACCCATGCATGAACCGCTGAGCGGGATCCCTCCCGCCCAGCGGGTGTGGAAGTGGTCTCCCAACGATTAGGGATGAGAAGTCTTTCCTCTGGTGTTTAGCAGTCAATGCGGTATTTCCCGAGATTTCCATGATCCAACGGATCATTAAGGACAATGCCACAGCCTTCGATGATCGATTCTATTTCACCTCGGCTCCGCTGATCCTGCGCGATCACTAATTCTGTTTTCAGCAGTGTCGTGGCGACTAGCGCCCACACGCCAAGCGCCAAAAGGCCTAACAATATCCTGTCCACCTTCAACATTTTCATACCAAGACCTCCCTCAGCTTGAACGCCTCCTGCCACAATGGCCGATGGCTCAGGGGCCGCCTATATTTTACTGGAGCACCTTAGTCTAGCTCGTAAATGGTTTTCTTGTGGGACTCCTAGGGTTGGCACCCGAACGCCGGACAGTCCCGCCGGTTGGAGTCCCCGATTTTCAATTCTTGGGCTGACCTGTCCCTCTGCAACGGGTCCAGTTTGAGGGTTAGGATTTTCGCACGGCTTTCGGACTGGATTGACCTAGAAAGGGGGCAGGTCAGTTGTCTGTTCATGTATCATAACTGCGAATTCGCAACAAGGTATCCAACGGGTGGATACACAGGCGGTGAGCGACCGCATACTTGCGGAAGGTGGAGAGAACATCCATGGCGAGTGTGGACCTTGTGGTGAAAAACGGAAAAGTCGTCCTTCCTTCAGGTGTAATTGAAGGCGGGGTAGCCATCGACGGGGAGAAAATTGTCGCCGTAGGGCAGGGGAATGGTCTGCCGGAGGGCCGGAAGATTATCGACGCGAAGGGAATGTATATCCTGCCCGGTGTGATCGACCCTCACGCCCACCCCGGCGGGAAGTATGACCTAGGAGACGACTGGAAGACGGAGTCCCCGGGGGCCGCGGCCGGCGGCGTCACGACGGTCGGGGCTATCGTTCGCGTCCCCCGAATGGGTCAGAAGCCCTTCAAAGAGCTTCCCGGCCCGGAAGACGTCATCTCCTGGCTGGACGCCTTTGATCTGGGAAAAAAGGTCAGCGAGGAAAACTCCCTCGTCGATTTCTTCTTCACGCCGACGTTGAACTCCATGCAGCACGCCGAAGAGATTCCGCAGTACTACGACAAGCTCGGGATCACCTCGTACAAGTACCACGGCAACCTCAAGGTCCACGCCGACAACCCCGTAAGCCCGAAGTGGTCCGCCCGGATCGGGATTCCCCTGCCCTTTGACGACACCCTCGCCTATTTGATGTTCGAGGAGTCCGGGAAGCTCGGCCCCATGACGCACGTCGCGGTCCATAACGAGAACGTCGAAATCGCCAAAATCTTCACCGAGCGTCTTCAGGCCGCTGGCCGGACGGACTCCGGGGCCTGGGCGGACCGGATTCCCGAGTGGCTGGAAGCGGAGCACATCAGCCGGTACAGCTATTTCGCCAAGGTGACCGGGTCCACCCATTACGTTCTCCACCTCAGCACCTCGGCGGGGCTGGAGGAGTGCATCCGCCAAAAGGAGGACGGGGTCAGCATCCTGGTTGAAACCTGTCCCCAGTATCTTCTGGTTTCGGCCTACGCGGAGTTTCCGGGCCTTCTCACCAAGGTGAATCCTCCCCTTCGCGACCCGGAGGTCCATGAGCGGCTCTGGGAAGGCTTGGCGGACGGGGACATCGAGATCATGGGGACGGACCATGTCGTGACAAGCCTCCATGAGAAGCTCGTCAAGGGAGACACCTCCGACCATGACGGCGATCCGGCGAAAGACATCTGGGAGACCGGCTCCGGCATGGTGGGGTGGGACTTCCTGCTTCCCCTGATGCTGAGCGAGGGGGTGAACAAGGGCCGGATCTCGATCGGGCGCCTGGTCGAGGTCTGCTGTGAAAACCCCGCCCGAGCCTGCGCCATTTACCCCAGAAAGGGCGTCATCGCACCGGGATCCGACGGGGACCTCGTTGTCGTGGACATGGATGTCACGCGCAGCATCAAGGCCGATATGCTCCGTTCCAAGGCCGACTTCAGCATCTATGAAGGCATGGAGGTGACCGGCTGGCCCGTCACGACCATCCTCCGGGGAGAGGTCATCTACGACGACGGCCAAGTCACGGACCGAAAAGGCGGCGGCAAGTATCTGCGCCGGCCTTGCTGATTCATGCCCGTAGGTGCGACGGATTCAGACGCATGGCGCCGTAATCGCCTTCTCTGACCTGCCGGGATCTTTCTTCGCGGTCTTCGGACCGGAATCGTTGAAGGAAAATCGATGGGACTTGTCTGGGATTTGATGGAGGGAGCCCGGAACTGCGTACGCGGCTATGCCTGTGTCCAGCCGGGGGAGCAGGTCGTCCTTTGGACGGACCGTTCCGGCGAAGCGCATCCCGACGTTGTGGAAGCCTTCGGGACGGCGGTCGAGGAGGCCGGCGCCGAGGCTGTTCTTCTTTGCTCAAAGGCCGTTGTCCACCGTCTGAAGCAACCCCTCCAGAAGCCCGTCCTCTCCGCGCTCCGCAAGGCCGACGTCATCTTGAGCTTTCATGGGCTCGAGAACGCGGCAACGCTTCACAATAATGACGTGGCCCAGGTGGTTTTCTACACCCCGACCCGGAACGTGGCGGTCATCAGCCTGACGCCCGAGCTGCTGGCCTCGGAATGGGCGCGGTTTCCGGCCGAGCTTGTATTCAGGATCTATCAGAAAGTCAGGGAGCAGGCCCTCTCGTCCGGGACGGATGTCTTCCGCGTCACAGATGAGCACGGGACCGACTTCACGGGCCGCATCGCCTACCGGGCCGGTTTCAAGTTCGTGGACCCGCCCAAGCAATGGCAATTCTTCCCGGGCGGGGAGATGGCGGAGCTTCCGGACCCCCCCGTGAACGGGACCCTGGTCTTCGAGCAGCTCGAAGGGTTTGAAGGTTTCCTGAAAGAGCCCATTCGGCTCACGATCGAAAACCAATGGGTCACCCGCGTCGGGGGGGGCGAGGAGGCCCGCTGGTTTGAAGACCGGATGAAGCGCTACGAGAACGGCAATTTCTTTTGCGAGCTGGCTATCGGCGTGAGCCCCAAGGCCCCGGTTTCCGCCGGGCTCAAGACGAGAGGCATGGACACGATCACCCACAGGCGCGCGGGCTCCTTCCACTGTGCGGTGGGAAAGTGGGCCAATCCGGACTCCCAAGTGGACAGCGGTTGGCACTGGGACGGAGGAGGGCTCCGGCCCACGCTGACGATGGGGGAGGTCGAGTTGATCCGCGCGGGAAGGCTGACGGCTCTCGACGACCCGGAGGTCCGGGCGTTCGCCTCCCGGTACGGCCACCCGGACGACGTCCTGGACGAGGTGTGGTGAAGGGAGATCGGCTCTTCTCCATTTGGGACAACCCCGTTCGGCGCCGCCCAAAAAAGTTGATGATTCACGGATTGCGGCGAAGGCCCTGCGAGGGCCATCGAAACTGAAGGCGGGCCTGGACGGATCTCGGGGAGGGACGTTTCATGTATGGGTGGCGATCGCTCATTGGTCTGGTGCAGCCGAGCGGCGGCCCCGTCGCGGAAGAAGAATTCAGGATGGCGGCGCCGGAGGGCGTGTCTTTCGTCACCACGAGGATGTACATCGAGGAGGTGTCCGCGGAAGGCCTGGAGCGGATGCTCACCCAGGTGGAGCGCGCCGCGCGCGAAATCGCGATCATGAAGACCGACGCCCTGGTTCTTTGCGGAACGCCGACGGGGTTTTTCAGGGGCCAGGCGTATAACCTTGCGTTGACCGGCCGTCTTCGGGAGGCGTCCGGTTTGCCGAGCGTCACGATGGCCACGGCCGTTGTGGAGGCGATGCACCGGCTGGGCCTCCGAAAGATCGCCGCCGCCACGGCGTACGCCGATGAGTTGAATCAACGACTTCGGGCGTTCTTGGAGGAAGCGGATTTCCAGGTCCTGGCTGTCGAGGGGCTTCGCCAGCGGTACAACTGGGATATCGCCCGAATGCCGCCGGCCGCCGCCTACACGCTGACGAAGGAGGTGGCCCGGAAAGTCAAAGACGCGGACGGGATTTTAATCTGCTCGGGCGCTCTTCGGACGTTCGAGGTGATCGACATGCTGGAGCGGGATCTCGGTCTTCCCGTTGTGACGAGCAACCAGGCGGGTCTCTGGGCCGGACTCCGGCTGGGGGGCGTGAGAGAAACCGTCCGGGGTTTCGGCAGTCTCCTGACGACGTTGGGGGAAAGCGGAGACTGACTCGAGTTTCTCGCAACCCTTTTACTTTACTGCCCCCGGTGTTGACAATCTCTATCGATTATGAGGACAATCACTCTCGGCACTCGTCTCAACCCAACCCGTTGCACCGTCGCAGAATACTGCTTTTTTCCTTTCTGTGTTGATCAACAGAGGAGAATGCGATCCGCGATGGCCGGATAATCATCGAAGGGAGAAATGATGGCCAAGTTGGATATCGTAGTGCGAAACGCCCGGATTGTTTCAACGGCCGGGGTTTACTCGGGAAACATCCAGATCAAGGACGATCGAATCGCGGGCATCGTCTCTGAGCGGGACGACACCCCGGCTGAGCGGGTCATCGACGTAGAGGGGCGCTATGTCATTCCCGGCGTTGTGGATCCGCACACCCACATCGGTGGAAAATACCTCCTCGAACAGGACTTCCGGACGGAAACCCCCGGCTCCGCCGTGGGGGGCGTCACAACCATAGGGATCATGCACGGCGCGGGCCGGGCCGACCGGGAATACAAGGAATTCGTCACCGAGGAGGACGCCCGTCCGTGGACGGAGCGGCTTCCCGTGGCGCGGGAGATCGGGGAGGAATCCTCGATCATCGACTTCTTCTACACCCCCTACATCAGCATGGACGAGCAATGCGACGATATCCCCAACGCCGCCCGGAAGTACGGGATTCCTTCCTGGAAGTTCTACGCTAACCTCAGAGAGCCGAAGACCGCGAACGTGGCGCCCAAGTGGAAGAACCGGATGGGGATGCCCGGGGAATTCGACGACGGCTTGTTCTGGTCGGGCTTCGAGCAGATCGGCAAGCTCGGCGTCGCCGGCCTGGCCTTGATTCACAACGAGAACACAGAGGTGGCGACGGCCGTCATGAAGCGGCTTCAGAAGGAGGGCCGCACGGACGGACCGGCCTGGACGGACCGGTGCCCCCCCTGGTGCGAGGCCGAGCACATCCTCCGGTATGGTCTCTTCTCCATGAAGGCCGGGTGCCGCTTCTATATTCTTCACCTCTCCACCGCCGACGGCCTCGAGGCCTGCGATGAGATGCGGGCAAAGGGCTGCCGGATCACCGTGGAGACCTGTCCGCAGTACCTTTTCATGACCAAGAACGACGAGCCGGCCATCGCCGGAAAACCCAACGCCAGGGCCCTCAAGGTCAATCCCCCCATCCGAGACGAGCACCACAACGAGGCCCTCTGGCAGGGGGTGATGGACGGGCGCATCCAGTGCATGGGCACCGACCACGTTGTCACCAGCATCCATGAGAAGTTCGTCCGGGGAGACACCGGGGACCGTACTACGGACCCGCTTGGAGACGTCTGGTCGACGGGGTCGGGGTTCGTCGGGATGCAGACCCTCCTCCCGCACATGCTGAGCGAGGGGGTGCACAAGGGCCGGATCTCCATGGAGCGTCTCGTGGAGATCTGCTGCGAGAACCCCGCCAAGACGTTCGGCCTTTATCCCAAGAAGGGAACCCTGATGGTGGGGGCGGACGCCGATCTGGTTGTTCTGGATATGGACAAGGAAGTGACCTACACGGCGGACATCATGCACTCCTACGCCGACTTCACCATTTTCGAAGGCCGAAGGATCAAGGGATGGCCCTCGATGACGATCTCCAGGGGCAAAGTCATCTTTGAAGGGAGCCAGGTGAGCGGAGAACACGGCCACGGCCGGTATCTGCCGCGAAAGCTCGATCGGCTGACCTACCCCATAGAGGAGAGCTGGGACCTTCCCAAGTAACTGTTCTCCGGAAGACCTCATTTCTCAGAGTTTTCGCATGGTTTCTCAGCAGGTGAGGGCTGGAGGCGCGCGTTCGAGAAGGGGTGTCGAACACCGTATACACAAGGGTTCCTTCCGACGGTTGGGATTGGCGGTGACAGCGGTCACGCTGTTCACAAGAGCAGGCCCAATGAAGTTCTGAGAGGGAGATACGGACATGAACGGAGCGAAGTTGATGGGATTGTTTAGGCGGGATCGGATCTTCAAGGCCCTGGCCGCCCTGGTCCTGGCCAGCTTTTTCATGATGGGAAGCCCGGTTCGGTCGAGGGCCGAGAATGTGGTTCACACCCTGGACTGGGTTCCCTATGGACGGGACGCGGGATTCTACGCGGCCGTGGAGAAGGGTTTCTTAAAGGCGGAAGGGCTCACCGTAAAAATCATGCGCGGAAAGGGTTCGTCCATGACCGTCAAGCGGCTGAAGGTCGGGGATGCGGACTTCGGGACCCCCGACGGCGGCGTTGTCGTCATCTCCCGCGCAAGAGGGATCAAGGTGAAGATGATTGGCGCCTTCCACGCCCGAACGCCAATGACGATCGTCACCGTCAAGGGGCGTGGGATCAATTCGGTCAAGGACCTGGCGGGGAAGACGCTGGCAGATGCTTCCTTCAGCTCGACTCACAAGGTATTTCCCGCCCTGGCTAGAAAGCACGGCGTGGATCCCAAGAGCGTGACGTGGAAATTCATGAGCCCGGCCGCTTTCGGTGCAGCCGGCTTGGCAGGAAGGGTGGACGCTTGGGGAGAATACGCCACGAACGCGCCCAGCATGTGGAAGGCGGCCAAGCAGGCGGGGAAGGAATTAATTATCTTTCCATTCGCAGACCTCGGCGTCGACATTTATTCCAACACCATGTCGGTGACAGAAGAAAAACTCGCGAAGAATCCCGATCAGGTCCGGCGCTACATGCGGGGCATGTACAAAGGGATGGCCTGGGCCATTAAGCACCCGAAAGAGGCCACGGAGATCATTCTCAAAAAGGTCCCTGTGTTGAACCGGGATACGGCGATTCAGCACTGGCAGATCGCCATCAATCACCTGGTGACCGATGCGGCCAAGAAGCATGGGATCGGCTATCTGTCCCGCGAAAAGATGACCTTTACCCGGGACATTGTTGTGGGGGCTCACAAGCTGAAATCGAAGCCTGCCGTGGATGATCTCTACACGACGGCTTTCCTCCCGAAGATCATGGTGAAGTAGGCGGGGAGAGAAGTAACACCCGGGCGTCCTACTTCTTCGCGTGCAGTCCGCACGGGTTTTTTCCCATCCCGGCCCGTGCGGACTCACCCCTCCGGAATCGAATTTGACCTGTTCGGGTTATTGATTCCTGTATTATTAATGACCTAACTGCGTATCGCGTGGTGGGGGCCGGTACAGAGCCCGGCCCCTACATGTCCATTGCAGAATCGTGCGTAGGGGCGGGGCTCCGTACCCGCCCAGGAAGTATCGGGGAATCCTCCGGACTTTTTGTTGAGCCGCTCCCTGTAGGACATTATTTATGCCATCCTCAATAGCCCGAATTTCTCACCAAGCGATGGTCTTGTGGTTCGCGCGCCGAATGAATCGCCATCGGTGGCCTGATTCGGCGGGCGCTTGCGCGCCGGCCAGGCTGCGGGTGAAGCCCGTTGCGCTCATCACAACGTCTTTGGCGCACGGAGGACCCTTTGCCCCGGAATTCTCAAAAGGAGGAGATGCCAGCCTTCGCGAATGGGTGGACCCGCTATCGGTGATTGATCGCTCACCGCCCTTTGCGTCGGATGGTTGGTGAGAAATCCAAACTAAGTCGGCCCGCGTTGTGTCTCTATTCTTGTCCTTCTCCAATCTGTGTAATCTGTGGATCGCCTTGGTTTTCGGTTCTTGGCTCGCTCCAATCCATGTAATCTGCGGATAAAAGTTTTCTCCCGAAAGCCAAAAGCCAAATAAAAAGTCCTTAAATACCAAGGGAAATTTGGCTTTGTTTTTCACTTTTACATGATTAGGCCCGGGTGTCAGTAGGGGAAGCTGATAGGCGGGGGGACGGCGTCCCCTGGTGTTGCCTCTGGACGCGGCCGAGCCGCCAGAAGCTGACGGCGATCTTTTCGACGAGCATCTCCTCGAGGATGCCCAGGGGGTTAAGCTCGTCGGGGAGGCCGGAAAGAAGCTCCTCGAACCGTCCCCCCTCCTCCCGGCCGTCGCCCACGGCGATGACGACTTCTTTCGCTAATATTCCATGTTTCAATACTTTATACCGGACGGCGGCCTTCCCCTCGGGCGTCTTGGGCCCGGTGGACAACTGGGCGTTCCGTCGATTGGCCTCGATTTTGGCCTGTGTGACCTTTATGTACACTCCTCCCATTCCAGTTACGTTATTTTTTCGATAGACATGGGAGCCTTGCGACGGGGAATCAAGGGGAATTCAGGGGATTTGCGGAATCCGGCGGAAATCTGGCGAGATCTCCGGCCATCCCTTGACGGACCTGGGACCCTTGTCGCTTTATGGTGGAATTGTCGTGGAAAAAAATTGGGTTTGACCTTTTTGCAGCTCTTTCTATGGGGGAGATTAGGGGTCATATGCAGGTGCCCTCATCCGGTTGACAATCCGCCCTGATCAGGATTGAATCGGTCAAACGGCAACGGAGGGATGGGCACAGGCCTGTCCGGATTTGAGATGGGGAATTCCGGGTACAATCTGTACAACG
>CAYRGS010000056.1:0-23134 GCA_964423875.1 uncultured bacterium
GGTGCCCGGATTCCCCACACTTTTCCGGCCTTGAGTTCTTTCCGCCAAACATACCCTTTAAGGGATAGAGGATCTAGGGCTCCCTCCGCAAACAATGTGAGGCGTCTGACCCCTCCTCTTAGTGGCGACTCGGTCTCATTTGTCTTTCAGGCACGTCTTCTTTTTCTTCTTCTGGATCAGACCGCGTCATAATTTTGTGCAATTTCAGGAGTTCTTCGCCCTTCCGAATGTCTAGTTTGTCCTTCGTCGTCCTTGGTTGAACCTTGACCTGCCCCCCTGAAACCTGTCCAGTTTGAGAGTTAGAATTTTCGCACGGCTTTCGGACTGGATTGACCTAGAAATGGGACAGGTCAGTGGGCCATCGAGGATATGCCAAGGATTGAACATGCCCCGCTGCCTAAAACAGCCCTACCAGAATGCCGCCGCCCACGGTTAGGCAGGCCCCGAAGACAAGTTTCGGTGTGATGCGCTCCAGGCGGCGAAGGAAAAGAAAGGAAAGCAGGATGACCATCAAGGGGGAGGTCTGAATAAGGGTGAATACGATGGAGACCTGGCCCAAGTGAAAGGCGAGGGCCATTCCGTAAACGGCCGCCGCCGCGGTCAGCCCCGACAGGACGAGCCAGGGGACGCCGGGCCACCGGACGCCAAAACGCCTGCCCGGAGGGAAGAAGAAGCCCAGGAAGGGATACATCAAAAGCCCCGTCGTGGTCGTGACCCATACACCCAAGAGGGGGGAGGGCATCTTCTCCAAGGAGAGCTTGTAGAGGACCGAGCCGCCCGCGGCCGCGATTCCTGCCAGGAGGGGGAACAGGTAGTCGAGCATTCTCGGAGGAGATCCCTCCGGATGCGGATTCCCCGTGCCGCCCGCCGCGGATGGGGGAGCCACGGCGGCGGCTTCTGCAACGCGGCTCAGCCCTTCAGCCGAGATGATGATGATTCCCCCGACGGCCAAGATGATCCCGACATACTGCAGCCCCTTCAGGTGCTCCCCCAGGAGGAAAAAGGCCAGGATGGCGGTAATTATGGGACCCGAACTTTTGAGGGGCGCGGAGCGGGCGACGCCGATCCGCTGAATCCCGATCATGAAAAAAATGAGGAACAGTCCGGGAGTCAGAATCCCCGTCAAAAAGAACCAGCCGAACCCTACGCCGGTCAGGCCGGAAAACCCTCCCGCCGCCCCGATGATGATCGTGTACGCCACCCACTGGGCGGCCACCGACACGAGGGCCCCCATGTCCGGGGTCGAGTGCTGAAGCCCCTTGCGGAGACAGATATCGGTCAAGGCGAAGAACAGGGCCGACACGAGGGCCACGACAATGGCAAAGGCAGGAGTCAAGGCTCAACCGTCCGCAGGATCACCAGGGTGAAGTTTACTCGGCGGATGTTCGACATTCTCACCCTTCCGGCAACTCATAAGCGGATGAACATGAGCCGTACGCTATCAGCAGGTCGGATCCCTTCTTGCGGGATTTCCGAGATGACCGCTGGCTTGTCATGCTCCCAATCCTGAACACCATGATTGTACCTCTATTTAACTGCGGGTCCGTGGCCCGCCTCCTCCAGCACGGGTTGGTCCTTCAACCCTGCGGTAAGAATCTGCCGGACCCTCCGTTTCGTCACGACCTCCAGGTAGCTCTGGGCCTTGGGGCTAAGGGAGGGGGCGGCTCTCTCAAGCAGGAGACCGGAGTAGCAGGAGTCCACGGCATAGAAAATATGTTTGGCCGGAATGAGGCGGGAGATGTCTCGAAGCTCGCGCATGGATAGCGCGCTTCCGTGGAGGCGGTCCAAGTCGCCGTCATAGGGAACCAAATACCCCAGCCCCCCCCGGCAGAGAGCGAGTTGTGCCATGCCCCGCGAAGAAGAGGAAAAGCCGGTCATCGGCCTTGACCTTCTTGGGGAGCGCGTCACCCAAGAGGCTTACAATGTTCCCCCTTGTGGCTCTCTCATTGAGCCGTAGGAAGATGTTCTCTTTTGAAAATCCGAGAGCGGGAAGCACGGCGGCAATGGATCTGGCGTCGTTCACCGCATATTGCAGGCCCGGCGCGGTCTTGTACTGATCAATGCCGATGAATCACCGCCCAAGAGTTTTTGTATGGACTTGAGACAGACGTGGGGGGAACTCCCGGCATGACTCCAACGGTCCGCTTGCCTGACACGCCCACAAGCGATTTGAAGACCCAGCCTTCCTGACCGGTCTCCAGGAGAATCTTTAACCAATCGCCCCGGCGGTCCTCGACTCAATATTTTCTCCTACCCTGATTGTCCCCACCACATCGAATGTGGTCCCTGGCACTCTACTCCCTACCCAAGGAGATGTCTCACATCTATCTGAACCTATACACTCAGGCGAACTCTTCCCTCGCGTTGGATTCATTGTCACAAACCTGACGGCTCGACCCGAGGGGGTCGTGCACTTCTACAACCAGCGAGGCACAGCCGAGCAATGGATCAGGGAAGGCAAGTACGCCCTGAACTGGACACGCCTTTCCTGTCACCGGTTCGTGTGCAACCAGGTGCGGCTCCTTCTCTTCGTCCTGGGGTACAACCTGGGCAATTTCCTGCGGAGGCTAGCCTTGCCCAGGGGGCTCAAGCACTGATCGCTCCGAAGCCTCCAGGTCAAGCTCATCAAAATGGGCGGCCGGATTGTGCGCCATGCCCGGCACATCATCTTTCAGTTGGCCGAGGTAGCCGTATCCAGGGAGGTGTTCGCTCTCATCCTGGATCGGGTCAACCGATTGCGGCCAGTACCTGTCTAACCGCTCTCAGCGCAGTCCACCCGAGGACAAAATGGTGAATGTTCTGTCCCTTCCAGATGACCTGCTGGGAAGGCTCGCCTACCCGGAGGGGTGGCATGATTTTCAATGGTGGATAACGCTCAGATTAGGGTTTCAGGTACCCGAAATGGGATTGACAGGTCCGGTAGAGAGGGGTCGAATTGAGTTAAACAGCAACGAGTGGTCGGTACAGGCCTGTCCGGATTTGATATGGGAAATTCCGGTTCATGGGGAGAGGGTGCGACCCGCGCCGTTCTCCGCCTCGCCTTCCCGACCCTCAGTAAAGCCCCAAGGCGCGAAGGGTACGGGGGCCGGCCACGCCGTCGGGCGTGAGTTTGCGGCGTTTCTGGAACTCCTTCACCGCCTGCGTGACCTTGGGCGAGAACCGCCCGTTGGCCGGCCCGGTGTACAGTTTCCGGGTCCGCAAGGCCTCTTGGAGCCGCTCGACTTCAAGGCCCCGGTCGCCTTCTTTCAGGAAGGTCTTGCCCCGTTTGCCTCTTTTCGAGTAGTAGAGCCGCTGTTTGCTGGATTTCAGAAACCTGGAGCGCGCCGCCGGGCTGGCCGCGGCCCGGTCCATCTGAGAGGCCTCCATCCGCAGGGCTTCGAGCTTCTTGGACAGGACGAGGTTCTTCAGCGTTTTGTTTTTCGCGGCGAGTTCGTTGGCCAGGGCGGAGATGCCGCGTTTGGCCTCCACCCTTCGGCCTTTCTCGTACATCCGGATCGCCTTGGAGTAACGCTGGTCGGTCTCGGTGAGGATGGCCTCGGCCATGACCTTCTTGTTGCGGGAGGCCAGGACGACCTGTGTGTCCGGAGAAACCCGCACTTCGAGGGCCGTGGCGTGGCTTCCGGGCCGGTTGTCGAGGGTGTCCACGTAGTGAAGCTCCAGACGGCCCAGGTCCAGCCCGCCTTCGCGGGCGGCGTTGACTTCGAGGCGGAGGACAACGGACCTTTTCTCGCCGGAGTAGAAGTTCCCCATCGTGATGGCCGTGCTTCCGCCTTTACGGGTGTGGGCGTAGCCGAAGACGGTGACCTTCTCCACGGCCGGGGCGGCGGTGAAGACGAGCCGGGCGTCCTTGGCGACGGTGGCGTACAGCGTGGACATCTCCCGGCGGAAGATGCGGCTCATCCGGGCGGGATTTTCAATGTAGTAGTAGTTGCCGGCGCCGTTCTCGGCAATGGTCTGCATCAGGTCCTCGTCGTAGTTCAGCCCGAGGCCCGCGGTCGAGATGCTGACGCCCTTGCGCAGCGCCTCGTGAACGAGCTCCCGGATGGCGGCCGGCCGTGTGACGCCCCGGTTGGCGAGGCCGTCGGACATCAGAAGGACCCGGTTGACGCCTTCGCGGTCCAGGTGTTTAAGCGTTTCCTCGACGCCCTTCATCATCCCCCCGGCGAGGTCGGTCGAGCCCCGGGGTTTGAGGCCATCGATGAGGCGTTTGATCATCTCCGGCGCCTCGACCGGCGTGGAAGGCCAAAGGACGGTGATCCGGTCGTCGTACTCGATCACCGCCAGGCGGTCTTTGGGGCTCAGCAGGTCGACCACAACCTTGGCCGCTTGCCGGGCGTAGGTGATCTTGCCGCGCTGCGACATCGAGCCGGAGCGGTCGATGACGAGCGCCAGGTTCATGCGCGGACGCTCCTTGCCCGGCTCGGGTTTCCGCTCGGGGACGTCGAACTCGATCAGGACGTACACCGGGCGTTTTTTCCCCGGCAGGATCACCTTGCGGTCGAGCTCGACTTTGGGGGAAACCGGGGCGGAAAATGCGGGACCAGCCGGCAGGGTGATCATGCTCAGGCACAGACCGAGCGCGTACAGTCGGCGGACGGCGCGCCTTCCACCTTTCAAGCGGGATTTCATCTCCACTTCCTCCTCACTGAATTTTGGCCGTTGATTCAAATCGGTCGTATGGTGTTGATTCACCCCAGACGGGTTCTCACGGGATCGCCCCCACCCCTTCGGCTCAAAATAGGAGTGCGGAGAGGAATGTCAATCCGCCCCGCCGGATGCGGCGATGGGGCGGTCCTCATTCGATATGACAACCCACCCGGCCGTTTGGTTCTCGTATGGGGAGCTCCCGTTCTTTTGCCGCCGCGCGACCCTGATTCGCTGATAATCCCAAAAATGTTAGAATGTACTATTTGACTCCACTTCCATACTTCATCTGAGGAGGCGCGAATGGCTGAGCGGATTCGGAAAACGGTGGCGCCCAAGGACTTGGCGACACCCCTGATGAAGTATTCGCCCGGGATCAAGGTCGGGCCATTGGTCTTCGTGGCCGGGAAAACGGCGGGGAATTTTTCCGAAGAGGGCCTGGCCCCGGATGCGCGGCCCGGCTTGCGGAACCCCGATCTTCAGCCGAACCGCCTTCGCCTCCAGACCCTCTCCATTCTCCCGAACCTGAAAAAAGTCCTGGACGCCGGCGGGTCGTCGTTTGACCTCACCGTTCGGATGGACGATTTCATCGTGAGCGACGACGCGGCCCCTGACGGAATCGGGTCGGCCACGGAATACCTGCGCGCCCGGGACGAGCTCCTCCCGGAATCCTCCGGCGCTCCCGCTTCGACGACGGTCGGGTGCAGCAGTCTCCTGTGCAAGCCGACGGTCCTTGAAGTCGATTGCATCGGGATCACGAAAAGTTCCGGTTGGAAGAAGGAAGTGATCCGGTCCTCGAGCGTCCCGGTCCCGCCGTTCAGGTACAGCGACGCCATCCGGACGGGGCCTTACGTTTTCTGCTCGGGCGCGCTCGCGACCGATTGGGTCCACGGCGTAGCGCCCTCGGCCCGGACGAACGGCGAACTCCGGCTCGGAAACAACATCGAAAAGCAAACCTGCTTTATCCTCGACCAATTGGATAAAGTCCTGGAGGAAGCCGGGTCATCCCTGGACCTCAGCGTCAAGGCCCAGGTCTACCTCACGGCCGAAGGCATGAGGCAAATCAGTAAGTTTGATGAAGTGTGGAAGGAGTATTTCCCCAAAAACCCGCCCGCCCGCTGCCTCACGCCAGCGGCGTGGCTCGTCTCCAAGGATTGCATGGTCGAGATCAACCTCGTCGCCGTGACGAAGGACGGCGGAATCAAGCCTCAAGTAATCAAGGCGAAGGGCGTTCCCAAATGGCCGCTGCATGAGCCCCACGCGGTGAGGGCGGGGAACCTGCTCTTTCTTTCCACGGGAATCGCCGCTGACAACAAAGGGGATATGCCCCGGGAATGCCGGATAAATCCCAACTACCCCTGGTACGAAAAAGGGATTCGAAAGCAGACGGAGTTTATCCTCGGCAACGCCGAGAAAATCGTGAAAGCGGCCGGAGGCTCCGGGTATGAGAACATCATCCGCCGGCAGGCGTTCCATTCCAATTTCGATGAATTCATCCTGTGCTTCGAGACTTGGCGGGCGCCGTTTCCCCACGACCCGCCGGTGAGCACCACCATAGAGGATTCGACCGTTCCCCTGCCCGTGCCCGGCGCGACGCTCGTTCTGGACCTCTGGGCCTATATTCCGTGACGTCTGGCCGCGACTCTTTGCGGAAGCCCTGACCCCAAGGGACTCCAGGGATTCTACAAACCGGTGAGCCCATACAAGACCTTCCTCGACCACCTCCGGCCGACCCGCGTGTTGCTCATCTCGAAAAGGTGAAATCGGAAGAGGTTCCCCCTAATGAGGAAGCCCCATCCGGAGAATTGACATTGACTGATACAGGATAAATTCGTACCGTATTTTTCAAGCAGATCAGTCTTGGCCGCACTCGAGGCGCAAGACGGCTCATGAGCTTTGGGGATTACGCGCTTTCTGAGCGCAAGATGAAAACCTGATGTTGGCAAAAAGGAGAGAACTATGAACATACAGGGATTCTGGAGACACGTGTTCGGGTGTGTGTTGGCAGGCGTACTGGTGATGGGGTGGATGGCCGGCCCCGCCGGGGCGGCCAAGCCGGTCAATAAAATCCGCGTTGCCATCGGCCACAATGGGGCCATCCGGGACATGGGTTGGTATGCAAGCGGAAATCAGGGCGCCATGTCGCTGAAAAAAGACCCCGGCGTAGCGGAGGTCACATGGCAGGAGAACATCAAAAACCCCGACGCCGAAGGGACCATGCGACGATGGGCGGTTGACGGATACGACCTCATCATCGGCCACAGCTTCGAATTCGGCGAGCCCGCCCGGAAGCTGGCGTCTCAATTCCCCAACACCGTCTTTGCCATCCCTTACTTCTTCAAACTCAAGGGACATCCCAACCTCGTCACCTACGGGATCCAGTCCGAGGGTGCGACCTTCCTGGCTGGCGCTCTCTCCGCGCTGATGAGTAAGACCAAGAAAATCGGCTACATAAGCGGGTTTCCCATCCCCAATACGATTTCCTCACACAACCTCTTCAAGCAGGGCGCGCGGGCGGCCGTTTCGGATATCAAGATCCCAAGGGTGTTCGTCGACAGCTGGTCGGACGCCAACAAAACCAAAGAGGCCGCCATCGCCATGTTCGAGGGGGGGGTGGACGTGCTCTATGGGACCCACAGCCCAGGGTTGCTCGGGGGCGTGCTGGCGGCGGATGAAAAAGGCATCTTCGCCATCGGGAGCTACTTTGACATCAAACATATTGCGCCGAAAATCATTCTCACCAGCATTGAGTTCGTGTGGAGCACCCCCCTGAAGCAGATCGTCCTGGACATGGCGAAGGGGAAGGTCAAGAAGGTTAATATGGTCGGTATAGCGGGGGGAGGAGCGAGATTGACGCCGTTCCACTCCAAGGTCCCCGCCGATGTCATCAAAAAGGTCCGCGCCTTCGAGAAAGACATCCTTGCCGGCAAGATCAAGGTGCCCTTCGATGGCAACAAGCTACTCGATTGACGCGGCTGTTCCAACGCTGACCAAGCGGCATTAGATTGGGCGGGCGGGTGCTTAACCAGCATCCGCCTGCAGCGTTTTTGACCGGTAGAACGTCACGTCCGAGAAGGACTTAAATCAGACGATGAAGCTTCTTTCGGTGAACGTATCGGCGGCCAAGGAAGTCGAGCACGGCGGCAAGACCACCTCGACAGGAATCTTCAAGGAACCCGTACGCGGACGTGTGATGCTCCGGACGCTGAATCTGGACGGAGATGACCAGGCGGACCGGAGGTTCCACGGCGGAATCCACGCTGCCGTCTACGTCTACACCATCGAGCATTACGACTATTGGAAGGACGAGCTCGGCCGGAACGACCTCTCAGCCGGCCACTTCGGCGAGAACTTCACGGTGGAGGGGATGCCCGAGGACGCGGTCCACATCGGCGATGTCTACCAGATGGGCGACGCGCTCGTGGAAGTGAGTCAGCCCCGCGTCCCCTGCTTCAAGCTGGCCATCCGGATGGGATTGCCGAAATTTCCCAAACAGTTCCTGGCCAGTCAGCGGAGCGGGTTCTACCTCCGCGTCCTGGAAGAGGGCGAGGTTGGAGCGGGGGATGAAATCGTGCGGGTCGAGACCGGCCCCGGGCGAATGACGGTCCGCGAGGTCCACCACCTGCTCTACTTCGACGAGAACAACGAAGAGGGGGCTAGAAGGGTCCTTCGCATCTCTGCCCTGTCCCCCGGCTGGCGCGCATCGTTCGTGGATCGAACATCGAATCCTCCGTTCCGGGAGACATTCGTTCCCAAAGAAACTCTTGTTTCCAAACTACAAGGTACTGAAAAACCATAATATCGCTCGGTCAATTTCTTGTCCCGACGCAAACGAACGGGATAGTGCATTGCTGCAACAAAGCCAAGCCGACTTTTCAACCTGAGGGTATCAGACAAAAGCGCCCGCTGGGGAAGAGAAACCTTGACAACCGATTCCAGGAAGAAGAGTTTGCCGCGGTCATATCTTCTCCCGCACTTATTCTTGGCCGTTTTAACGGGAATCTTTTTTTGGGAGCTGATTTTCGGGGGAAAAGGCTGGTTCGATGGGGCGGCACTGACCTTTTATTATCCGTGGAAGGCATATTTCGGATCCTACGATTTTCGCGACATCATGTCGCAAGATTTCGTTCGAATGTGTCTTCCGCATCAGTCGTATCTGGTAGAGTCCTTGTTTAACCAGGGACGGTTTCCACTTTGGAATCCGCTGGAATTTGCGGGCATGCCTTTTTTCGCCTCGGGCGGGAAATCCATTATTCGGATCACGAGTCTCACGTATGCCTTCTTGCCTTTCCTTTCGGGGCTTAATCTTCAAACGATGGTGACGTGCTTTTTGGCCGGTCTTTGGATGTATATGTTTCTGGCCTCCCGGCTGGCTGTTCTCCCGTCTTTGCTCGGCGGATTGATATACATGTTTTCCGGCAATTTCTTCAGATACTCGATGCACATCATACACCTCGAAGATTTCATGTTGTTTCCACTCACCCTTTATGTCCTCGAACGGGCGGTCAAGAAATCCAGCGGAGTTCTCTATGCTTTTTGCGCCCTGTTGTGGGCCTTGATGATCTATGGAGGGCGAGAGTTTACCACTCCCGTTGGAATCTTGATAGGCGTTTTATTCGCGCTCTATCAAATGAAACTGCTGCCTTTGGAACGGAGGGATCTCCGCCGTCAGATTCTCCTTTTGGGGGGAGCGGGGCTCTTGGCCCTTGGCCTCTCCGCGATCAAGATCCTTCCCTATGTCGAGTGGCTCCTTCAGTATTCCGAGCGGAGTGAGGCTGCCAGCTTCCTGCCTGCGCCCTATGAAGCGCAAGTGAGCTTGGCGTGGGCGACTGGGCGGCAGGTTGCCCAAAGCACGCTGAACCTACTCTTTCCGATTCATCCTGAAGCGAGGCTGGCGGTGCGTCCCTACTTGGCCTCTCATATGGGTCTGGTCCCCGTTCTCCTTGTGATCTTGGGCTTGCGTTACTATCGGCAGGATGTCAACGGAAGATTCTTCACGTGGCTTGCCGTGGCTGGGTTCGTGGCCGTGGCGCTTAGCGATCCGGCCGTCGTTCTTCTCGAAGGGTTTTTGGGGCGAAGCGGACTGTTGGGTATGCTGAAGAGCCAGGTGAATAACTCCAGGTTGGTTTCCCTGCTAACGCCTGGTGTGGCCATCGCCGCCGCGTTCTCCACTCACCACCTTCTCCTTTGCGGGCGAGGAAGGCCCAATCCTTCCCCTTCGGAGTCGCCCGGATGGGGAACGTGGAGAATCGCGCTCCCTCTGTCTCTCTTCACGATCGGGCCCTTCTTGATCCTACTTCTGTCGGCCAATTTGCGCCGCTATTATCAAGTCACATTTATCGTGGCTTACGCAGCCGTCATAGGAATTGTCTTTCTTGCATACCGCAGGAACGTTCTAACCGGCCGAGCGCTCGGCGCCGTCCTGATCCTCCTGACCGTTGGAGATTTGTTTTATTCGCAAGGGATCATCTATCGTCCGGCGCCCAAAGAATTCTTTTATCCGGAAACGCCCAGCCTCAAGTTTCTCACGGAAAAGCTAAAGGGAAGCCCTTTTCGAGTCGCGAGTCTAACCGATTTCCAGGGCGGTCTGACCTATCTCTCGATGGAGCCACCCCCGAACACATTGTTGCCATTTGGTCTTGAGGACATCGGCGGGTATGAAGGGTTGGCGCCAAGGCGACAACTTCGCCTTTACAGCATGATGCAAAGGAATCCCCGGAAGCCTTTGCAGGTTATGACCAGGAGAACCGAGCTCCGCTATGGGTTTGTGCGATCGAAGGTCTTTGATTTGCTCAACATAAAATATCTGATCACGACGGTGGACCGTACTCCTCCCCACGATTGGGATCGAAACCGCTTTCGGGTGGTTTACAGCAATGAGCTCGTGATCTACGAAAATCGGTCCGTGCTTCCGAGGGCGTTTGTTGTTCCGCGGGCCGAGGTGATACCCTCCGGGGAGGAGACTCTCAAGCGACTCCTGGACCCGGCTTATAATCCGAGGGAGATTGTGTTTCTCGAAGAACCCGTGAACCGGGGCGATTTTCCGAGGCATCCGGAAAGTCCGACAGACGTTTCCATCCATAAATATGAACCCGAGCATGCCAGTTTCAAAGTGGCCGGCGGGGGAGGATTCCTGGTCCTTTCGGATACCTATCATTCAGGATGGAAGGTCAGGGTGGACGGTCATCCGGCCCGTCTTTACAAGGCAAACTATTTCATGCGGGCCGTGCCGGTTCCGGCGGGAGATCATCTTATCGAATTTGAATACCGGCCATTATCCTTCCGGCTGGGGGTTTGGATTACGTTCTTGAGTCTCATGGCCGGTGTCGCTTTCATCATTGGAACGCGGAAGAGATGAACCGTTTCAGTCTTCTGATAAGGGCGGGGCTGTCCGCGACCCTCGTAGCCGCCGGGTTGAGCGGGGCCCGTATCTCGGCGGCCGTTTCGACATCGCCGGGCGGTGAGAGCGTTTTCATCCCGGCGGGGACCTTGGTCCTGGATCTGATCGATCCAACCCGAGAGAAACGGCAAGTCGCCGTGCCATACCGGCTGTGGAAAATTGATAAGGGAAAGAGGAAAGGATGGGAAATCATTCTGAATGTCAAGGCCTTCCGGATTGATCGTTTTGAGACGACGAACCAGGCTTACGAGAAGTATTTGTCCGCCACAGGCCGTCCGACCCCTTTCTTCTGGAAAGATCGGCGCTTCAATTCGCCGCGCCAGCCGGTGGTCGGCATCTCCTGGGAAGAGGCCCGGAGTTACTGCCGCTGGAAGGGCGGGAGGCTGCCCGCGGAGGCGGAGTGGATGAAGGCCGTCCAAGGGGAGGAGGCTCGAAAAACTCCATGGGGCGGTGTGTTGGCCCGGAATGAGCGCAGACGTGTCAACATGAACATCGTCGTCTTGCTCTATCTGGACTACTATGGCTCCCAGTACGAAGCAGACGGCTACCGATTCACGGCGCCCGTTGGCAGTTTCCCCCTGGGTGCGACCTCCTCCGGTGTGCATGACCTCTTGGGAAACGTGTGGGAATGGGTCAACGCCCCTCTACCGGCTCGGTTTGCAGGCGACGCGGGACCCGGCCGCCCTGACGACCGGAGGGCGCAGAAAGGCGGCTCATGGATCACCTTGCCCTTAAGCATAAGTCTGATGACCCGCCGGTGGCGTCCCCAAACGATTCGTCACGATTCCACCGTTGGTTTCCGTTGCGCCTGGGACCCATGATCGACCTGGAGGGGTACCCCGCATTTCTCGCCTAGCTGATGGTTTCCTGTTTCGACTACGGAAGGGATGGCCATCGGCGGCTTTGTCGCGTTGAAGGCGGGGGAGACACGCAACGGTCGTTTTTCCGGGCGGGGACTCCGATAGATTCATTCGGGTTTATGGCACCTAAAGTGCCACGTCTGATTTTGTTTGGGGAAAGACAGGGAGAACAGGCCGATCACCTTGTCGACCAGAATGACGGAAATGGAGGAGGCGGTTTTCCCGGAATACCTGGCCAGGTCGTACGTACGATAAGCGTCGAGCCCGATGGTGCTAGGCAGGAACGTCCCGAAGAACCGGCCTTCCAGGAATGACGAGGCCAGGAACCGGAGCGGGACGTTCATCCCCTGTCCCCGCAACAGGACTTTCCAACGAAGGATGCTGGCAAAGACCCCGCAAGATTTGAAAAAGAGCGCGAGAAGCAGCCAGGCGGGAGCATCTGGGTCACCTCGGTCCAGAAGTGGGCGAGGTTCATCTGACTCAGGAGCCAGACCACTAGCGTAGCGCTCACCAGGAATTTCAGTGCGGGGGCGGTCTTGCCCTTTCACCATTTTCGTCTCAGGCTCATCGTGTCGTGTCTCCCAACAGACCTTGAATTTCTAGGCCCGGGTTGCCCCATCCTGCCCGCCTTTAACTCGATGACTCGCCTAGGGTCTTCTCCACAATCCATCAAGCGTCAACTTATTCTGGACACACGACATGAGAGGGTTTCCGTCAAAAAACCCACGAAAAGATGGGGGGAAAATGAAAACGAGCAGTCTTTTTTTCAAACATTTTCAACCGAGATGATTTGACTCATTCTTTAAATGCCTTCTCATAGAACCGAGCCAAGTCGTACAATGATATTCCCAAAAGAGGCGCTCTACCCCCGGTTAATAATTCCTTTCTCCCGTCAATCACCAAGATACCCCAATGATCGAAGCCGGTTTCGGAGATTCTCATCATACTCGACAGATTTGTCTGGAGTCAGCCGCTTCCGCTTCAAGACTTTCACACGTTGATCATTCAATAATTTCAAATATAGAGCGCTCAAAGGTTGTCCAAGTTGAAACAAGTTGTGTCTTTCATCCTGGTCGGATTTGAGATCAAAAAGGAAACCCTTTCGAAACGGCAATCGCTGATTTGAAGCGAGCGATTCATCAAATGTTACAATAAGCTTCATATTTTTCGAGATAACGTATTGATAAGCTTTAACTAAGGCATTAAGCCCCGACACTTCTCCATAAAATACATCCGGCCGCCGTTCTCCTCGGATAACCGGCATCAGGGAGGCTCCTTGCACACCAGCAGGTATATTAATACCCGAAACGTCTAGGATGGTGGGCATCAGGTCAACCAACCCCGATAATGCCGAGCTGCGGACCCCTGCCGGGATTTTTGAAGGCAATCGCATCACAAGCGGAACTCGCACTTGTTCCTCAAATACCGAGTGCCCATGGTCCCAGCCTTCGTGATCATAAAAGGCCTCACCGTGGTCTCCGGTAACAATAAATAAAGTGTTATCATATAAATCCTTTTCTTTCAAATGGCGGACCAGGTTCCCCAGCCAATGATCGAAAAAGCGGATCTCCCCATCATACTGCGCTACGATATTTCGATGTCGGTCCGGTGGTAACGGGATGCCATGGCCTCCTGTTTTACCCTGAATGCCCGGTGGAAATTCCTGAAACGGCCCCTTATAGTCCGGATCGAACATCCGCCGGTAGCCGCCGGGAGGCCGATAGGGATAGTGCGGGTCAAAGTAGTGGAGATATAAAAATAGTTTATTTTTTCGAGGGTCGTAACCCTTCGAGAAAAGTTGTTTCAAATAAGCCTTTGTGTGCCGAAAGATCCAATCGGCTTTCCCAAGCCGGTTGTCTGCAACCTTTTTCACATAATCCAAATAATATTCCCTATCACTCTTACTCTCATTCAGCAAGATTTGAAGCCTCCAGTTCAGCTTTTTATAAAGAGGTGAAAATCTTCTTAAGGCCAAACGCCACACATAGATTAATTGGGAGGGTTGATGGTTTCGATAGAACTGTGCATCCCAGAGATCATCTAAATTAATGTAGTAATCAAATCCTTGTGTAAAGTTTTGCCGCTGGGATACGAGGGGATTCGATGAAATGAATGCAGTGGTGTATCCATTCTCTTGAAGAATCTCGGCCAGGGTATGCGCGTTCTGTGGAAGACGATGGAATTCCGTGTGTGTCCCGACAACGGATTCGTGTAGGGAAGTAAACAATGTCGCAACAGAAGGAATCGTCCAGTTAGAGTGGGAGCGAAACTGCTCGAATAGGACCCCCTCACGCGCAATGGCTTCTAAATTTGGGGTGGTACGTCTGTTGTAGCCGTAAGCGGAAAGGTGGTCCGCCCGGGCCGTATCGACAAGAATAAGAATAATGTTTGGCGCCTGGGAATACCTGGCACCTGCCTCTTTCCATTTCTGATGCCGGTAGAAAGGGGGAACATCAGGAAATGCGAAAGTCCCCGCCGCGCCTCCGATTAGAACGATTGAAACAAAGCCGACCCCCCATATTTTCCGGATTTTCCCCAGCCTCCGCATAAGACGCCAGGTTGCCGGAAAAGCAAATCCGAGAAGGACAAAAAAAGCCAAATTGGCGATAATTCGATAATACATTAAATTCTCAGGGATCAGTATAGGCGTAAGATAACCAGAATAAAAAATACGCAAAGCAAGAATTGCAAACAAGCTTCCAAGACACCGCCTGTATTCGGATTGCATGCGGGGGATGAATTGGATGATGGCCAGGAGACATAACCCGGCGGCTGCGAACAAGATCCCGTTCGAGATAATAGAGGTCAAAAAAAGAAGAAAAACACTTGAAGAGGTGAATAGAAGCGATCCTGCAAAAAGCCCATTCCGGACATAAACGACAACCAAATAGGCCTCGATTACGCCAACCACCACTCCCATGCCGGCAGCGGTTAGGACTCCGTCCATCCAACGGCGGAAGATCTTCCTGATTCTCGATAATTCAAAATACACTGGAATCGCTCAGACAACCTAAATGTAGAGATCCGACTGTCGTCCCAGACGACTGAGATTGGCTAAGGCAACAAAACGGTAAGGTCGTGCCGGGTGTTTCTATCCATCCGTAAACCAGACAGGATACGCTCGGTTGCCTTCCTAAGTCCCAACATCTCAACCGGCTCGCGTAAGGCAAGCTGACCTATGGCACTCGTGACCTTGACACCGTGAAACTCCAGCCAAACGGATTTTGAGTCTCCTGCGTCTCCCATTCCGCCACTTCGGCGCGGGATTCTATATGTGACACGGGAAGCGATTCCGCAACGGATGAAAGTGGAAGTCTAAATCAGGATGGGACGCCCCCCGTCAAAGGGGGCGTCCCATCAATCAGGCCTCGTTCCATCCCCCCGCTAGAACAGCTTCTTGAACGCCCGGGGGGCCCGCTTCGGCGGCAGGATCTTGGGCAGATAATCGTTAGTGTACAGGTCGCTGAGCGGAATATGCTTGGTAATGTTGTTGGCCTTGACGACGATGTCCCGGGTCCGCCGCCACTTCTTCTCCGTCATCCAGCCCAGGCCCAGGCGCTTCTGGTCGGGCGTGAGCCACAGGTCCAGGGTGATGTCCCAGACTTCCCGGTTCGGGCCGCGGGCGGCGGTGGGCGCGTGCTTGAGCAAGGCGTCCATGCCCTTTTCCGGATTCCCGATGACGTCGGCCAAGCCCTTCATCGAGGCCAGAAGGAACTTCCGCACCATTCCGCCGCGGGTGTCGAGGGTTTTGTCGGTGACGGAGTAGCCCAGACCGTAGAAGTCCAGACCTTGGTTGGCCAGGAGAATGATTTTCGCCTTTCTCCCCTGCTTCGCGGCCATCCTCCTGAAGATGGGGGCCTGGGTGATAAAACCGGTGGCGGCTGCGTACTGCCCGCCCAGCAGGCCGGTCTCCCGGGCGGCGGGCGCCACGTGGACGACCTTCATTTTCTTGATGTCGAACCCGTTGATCTTGGCCAGTGTGGGGAAGTTGGCCCAGGTCGCGTCGCCGGCGGGCGTGCCGAACTTCTTCCCTTCCAGGTCTTTGAGGGTGTTGACCCCGTTGCCCTCCAGCGTCCGGATGACGAAGGGGGCGATGTCGTGCTGCATCACCACAATCTTGAGGGAAAGCCCACGGGCGCGGCCCAGAACCACCGAGGCGGTGTCCATCCCGCCGAAGTCGTCTTTTCCGGAGGCGATATCCTTGGCCGTCTTGCCGCCGCCGTAGCCCCGGACGATCTTCACATCCAGCCCTTCAGCTTTATACAGGCCGCTCTCGAGGCTGTAGTACCAGGAAATGTCACGTCCATACGGAATCCAGCCCAGGTTGAAGATCACTTTCTCGGCGCCGAGTGCCGTCCCGCCCGCGACCGGCAAAAGAAACGTGGCCATCAGGAGCGCACAAAAACAATTCTTCAATAATCTCATCTGGATCTCTCCTTTTCCGCGATTCAACCTCACCCGTTTTCGAGTCCGCATCGCCGGCGAAAACCGCCGCGCGGGGTGTGAGTCCCACGCTGTGGAGCAGGGTCCGGCCAACCGGTTCCAGAACACTCGCCTCATGAAGGAAGCCTCATTGTTCCCGACTAGCCCAAGCCGAGTCAAGGAAAAAACGGGGGGCGCCTCACGCGATGTCTCATGAGACAGCACTTGATGAAGAGACCGCTTCCACCGTTGACAACGAACACCCCTAGGCCCTAGAAGAAGCTGTGGGAGAGCGAAGATTATCGCGAATTCCTAATTTTCTTCGACAGGCTTCGTCGCCCGTCCTTTCTGTGTTCCCAGGAGGTGCGCCGGAATGATCGTCCGCGTCGCCGCCATTCAACCTTTCGCCTACCGGGGCGAGGAAGAGGCCCGTAACGAAGCCGAGGCCCTGCGCTATCTGGATCGGGCCGCCGATGCCGGCGCCCAGGTGGCGGTCTTTCCCGAGGGCTACCCCGGCCCGTACAACGGCCCCCTGACGTTCGATCCCTTCCCCGCCCTGTGCGCCAAGGCCCGCGAGCACAGCATGTACGTCATCGCCAGCAAGGTCCTTCCGGCCCCCGAGCATGGAGAAAACGTCTATTTCCTGGCCCTGGGACTGATCTCCCCGTCAGGTGAGATGAAAGCGGTCTACCGGCGGTCGCATCCCAATCCCCCGGGCGTGGAGCAGTTCCTGATGCCGGACAAGACCATCGCCCCCGGCGAGGAAGTCCCCGTCTTCGAGACCGATCGGGGCAACTTCGGCCTGCAAATCTGCTCGGAGATCTGGCTCCCCGAGGTGAGCCGAATCCAGGCTCTCAAGGGGGCCGACATCCTGTTCGCCCCCATCGGGGGCTGTCTTTACGAGCTCCTCCCTTCCTGGAAGATCCTCGTCCAGGCCCGGGCCATCGAGAACCTAGCGTATGTCGTGGTCTCGCAGAACATCTGGGGGAAGGAGGAGGGGCTGGGCATGATCGCAGGGCCCGAGGGCGTCCTTGCGGAGGGCGCGGAGCCCGGCGTCATCACGGCCGACCTCGATCTCGACCGGCTGACCTGGCTCCGGGACGGGGAGCAGCAGATGGTCCTCCCCAAACCCTACCGGGCCATCCCCGGCATTCTCAAGGAAAGGCGGCACTCTCTATATACGGCCCTCTCCGATCCGGACGCTTCCGGCAGGGATTACTTTTACTTCAAAGCCGCCGAGGGCCACAGCCGACCGCATAGCCAAGAAGACACCCACCCCAAAAAGGCCAAGCCTTTGGCTTGACCCGGTAGGGCGGCCATCTTGGCCGCCAATCGGAAGGCGGGCTGGAAGCCCGCCCCACCAGGGGTCCAGGGGGGCGGTTTTTCAAAAAAGCCCCCCTGGTCATTTTCTCCGGAGTGGTGGCCCGAGGGGTTGATCGCCGCGAAAGGAGACGCCCGTGTACTATTTCTGGCCGGAGGATTACACGTGGTCTTATCAACTCGTCCGGACATTCGGCGCGGGTGATTACGGGGGCGGCCAGTTCCACGAGGTATACGGCGCGGCGCGGAGGATCACACTGCACGACATCGATTCCTGGCACCGCGAGTTCACCGGCCTTGCGCTCCGCGTTGAGGCTTTGGGCCGGGAGTCCCTGGCCCGAGGCCGCACCGTCAGCGCCCGGGAGGCCCTGTTCCGCGCGGCCAATTACTACCGGAATTCCGAGTTCTTTCTCCCCCATGACGACCCCCGCAGAAAGGAGAGTTACCCGAAGATCCGGGAATGCTTCCTCGACGCCGCGCGGTTTCTCGCCTCTCCGCCCGAGACGGTGGAGGTCCCCTATGAAGGCGGGTCTCTGCCCGCCTATTTCTACCGCGCGCGGGGCGACCGGATGGCCCCGACGCTCCTGTTCATCGGCGGACTCGAATCCATCGCGGAGGAACTCTTCTTCTTCGGGGCCCGGGCGGTCGTCGAGCGGGGGATCTCCTGCTGCGTGATGGAGGGTCCGGGCCAGGGGGCGAGCCTGCGCGAGCGGGGACTCTTCGGGCGGTACGACTTCGAGGTTCCGGTCTCGGCCGGGGTGGACTATCTCCTCACCCGCCCCGACGTCGACCCGGAGCGCATCGCCCTGATGGGCCTCAGCATGGGCGGATATCTGAGCCCGAGGGCGGCCTCCTTCGAGCACCGGCTTCAGGCGTGCATCGCCTGGGGGGCCATCTACGATTTCGCCGAGGTCTGGGACACCCGGCCCGACGACCACCCGCTGATGAAGCACTTCGTCTGGCTGATGAAGGCGAAAGACGTGGCCGACGCCAGAGAGCGGGCAAAGAAATTCCGTCTCGAAGGCGTGGTGGAGAAGATCCGCTGTCCGTTCCTCGTGACGCACGGGGAGGGGGACGTCCAGATCAACGTCTCCCACGCCCACCGGATGTACGAAGCCGCCACGTGCGACAAACACCTCAAGACGTTCAGCCCCGCCGAGACGGGCGAGACTCACTGCCAGCTCGACAACCTGTCCCTCGCCCACCGCTACATGTTCGATTGGCTGGAAGAGAAGATGAAGTAGAGCGGTGCGAGCGAATCGGCCACGTTAACCGGGAGAGGCCGACGCAGCGCGTCGCCCCTACGACCCAAGACGAAGAATCTTTGGCGGGAAGCCGCCGTCACCGCCCCGCGACAACGCCCGCTACCCGGGAGTTCATAACCGTCGAGAGCGGGCAGGGGCTTCCGGAAGAATATAGCGGAGGGTGCCACTGGCAGCTGGTCTGCCAGTGCCTCCTCTTTTCGACTCTCTTACCAAGCTCCCGAGATATAGGGGCGTCCCTGTGTGGCCTTCCGGTCCCATTTGCTGTCTCGGAATTCGACGCGGCGGCGAGAGCAGAAATGCCTAAGGGAGGGAAATTTTCGGTTCAAAACCCGGCTGCACCCATCTTGCGTAAGTGCAAAGTCAAGACCTGACCCCATTCGCGCTCCCGTCTTTACCGCAATCTGATAATTCAAGACCTGACCCCAAATTTGTTTCTCCGTTTCGAGGACCCCCCCCTAATTCCCCATCGCCGCCTCTGCGGTGCGGGCGCTGTACCCGAACTCGCCCGGCTTCGGCGGTTTCTCCAGAAAACCCGCGGCCTTGAGCAGCAAAACGTCGTTCGTCCCATCCGAATGGAGGAAACTCAATGCGTCGCGCATCAATTTTTCGACAGGGTTCTTCCGCATGTATCCGGTCCCTCCCCAAAGCTCCATGGCATCCCGGCAGACATCCACGACCGACTCAGCGGCGAGCACCTTACAGAGCATCGCGTTTTTCTTATCCATCTCCTCGAGCTGCGTGGACCAGGCCGTTCTCCAGATGTAGGCCCTCGCCGCCTCAAGCTTCATCGCCATCCGGGCCAGACGAATCTGCTGGAGCTGGTGGCCGATGAGGGGCTTGCTCCCCTGGACTCGGGCGTGGGCGTATTGAATGCAAAGGTCGTAAGCCCGCTGACCGACGCCCAAAACGGAGGCACCCGCCTGGATGTTGCTTCCGTGCTTGATGAGAAAATTGGCCAACATGGGCAACGCCCCGCCCACCTCGCCGATCTGGTCCTCGTCGGGAATCTCGACGTCTTCAAGCTGCAGCGTGCCGTTCTGAACGCAGCGTTGACCCAGCTTGTCCCACACCTCCGGAACCGAAAACCCCTTCGCATCGGCAGGGACCAAGAAAGCCGTCAGGCTGGACGCAAGCGGGCCATCCCGATCGGTCCGGACAACCATCAGATAAAGCTTCGCCAGCCCTCCGTTTGAGATGTAGCGCTTGGTCCCGTTGATGATCCATCGATCCCCCTTTTTCTCAGCGAACATCTTCATGCCCGCTCCGGGATCCGGATTGGGCCAAATGTTGTCGCTTCCGCCGTTGGGTTCGGTCCACCCCGTGGCGAGGAGGCACTCGTCGTCCTCCACAACCCGGGGCATCCACCTATTGCGCTGCTCTTGGTTCGTGGCGTGGGCAATGGCCGTCATGATCTTCCACGTCTGGTCAAAAGCAACGGCCAAGCCCAGATCTCCATAGCCCAGCGTCTCGCCCAAGATGGCACAGGTGAGAACGTCCGCGCCCTCACCCCCGTATTCTTTGGGCACGGTCAGCGTTCGAAGACCGAGGCGAGATCCCTCCCGAATGACCTCCCAGGGGAATGACCGATCCGGCTCAGGGATGCGATCGGCCTTCCCGGCCGCCGGCAGGATTACCTCTTCTACATATTTGCGAGCCATCTGCTGTAATTCGATTTGTCTCGGTGTCAGCGTGAAATCCACCACGAGAGCGCCCCTCATTTTTGGACAGAAAAAACGGGCCCCCTGGGTGCTTTTTCGGAGATCGATTCCCCGAAACCCACGGAACCACCTTCGAAACCGGAATTTCCCATATTAAATCCGGACAGGCCCGTACCCACCACCCGTTGCTGTTTAGCCCGATGAGACCCATCTCTACTGGACCTGTCAACACTATTTCGGACGCCACCTGCGGGTTCAAATCCGTCGAGGGGGCGAATCAGAGCTTCAGAAGCGTTTTGGCGTTCCCCAGAAAAAGCCTCTCCCGCTCTTCGTCCGTCGCGCCAACGGCTTCGAGGCACCGAATCGTCTCGCGGATATACATCGGCCCGCCTTCGGGATCGAACGGGCAGTCGGATGCGAACAGGCACTTGTCGACGCCGAAAAAGTCGAGGCCGCAGCGGGTCGCCGATAGCGAGCCAAACGTCGCCGTGTCGGCATAGAACATCCTGAAGTAGTCGATCGGGCGCTTCTTCATCGAGGCCAGGAGAGAGGCGTAGTCCTCGTCCGCGGTGCGCACCCCGAGCAGATCCCAGCCGTGCCCGACGCGCCCTTCGAAGTAGGGGATCATCGCGCCCAGATGGTGAGCGATGATCTTGATGCCGGGCAGCCTGTCGAAGACGCCGGAAAAGACGATTCGCGACATGGCGGCCGACGTCTCGTACGGCCAGCCGAACGTCCACCAAATCTCATACTTTGATTTCCTCTCGGACAGGTAGTCCGGGAAATTCGCCCCGCGCGCGGGATGCAGCCAGATGGGAAGGTCGTGTTCGGCCATCTTCTCGAACACGAAGGAGAACTCCGGCTCGTCCAAGGGCCGCCCGTTGACGTGGGAGAAGATCTGAACGCCCCGGGCGTCCAACTCGCCGATGGCGCGGTCGATCTCCTTTTCCGCCGCATCAGGGTTGTTCATCGGCAGCGAGGCGACGAAGGCGGGAAACCGGTCGGGATATTTCCGACACAGGGCGTGCATCCCGTCGTTGGCGAGGCGGGCGAGCCCGGGCGATTGATCCGGCCCCGCCAGGAATTCCACCGCGGGCATCGAATGGGTGAGGACCTGTTGGTAGTCGCCGAACTCATCCATCATCCGCAGCCGCTCGTCCACGTCCCACAGGACGGGGACATTGAGCCAACGCTTGATGGCGCCCTTGTCCGGGGCAATCTCACGCATTCTCTCAAAAAACGCCAGCGGAAAGATGTGGGTGTAAGCGTCGAGTTTCATCGGAGCTCCTCGTTTCATGGTTTTCTCAGATTCGGCCACGTCTGGCAAATCCGGAACGGTCGTCAAAAGGCCAAGAAAACCCACATGATATTTCATAAACCACTTAATGTCGGGTAAAAAGAGAATGACCGACCGTGGAGGATCATCCATTCCGGGATGCCGGGTAAGCGAGCGCTGTCCGATCGGCGGCCGCCGAATAGGGAGGCATCAATGGCGCAGCGCGAAAAACCGCCGTTCCGGGCGGACCACGTGGGGAGCCTGTTGCGTCCCCCGGAGATTTTCGAGGCGCGCTCGAAACGAGACAAGGGAGAAATCACAACCGAGGCGTTGTGGGAAGTCGAAAGCCGGGCGATCCGCGATGTTGTGGCCCTTCAAGAGGAAGTGGGGCTTCAGGGGGTCACAGACGGAGAATTTCGGCGCAGCCAGTGGTGGGTTGATTTCGTTTCCGGGATCGACGGGGTCGAGATCCAAGGCGGGCTCCCCATCAAGTTCCGCCGCGCGGACGGAGAGGTGGAGCACGCCCCGCCGCGCGCGGTGGTGACGGGTAAGCTCGGCCGCTCGAAAGGGATCGCCACCAACCACTTCCGGTTCCTCCACTCCGTCACGGGGCGAACCCCCAAACAGTGCCTTCCGTCGCCGTCCATGGTGCATTTCCGGGGCGGCCGCGCCGGCGTAGACAAGACCGCCTATCCCGACATGGACGAGTTCTTCGCCGATCTCGCCCGGGTTTACCGGGAGGAGATTGCGGAGCTGGCGGAGATCGGGTGCCGCTATCTACAGCTCGACGAGGTGAACTTCGCCTTTTTGTGCGACCCCAAGCTCCGGGAGGGCGTCCGGCGGCTTGGAGAGGACCCGGACGAACTTCCCCACACCTATGCCCGGCTGATCAACGACACAATCCGCGGCCGCCCCGACGACATGGTCACATGCATGCATCTCTGCCGGGGCAACCATCGAAGCTCATGGGTCGCCGAGGGCGGTTATGAGCCGGTCGCCGAGGTGCTGTTCAACGAGATCGACATCGACGGCTACTTCATGGAGTTCGACTCGCCGCGCGCCGGGAACTTCGAGCCGCTCCGCTTCGTGCCGGAGGGCAAGACGATCGTCCTGGGCCTCGTGACGACCAAGTTCGCCGATCTCGAAACGAAGGACGAGCTCAAGCGCAGAATCGAGGAAGCGTCGAAATTCGTCCCCCTGGACCAGTTGGCGCTGAGCCCTCAGTGCGGTTTCGCGAGCACGATGCGGGGGAACGAGCTCGACGTCGATCGCCAGAAGGAGAAGCTCCG
>CAYRGS010000057.1:0-22992 GCA_964423875.1 uncultured bacterium
GTCCAGGCCGGCTGCTGGTCATGAGCGGGGCGGCGTCGAAAGAGTCCCCCCGGCACGGCACGGTCATGCCCCAGATGGGCCACGGCGGCCCGGGCCGGGCCGGCGGCGGCGAGGAATTGGGAGGGCTGCGGAGCGTCCACCGCTTCATGCTCCGCGTGGCGCTCCAGGGAAGCCCGGAAAGGCTCGAAGCCCTCTGTACGGGATGAAAATCTCCGGGAATTCGCCCTTATCGCCTCGGGCCCCTCGGGGCGATCAGCTCGAGGTAGCGTGTCTCCAGCGCCTCGGCCTGCTCCACCAGCCCTTGGAGCCGCTCGCGGTCTTCGGGCGTTTTGGAAAAGTCCTCCTTGTACAGCTGAAGCAGCGCGGTCAAGCTTTTGAGCTGGGCCTGAACGGCCGCCTGGGCGACGTCTCTGCGTTTACTCATCGTTTTATCCGGCTCCCGCACCCGTTTCATCCCAAACCCCAATCGACCCGATCCATCATAAACCGGGATGGTGAAAATCACATTCATTTCGGAACCCAAGATTCTGGGGGGGGGGGCTGAGAGGACTCCGAACGCGAAGCATGGGTCATGGTGTTTTCTTCGAAAAAGGCGTATCTTTGATAAAATTGTCGAAGAATTTCTCGAAGACCGAATACGCCGCAGTTCAGATTGGGCAAGCGGGGCGACAATTGTCCGGGGCGCCAAAAGGAACGGTGTTCACTATATTTTGGATTCATAGAGTGTCCGAAGGCGTCCTTCCGGAACGGGGGCGGGAAGTCCGTCAATGAGATCAGAAGAGGTGCAGGCCGAAACCGTCAAGGACCCGGTGTGCGGGATGGACGTGGACCCGAAGACGGCCGTCCACAAGCATGAGCACGAGCGGGAGACGTAATATTTCTGCTGCGAGGGCTGCTTGACGAAGTTCAAGGCGGACCCCGAAGCGCACCTGACGCCCTCCGGAGCCGCGCAGCCTTCGCCGGCGGATTCGAGCGGGTTCTATATCTGCCCGATGTGCCCCGAGGTCCGGCAGGAAGGGCCGGGGGCCTGCCCCTCGTGCGGGATGGCCCTTGATCCGGAGACCGTGACGGCCCCGGCCATCAAGACCGAGTACGTTTGCCCCATGCATCCGGAAGTTGTCCAGGATGAGCCGGGCGCGTGCCCCGTCTGCGGCATGGCCCTGGAAGCGAAGACGGTGACCCTCGAAGAGGAGGCGAACCCCGAGCTGGTCGACATGACCCGCCGGTTCTGGGTGAGCCTCGCGCTTTCCGTCCCGGTCCTTTTCCTGGCCATGTCGGACCTCATCCCCGGACAGCTGGTCCAGAAGGTGATCTCCCCGCGTCTCTCCACGTGGATCCAGTTCGTTTTGTCCACGCCGGTCATCCTCTGGGCGGGTTGGTTTTTCTTCGAGCGGGGCTGGACGTCCATTGTCAACCGAAGCCTGAACATGTTCACCCTCATCGGTGTCGGCGTCGGCACGGCTTACGTCTACAGCGTCGTCGCCGTGCTGATCCCGGGCGCGTTCCCGGAGGCCTTCCGGGGCGAGGGCGGCGGCGTGGCCGTTTACTTCGAGGCGTCGGCGGTCATCACGATGCTGGTGATCCTGGGGCAGGTTCTCGAAGTTCGCGCGCGGAGCCGGACGAGCAGCGCCATCCGGGCCCTCCTCGGCCTCGCGCCGAACACGGCCCGGCTCGTCCGCGAGGACGGAGATGAAGAAGACGTCCCCCTGGACCGGGTCCGGCCGGGCGACCGGCTCCGGGTTCGTCCGGGCGAGAAGGTCCCCGTGGACGGCGTAGTCATCGAGGGGACGAGCGCGGTGGATGAATCGATGGTGACCGGCGAGCCGATCCCCGTGGAGAAGGGGCCGGAGAGCCTCGTCACCGGCGGAACGGTGAACGGGACGGGCGGCATCGTCATGCGGGCCGAGCGGGTGGGGGGCGAGACCCTCCTCGCGAGGATCGTCCAGATGGTCAGCGAGGCGCAGCGCAGCCGCGCCCCCATTCAGCGGCTGGCGGACGTGGTGGCCTCCTATTTCGTCCCGGCGGTCGTCCTGATCGCCGTCGTGACGTTCATCGTCTGGGCCCTTTTCGGCCCGGAGCCTCGGATGGCCTTCGCCCTGGTGAACGCCGTGGCGGTCCTCATCATCGCCTGTCCGTGCGCCCTGGGGCTGGCGACGCCCATGTCCATCATGGTGGGGATGGGCCGGGGGGCCATGACGGGCGTCCTGAGCAAGAACGCCGAGGCCCTGGAGGTGTTGGAGAAGGTGGACACCCTCGTAGTGGACAAGACGGGGACCCTCACCGAAGGGCGGCCCCGGCTGGTGTCTTTGGAGACCCTCCCCGGTTTCGAGGAGGCGGAGGTTCTCGGCCTGGCGGCGAGTCTGGAGCGGGCGAGCGAGCACCCCCTAGCCGAGGCGATTGTGGCGGGCGCGCGGGACAAGGGCCTTGCCCTGTCCGATGTGGATGAGTTCCGGTCCCTGACGGGAAGAGGCGTCCTCGGCCGGATCGGCGGAAGGGAGGTCATCCTCGGGAACCAGAAGTTGTTCACCGAGCGGGAAATCCCGACCGGCGACCTCCTCGAGCGGGCGGATGCCCTGCGAAGGGAGGGCCAGACTGTCATGTTCGCCGCCCTAGACGGCCGGGCGGCGGGGCTTGTGGGCGTGGCCGATCCCATCAAGGCGTCCACTCCCGAGGCGATCGAGATGCTTCACCGTGAGGGGGTCCGCCTCGTCATGCTCACCGGAGACAACCGCACAACCGCCGAGGCCGTGGCGCGCAGGCTGAAGCTTGACGAGGTGGAGGCCGAGGTGCTGCCCGAGGAGAAGGGCGAGACGGTCAAGCGCCTTCAGGGGGAGGGCCGGGTGGTGGCCATGGCCGGGGACGGCGTCAACGACGCCCCGGCGCTGGCCCTGGCCCAGGTGGGGATCGCCATGGGGACGGGGAGCGACGTGGCCATGGAGAGCGCCGGCGTGACGCTGGTCCGGGGGGACCTTCGCGGCATCGCCAAGGCCCGCGGGCTCAGCCGGGGGACGATGCGCAACATCCGGCAGAACCTCTTCTTCGCGTTCGTCTATAACTGCCTGGGCGTGCCGCTGGCGGCGGGCGTTCTCTACCCGGTCTTCGGCCTTTTGCTCAGTCCCATGATCGCCAGCGCCGCCATGACCTTCTCATCGATCTCGGTGATCACCAACGCCTTGAGGCTGCGCAAGATGGAGATGTGACGCGCGCGCCCGTCGGGACTTCTCCGGCATCTTGTCTTCCGGTTCTCGGTCCTTGCTCGCGGGATTGAACACGTTTAAATGTTCACTTGACCTGAGCGCCTCCCTTTCTTTACACTGGCTGCATCGACAGCGACAACAAGGGCCTCGAGACGAGGCTGCACGATTCGGGTGCGCATATCGGCGCGGTCTTCATCCGGATGGTGGCCCGGGAGGGAGGAGAGGATGAATTGTATCTTGTTCACTCCGGGTCTGAGATTTTCACTACCCGTTCCGGAAGAGGACCGCGCAACGGTCAGCGGGCATCGGGCCTCCTAAATTCGACCTGAGAAGAGGAGACATTCAGTGCACGAAGGAGACCTTTGGCCCGCGTTGCGCGAACATTGGCACGCGGTTGCCATTTCCGACGACCTGGGGGAGAAGCCCGTGAGCGTCCGCCTCCTGGACGAGCGCGTGGCCCTGTGCCGGCTGGGGGGCCAGGTCCGGGCCTTTCAAGACCTCTGTGTTCATCGCGGAACCCCCCTCTCGCTCGGCTGGGTGGACGGGGAGGAGCTTGTCTGCGCCTATCACGGCTGGTCTTACGCCGCCGATGGAAAATGCACCCGAATTCCCTCGGTTCCGCCGGGGCACCCCATCCCCAAGAGGGCGTGTCTCACCCGTTACCTGGCCGAGGAGCGGCACAGCCTGATTTGGGTCTGCCTGTCCGAAAGCCCCCGGGCGCCCATCCCGGATGCGCCGGAACTCGGCGAGCCCGGCTACCACGTCTTCTTCAAGCAGAAACACTATTGGAAGTGCACCGCCGCGCGCGCCATCGAGAACTTTGTCGACCTGGGCCACTTCCCGTGGGTGCACGAGGGGATTCTGGGCGAGCGCGACCGTCCGCTGACACCGGACATGAAGGTGGAGCGGGATGGGGAGTCGCTGCGGTTCGGTTACCAGAATATCTCCGACGGGCTCCACGGGGCGGCGCACAAGCGCCTTTATCGCCTGACCCGGCCGTTCACCATTTATCAGTGGAAGGTGGAGGGGGAGGGGAGAGCGGAGGTTTATCTCTTCTCGGTGACGCCCCACTCGGCCGGAGATTGCACCCGGTTCTTGATCATCGCGCGAAACTATGACCTCGACGCGCCGGAAGTCGTCCAGGGTCCGGTGAGGGCCGAGAACGGCGAGTACTGGCTCGGGGACGGGTCGTCGGTAAAAAGCGTCCGGCCGGGGAACGGCCTCCCGGAGTATGCGAACACCTTGGACACCATCGCGATTCAGGATCAACCGATCGTGGAGAACCAGAGGCCTGAGGAGCTTCCGCTGGACCTGGCCGAGGAGTTTCACCTTAAAGGGCCGGACGCCGTCGCCATCGCGTACAGACGGTTCATGGCGGAGCTGGGCGTGGATATCGACGCGAAGGAGACCAAAAGGAGCGGGTAGGGAGCTTCGTGCTCGGGAGCCTCAGTTCGGATCCGAAAGTGGAACAAGGCCGGGGGATACGATTTGCGCCGGTCAAGGCTTTTTGTGGGATTGTGATGGTCGTCGGGTTTGGTGCTGTAATATAGGGTGTATCCCAGTCAACTGAAAAAGGGGGAAGAAAATGAGAGGGCATAGCAAGCTCCGGTGGTTGACAGTGTCTTTGGGTGTTATGACGTTTTTGGTCTTCACCGCGAGAATTGGCGCCGCGGAGAAGATCACTCTTGCTTTTGACTGGCTAACGTATGGGAAGATGGCGCCGTTTTACGTGGGGAAGGAGCAAGGTTTTTACAAGGCCGAGAACCTTCAGGTCAAAATGGTCCGTGGGTTCGGCTCCATTGATACGGCCAAACGGGTCGGGGCCAAGCAGGTCGAGTTCGGCATGAGCACCCTCACTGACACGATCGAGATTCGCACCCGGGGGAGCAAGGTGAAAACTGTGTGGATCTATTTCCACGATACTCCGGGCGCCGTTATGTATATCAAGGGAAAGGGAATCAATACGCCGAAAGACCTTGAAGGCAGGACCATCGGTGGTCCCCTTGCCACGGATTCCTGGATTCTGTTCCCACTTTTCGCCAAGGCCCAGGGAATCGATATGTCCAAGGTAAAGCACATCAACATGGGTGGCGCGCAGGTGTACGGCGCACTCGCCGGGGGTATTAGTGACGCCATCCATACCTGGGTCACCTCCCGTCCAGGCGTGCTGAGGGTCTTCAAGCAAAAGGGTCTGGGCGCGAAGGATCTGGGGATGTTCAAATACGTCAGTGGGGGTGTGAGCCTCTATTCTCAGGATGTTGTGGTCCATGAGGATACGATCAAGAACAATCCCAGCCTGGTAAGACGGATGGTGCGGGCGCTCAGCCGCTCCAAGGTCTCGTCCATCGAGAATCCTGAAGGGGCGCTTGAGGCCTTCTGGAAAGACAAACCAGCCCTCAAGGCCACCTCCGAGGCGGCGAACCGGGATGAGCTCAGGATGAGTATGGCCCTGTTTAAAGACACGCTGGTTGAAAAATATGGCCAGGGCTTCCCTGTTCGGTCGAAGGTTATCTCGACCCAGACGGCATTCGTCGCAGCCAAGGGCCTCCCGAAGGAGCCCGTGGACAATATTTATACCGACCAGTTCGTCAAGGGCTTGTCTCGGGCGGACAAGTTCCCGAAGCGTTGGGGGAAGTTTAAGGACTAGTGTCGGTCCGCAGGGAATTTTTTCGTGTGAGCCCCGGTTCCCCGGGGGCGGTTCTCGGGGGGCCGGGTTCTCACAGTTGTTGAGGGAGAGGTGCGTCCGCCGATGTCCAGCAGAAAGATTATCCTGCCGATTCTGCTGTCCGTTGTGGTCATCGGGCTCTGGGAGGGGGTCGTCCGGCTCGGCGGTATACCCGAATTTATCTTCCCCGCCCCAAGCAATATCGCGAAGTTTTACATCCAGTTCGGTTACACCCTCATGTGGGATGCGTGGGCCACAGTCATGGAGACTTTGCTGGGCTTCGTGATGGCGGCCGTTCTGGGCGTTCTCTTCGCCGTCATTCTGGTTTATTCTCCCTTCATTCATGATGCCTTCTATCCGCCACTGATCGTTCTTCAGGTGACGCCGAAGATCGCCATCGCCCCCCTCCTACTTCTCTGGTTCGGGTATGGGTTGGTCCCCAAGATCGTGATCGGTTTCTTTATCTCCTTTTTTCCCATCGTGGTGACGACGATGCATGGGCTGACCTCGGTCGAGCCCGAGATGTTGGATCTGCTTCATTCTCTGCGGGCCAGCAAGAAGAAGATCTTTTGGAAGGCACGGCTCCCGCACGCCTTGCCCTACATCTTTAGTGGGTTTCAGATCGCCGTCACCCTGTCTCTGATCGGGGCCATCGTGGCGGAGTTTGTCGGGGCGGAGCTGGGGCTGGGGTTCAAGATCGTGTACTCCCAGTATTCGGCCAACACACCAATGCTTTTCGCGGCCCTGGGCCTGCTGGCCGTCATCGGGCTGATCCTGTTTTACCTGATGCTGTTCATCGAGCGTCTCGCGACGCCGTGGCGCGCTTTGAAGAAGGAAAAAGAGTTCCAAGTCAAAGGTTTTCTGTAAAGGTCGATGCGGGGATTCCGCTCGTCTTTCTTTTTGGAGATGAATTCTGCCGTGGCCGGACCTGATGTCGTTGAGCTTGAAGCTGTTCAGATGCTTTACCAGTCCAAGGTAGCCAAGCGGGAGGCCGTCTTGGCGCTTGAGAACGCCTCCTTCACCGTTCGGGAGGGGGAGTTTCTGTCGCTCGTCGGGCCCAGCGGGTGCGGAAAGAGCACCATCCTCAAGCTTGTTGCCGGACTGATGCCCCCGACCTCAGGGATCGTCCGTGTTAACGGGACCGAAGTCCGCGGCCCACAGCCGGATTTGGGGATCGTTTTTCAGGTGCCGGTCCTGATGGAGTGGCGGCGGGTCCTGGACAACATCCTACTCCCTATCGAGGTGCTGGAGTTCAGCGACGACGACTACAAGAAGCGGGCGCGGGAGCTAGTGAGCCTCGTGGGGCTCGACGGGTTCGAGGACCGGTATCCGTTCGAACTCTCAGGCGGGATGCAGCAACGTGTCTCCATCTGCCGGGCCCTGATTCACGATCCCCCCGGCCTCATCATGGACGAGCCGTTCAGCGCGCTCGACGAGATGACACGCGACGCGATGAACGTGGAGCTTCAGCGCATCTGGCTCGAGCGCCGCAAGACCATCCTCTACATCACCCACAGCATCGCCGAGTCGGTGTTTTTGGCGGACCGGGTGGCCGTCATGTCGGCCCGGCCCGGCCGTATCCTGAAAATCATCGACATCCCCTTCCCCCGCCCCCGAAGCCTTCGCGTCCGCGCCCTCCCGGAGTTCGTGGAGAAGGTGGAATCCATCCGCGAGCTCCTGGGGCTTCTGGAAGAGAATGACGGCACCGGGGCCCCTAGCCCCCAGGCCCCATGAGCGTCGTTGTAGCTCGCATATCCTCATAAAGCTGATGAGTTTCGTGTCTCGCTTAGCGAAGGGATGGTTATCGGCGGCTTTGTTGCGTTGAAGGTGGCGAATATACGCAACGGTTAGTTTTTCGAGTGTGGGATGGGAAAAATCCCTAAGGGTCAACAGGATTTTTTCGTTGTAAGGGCTGGTCCCCTTCCCAGTCTGGCACAATCAGCGGCGCGGTTGGTCCAAGGGCAGGTTTCGGAAGTTGTGAAAATTTGGGCGCGCCGCAACGCGCCTCACGGACCGAATTCCCGCGTCACGCCTGGGTCTTTCTCTCGTCGATCCAATTCCGGAACCTCTCCGCGACCTCCCAGGGCCGGTCCTTGTAGGGCGGGAAATTCAGATTGGATTCCGGCCGGATCTTGAGCGTGAGGAAGGTGACAGCCTTGCGCCCCAGGCCCTCATCGAGCGCGGGGCGGAAGTCCTCCGCCTGCTCAATCGTCGCGCAGTGGGGGATCCCGGCGGCCCCGGCGAGGGCGGTGAAATCCGCCGTGCGTCCGGGAAGCGGCTGGTTGCCCGACGCCTCGTACACGCGGTTGTCGAACAGGAGGATCAGGAGGTTGTCCAGCTCCAGATCGGCGACCGTGGCCAGACAGCCCAGATTCATCAGAAGGCCCCCGTCCCCTTCCATCACGATGATCCGGCTTTGCGGCCGGGCCAGGGCCAGTCCGGCGGCGAGGGGAATGGCTTGCCCCATGGAATCGGCCAGGTGAAAGTTGGAGGGCTTGGGACGAATCCGGTTCCAGAGGTGGGTGGCCATGCCCAGGCACGTCACCACAATCTCCTCTTGGACAACCGTCCCTAGGGTTTCGAGGTGGGTCTCCCGGCCCGGCAGGCTCAACGCAGATGCTCCTTGTGCAGCAACAGGACGAAGGCCCCCTGGGATTCCTGGGCGAAATGAAAACCCGTCTTTACCTGCTCGGACAGGCTTCTACCCGACTCGGCCACGGCGTAGGGGATGTCGAGCGCCCGCAGGAAGGGCTCGGTTCGGAGACCCTTAGGGATGTGATAGAAGAGCGGGTCCCGGGTGCTTCCCCGGTAGCTGACCAAGAGGAGAAGCGGCAGCCGGTTCATCTGGACCAGGGTCAGGAGACCCGTGCCGCTGCTCAAGATGCCCGCGTTCTGGGCCAAGAGGACGGGGCGCTCTCCGCCGAGAACGAACCCGCTGCAAAGCGCCACCCCCTCTTCTTCCCGGCACACGGGGACGTGACGGATTTCGCCGTCCCGGGACAGCTCCTCCAGCAGCGGGCCAAGCCAGGTGTCCGGCAGCGAAACCGTCAAGCGGATCCCGCACGCCTTGAGGCCCTCTATGATTTCCTGAATTCCCGATGCCATATTCCTTGCCGCCCCCGTCTTGCCCGGGATGGGATGGTCCGCACGCGGTCAGAGCAGAAAACAGTATAATGACACGCCGTCGCGATTGAAACCCATTGCTTGTTGTCCGACAACTCCCCCTCGGGGTCCCGCCTTGCATCGACAAGGCGGCGGACGCCGCCCAAGAAAAACAATATGGGGACACGCATGACCTTCGCCTGACGGAGGGCGCTGTAGGCGGTTCTCGCGGATTTGGCCTGGTGGCATCCGGACCGGGGCATGATTCTCCCTCGCATGACGACGAGCTCTCGATGACGAATTACCAGGTTGTGGGGACGGATGTTCCTCGGATCGACGGCGAGCCCAAGGCGTCGGGGGCGGCGCGGTACGCGGCGGACCTCTCCCTTCCGAACATGCTCCACGGGGCCATCCTCCGCAGCCGCCACCCGCACGCGCGGATCCTGAACGTCGACGCCAAAAAGGCCCGGCGCCTGTCCGGCGTCCGTGCTGTCGTGACCGCCCGGGACGTTCCCCCGGTCAAGTTCGGGATCACTATCTACGACGCCTGCCTCTTCGAGCCCGAGAAGGTCCGCTACCTGGGGAACGAGATCGCCGCGGTCGCCGCCGTGGATGCGGACACCGCCCAAGAGGCCCTCTCGCTCATCGAGGTCGAGTACGAAGTGCTCCCCGCCGTCTTCGACCCCGTCGAGGCCATGCGGCCCGACGCGCCGGTCATCCACGAGGAGGCGCACACCTATGAGAGCACCTTCGACGTGGCGGGCCGGCGGGGCAACGTCGCCTGCCGGACGACGTTCGCCCACGGAGACCTGGAGCAAGGACTGCGGGAGGCTGACAAGGTTATCGAGAACACCTTCCGGACCCAGCAGAACCACCAGACCTACCTGGAGCCGCACGCTTCCCTCGCCGAGCCGGACGGGAGCGGAGGGATGACGGTCTGGGTGAACGTACAAGGGGTCTACCTGTCCCAGGAGCGCATCTCGAGGGTCTTGGGGATTCCCCTCGCCAAGGTCCGGGTCATCGGGACCGCGGTGGGCGGTGGGTTCGGGGGAAAAAAGCCCCGGACAGACCCCTATGCGGCCCTGCTGGCCCTCAAGACCGGAAAACCCGTCCGAGTTCTGTTCACCCGGGACGAAGAGTTCACCGCCGGTTTTCCCCGCCATCCCGCGACCATGCGCATCCGCGACGGTGTGAAGCGCGACGGCCGGATCACGGCGCGCGAGGCCGAGCTCATCTACGACACGGGGGCGTACACCGATCACGGCCCGACGGTGGCGGCGCTCGGCGCGGCCTACGCCAAAGGTCCCTACCGGATTCCGAATGTCCGTCTGGAATCCAAAACGGTGTACACCAACAAGCCCATCAGCGGCGCGTTTCGCGGTTACGGAAATCCCCAAAGCGCCTTCGCCGTTGAATCGCAGATGGACATGGTTGCGGGGGTGTTGGGCATCGACCCCCTGGATTTCCGCCGGATCAACGCCCTGGAAGACGGGGACATGCTGTCCAACGGCCAGCGGTTCCCGAGGGTTCTGCTGAAAGACACCCTGGACGCCGCCCGCCGGCGGGTGAACTGGCAAGGCCCGGTCCCCAGCCGGGCCGGCAAGCGCCGGGGTCGGGGCGTCGCCTGCGGCCAGCACCACGCGGGCGGTCTCACCTCCTCCGCCACGGTCAAGGTGATGGAGGACGGCTCCATCCAGGTCGCGTCGGGCGTGATCGAGATTGGGGCCGGCCAGACGACCATGGCGGCGATCGTCGCGGCCGAGGAGATCTCGGTGGGCGTCGAGGACGTGCGGCTTGTCTCGGGCGATACGGACGCAACGCCGTTCGAGTTTTACAGCGCGGCCAGCCGGATCACCTACAACGTCGGCAACGTCGTCCGGATGGCCGCGGCGGACGCGAAGCGGCAGCTCGTCGAGCGGGCCTCGGACATCCTGGAGGTCCCCCTGGGGGACTTGGTCGCCCAAAACCAGAGGGTGTTCATGCCCGGGTCGCCGGAAAGAGGTTTGACCTACGGACAGATCGTCAAGGCCGGCCATCTCAAGAAGGGCGGCCCGATCCTGGGCCGTGGGGTCTTCGATCCCCACGGGCCGCCGACCGTGCCGGAGTTCATGGAAGGCAATCCGCGGAAGCCCATGATGGTCATGACGTTCTGCACGCAGATTGCCGAGGTCGAGGTGGACGTCGAGACAGGCGAGGTGGAGATCCTCCGGCTCGTCTGCGTCCATGACGTCGGGCAGGTGATCAACCTGGGTGCGATTCAAGGGCAGATCGAGGGAGGCGTGACGCAGGGGGTGGGCTACGCCCTGATCGAGGAAGTGGTGTACGAGGGGGGGGTCGTGAGCAATCCCACGCTCGTCGATTACAAGATTCCCAACATCCTGGACGCGCCGCCCATCGAATACGAGTTTATCGAGGAGCCCGATCCGACCGGCCCGTTCGGCGCCAAAGGGGTCGGCGAGGCAGTCCTGGTCCCGACGGCTGCGGCCATCGCCAACGCGGTGGAGGACGCCGTCGGCGCGCGCGTGACCGACCTGCCGATTACCCCCGAGAGGGTCCTCGCGGCGCTGAATCCCAGGGCTGATTGAGGGGCGGGGCGAGAGTCTGTTGGTTTCTGTATCCGCCTTTTTTAATGGAGTAAAGGTTGCGGCAATCCCCGGGTGCAATTTGTTCGAGAACCACAGGTCAAATCTCGATTGTCGGAATTTTCCCCCTGAAAAGCGAAAGGCTCCGCCGACCCTTGGGAGGGCCGGCGGAGCCTTGTCGATGAATCACCCGGCTTTTCCCGGGCGAGCGTTCAGACTACATCGTACCCTTTTTCGGGCGCGCGAACCGGATCGATTTGGGCAGCGCGTCCACGTACTCGTTAGTGAAAAGGTCTTCGGCCTTGATCTTGATGGGCATCTTCTGGGCGTCCAGGGTGACCTTGATGGTCGTCCTCATCTTTTTCAGATCGGTGTGGCCGAGTCCCTGTTTTTCGGAGAGACCGTCGTACAGGTGATCCACCCAGATGTGCAAGATGTCGGTGACGCTCTTGGTGGACTGCTCCGGGAAGTTCTTTGTGAAAATCTTCACGCCTTCCTCCGGATTGGCCAGGGTGTAGGCGATCCCCCGGTAGATGGCCTTAACCATCCCCCGCGTCGTTTTGGCCGCGGACCCCTTGAGGTTGTCCGTGTGGGTCAGGACCCCCGCGGAATAGAGGTCGAGTCCATAATCGGCATAGAGCATCCATTTCAGTGTTTTGCCCGCTTGCTTGGCGACTTTGAGGAATCGGGGCTTCTGGGTGTCATAGCTGATGACGGCATCCACTTTGCCGGCGCCTAGGCTCCCGGGTTCGCCCCCGGGCGCCATGAAGATCCAATTGATCTTCGAAGTATTGATCCCGTTCGGCGCGGCGAAAACCGGGAACATTGCGTAGTCGGCGGATGCCTTGGAACCGGGGGTGAGGCGCTTGCCTTCTAGGTCCTTAGGGGTGTTGATGCCGGAATCGGTGAAGTAGTAAATAATTTCCTGGAACTTGTGCTCCAGGATTCCGACCGTCTTGATCTTGAATCCTTTGTTCTTCCCAATCACCTGGGGACCCATGGCGGCCATCGCGTAGGGGCACTCCTTGGAGCCCACCCGCTTCGTTGTATCGCTCGAGCCGTATCCCCGTCGGATGGTGATATCGATTCCTTCGTTTTTGAAGAAACCTTTCTCCCGGGCGATGATGTACGGCGTGTGCTTACCGTAAAGCGCCCAGTCTGCGCAGAAAAGCTGCTTTTCCGCCGAAAAAGCCGGCATCGACCCGGCAAAAAGGAATGAAACACCGGCGACCCAACCCTTCCACATTTTCCTGCGCATTCCCCTACCCTCCTCTTTCAGTTTGGCCCATAGACTTCCGGACCGATGGTCATCCCGCTTTCCCCGTTTTCTCGGGGAGGAGACAAGGGCGCAAGTCCACCTCTGAAAATCGAGTTCCTCACTTTGTGAATTTCAATCCAAGCGTGATTTCAATGATTTCATAAGGGAATTCGACTGTCAATAAGCGGGTCTCCCCTCGGCCGCCCGGTCGTCACCGGATTCGAATTCAGAACCTGATTATTGTAGACTTCTAAGTGATCAAGTTTCGGGTCCGGTTTCACCCAGCGAGAGAAATCTCAATGCCGAAGGACCTCCGCTCGTTCGTAAGACAGCTTCAGGAGGAGGCGCCCGAGGAGCTTCGACGGGCGCGCCGGGAGGTCTCCCACGAGTGGGAGCCCATGGCCGTCCTGGGGAAGTTGGCGCTGGGAGGAGAACATCCGGCCGTCCTGTTCGAGCGGGTCAGGGGGTATGAGTTCCCCGTGATCGCCAACCTCCTCTCGACACGGAAGAAGTTCGCCCTGGCGCTGAACACGACGGAGGAGCGGGCGGCGGAGGTCTACAGCGAGCGGGAGGTCCGGCGGGTCCCGCCCAAGCGGGTCGAGACGGGCCCCGTCAAGGACGTCATCCACCTGGGAGAGGAGGCTGACCTTCGTCAGCTTCCCATCCTGCTCCATTACGAGCGGAACGACGGTCCCTATATCACCATGGGCGTCCTCGTGGCCAAAGACCCGAGGACCGGCCTGCCCAACCTCGGGATCTACCGGAACAAGCTTCTCGGCCGCAACCGCCTGGGGGTGTATTACAGCTGGGGCAAGCGCCTCCACCTGATCCATCGCGACTTCGAGCGCCGGGACGCGCCCCTCGAATGCGCCATCGTCCTCGGGATGCACCCCGCCCTCCACATGGCCTCGCAGACTCACCTGATGAAGGACAGCGGCGGGGACGAATACGAGGTGGCGGGCGGGTTGCTGGGCGAGCCCCTGGAGATTGTCCCGTGCGAGACCGTGGACCTCGAAGTCCCGGCCCATGCGGAGATTGTCATCGAGGGGAGGATCCCGCCCCACGGCCGCCAGACCGAGGGGCCGTTCGGCGAATACCACCGGTATTATGGCCAGGTCGTCGACGCCCCGGAGATCGAGGTGACCGCCATCACCCATCGCGGGGACGCCATCTATCAGAACCTCGGCGGGTACGTGGAGCAGGTGGCCGTCACCCGAATCCCCAACGAGGGGCAGCTCCTGCGCGAGCTCCGCAAATTCGTGCCGACGGGCCGGTCCGTCCATATCCCCCTCTCGGGCGTCCTGTACCACGCTTATATCCAGATGGAGAAGGCGAACGAAGGGGACGCCAAGAACGTTCTCATGGCGGCGATCACGCGGGGGACGTGCATCAAAACGGCCATCGGGGTCGATCCGGACGTGGACATCTTCGATGAGAATGACATCCTCTGGGCGCTTTCCACCCGGGTGGTCCCCGACCGGGACATCTTCCAGGTCCCGGGGGCCCGCGGCAACCGGCTGGACCCGACCACCTACGCCCTCACCCGGCTCGAGCGGGACGGCATGGTTACGAAGATGGGGATCGACGCCACCGTCCCTCTCGGCTACGAGGACCCGCACCCCCCGAGGGCGAAGATCTCCGGCCTGGAAGCGCTGCGTCTGGACGACTTCCTGGCGGCGGAGTCGGGTGGAGCGGCGAAGGAAACGTCCGGCGCCACGGCGGCGGGCCGGTGACTTGAACATGACGAGTATGTCAGACGGTTGTTGATTTCGACGCCCCGGGTTACTCGCGGGGCCATAGATGCGAATCCTTTGAGCCCGGGAGGCAGGTTGAATGCCCAAAGAGAAGGTGGACCTTCTGTTCAAAAACGCCGTTGTCCTCACGATGAACAAGGAGCGGGAGCTCCTCTGGGACGGGGCGGTCGCCGTTCAGGGGGAGAAGATCGCCGCTGTGGGATTGACGGACGACCTGGCCGGAAAGTACGAGGGAAAGCGCGAGATCGACGCCAGGCGCAAGCTCCTGATGCCCGGGCTCGTCAACACGCACAACCACATGTTCGGTGCCCTGTGTCGGGGTTTTGTCAATGACCTCTCCTTCACCCCCTGGGTTCAGAAGAAGTTCTATGTATCCACCAAAGGGTTGGACTTGGAAAACTACCACCTGAGCACGCTCCTGCTCGGGATCGAGATGCTGAAATCCGGCACGACCTGTTACGTGGACTGCGGGACGGTGCAGGGGCTTGAATCCGGTGCCGCCCGGGCGATCGAGGAGATCGGCATCAAGGCCGTCCTTGGCCGGTCGATGGCGGACATCACCGAGGCCCTCTCGAGCCACCTGCATGACCGCAAGGAGACCACGCGCGAGAACCTGCGCGACACCGAGGGATTCGTTCAGGAATATCACGAGGCCGCCGATGGGCGGATCCGGGCTTGGTTCGCCCCGATCCAGGTGTCGTGCATCTCGGACGAGCTTTGCCGGGAATCCATCCGGTTGGCCGAACAGTACGACTCGGGGTTCGTCACGCACGCCGCCGTGGACAAGGCGGATGTCGAGCTCTGTCTGGAGCGATTCGGCGATACGCCCATCGAGCGCTTCCACCGATTGGGGGTTCTGGGCGAACGCCTCATCGCTACCCATATGGGATGGCTGACGCAGAACGAGATTCAGCTGCTGGCCGAATCCCGGACGAACATCTCTCATTGTCCGAGCGCCAGCATGAAGCTCGCCTACGGGTGTCTGAGCCACGGGAGCTTCCCGGAGCTGGAAGCGGCCGGGGCCAACGTGACCCTCGGCTCCGATGGACCGGCGGCGAGCAACTTCCAGGACCTGTTCCGGGTGATGTATTTGGCATCCGTTGGACACAAAGAGGCCCGCTTGGATCCCCGCGTTGTCCCGCCGGAGAAGGCCCTCGAGTGGGCGACCCTGAACGGCGCGCGCGCGGTGGGCTGGGGGGATCGGATCGGCTCGCTGGAAACGGGGAAACGGGCGGATGTGGCCGTCCTTAACCTCCACAGGACCGAATTTGTCCCCCTCCATCCGGACACCCTGGTGCAGAACCTCGTCTACGCCGCGGCCGGACACTGCGTCGAGATGGTCCTCGTGGACGGCAGAGTCGTTGTGGAGGAGGGTCGGGTCACGACGGTGGACGAGGACGATATCATCGACCGCATCAACCGGTTCGCGGACCGCTTTGCCGGGCTGTCAAGGGAATGGGACGAGAAGAAGGCGGCGGGGGAACACTGAGAGGCGCTTGCCCGCTCAGGATGCGGGTTGCGAAACGGAGCCCTCGCTGCGTTGCGGAGCCGGCCAGGCCGCGAAATCTAGCCTATCGGAAATAGCGGGAGTGTGTCATGAGCTCTGAGTTTCGCTTGAACACGAAATGGATTGGCGCCGACGTCCCCCGCAAGGAGGACCATCGACTTCTCACGGGCGGAGGGCGGTACGTCGACGACCTGCCCTGTCCGGAGGCGCTGCACGGCGCTTTCCTGCGCTCCCCTTACGCCCACGCCCGAATCGAGTCCATCGACGTCTCGGGGGCGCTGGAGCGGGGGGCCGTCGCGGCCTTCACCGCCGAGGATATGGGCGAGGCGTGCCGGGAGTTTCCCCAGCCGGTTCCGAATCCCGCGCTCCGGCCCCGGAACTTTCTCCCCCTGGCGCGCGGCTTCGCCCGGTATGTGGGCGAGCCTGTCGTATTCGTCCTGGCCGGGGACCGCGCGGCGGCCGAGGACGCCTTGGACGGGGTCCGGGTCTCGTACGAGGTCCTTCCGGCAACGGCCCATCCCGTGGACGCCCTGAAGGCGGACGCGCCCCTAGTTCACGCCGACCTCGGGGACAACCGGGCCGCCCGGCTCGAAGTCCGGTTCGGCGACGCCGAGAAGGAGTTGGCCCGCGTGCCGAGGCGGGAGAAGCTCCGGCTGACGTTGCAACGGGCGGGCGGGGAGGCGATGGAAACGCGAGGCCTGTTGGCCTACCATGACCCGGCGTTCGACCAGTTGACCCTTTACTCCTCGACGCAGGTCCCCCATCAGGTGCGCCGGAACATCTCCCGGGTACTGGGCCGCCCCGAGCATTCGGTGGACGTCATCGCCCCGGACGTGGGCGGGGGGTTTGGACCTAAGGCGTTTTCCTACCCCGAGGACTTTGTCGTCCCTTGGGCGGCCATGCGGACGGGCAGGCCGGTCAAGTGGATCGAGGACCGGATCGAGCACATCCAGACGACCTACCAGGAGCGCGAGCAGGTCCACGAGGTGGAAGTTGGGTTCGACGACGAAGGCCGCATCCTGGCCCTCCGGGACCGCGGCGTGTTCGACACCGGGGCCTATGTCCCCTGGGGGGTGGTGGTCCCCTATCTCTCGATCACCAACATCCCCGGACCCTACCGCATCCGACATTTTGACGCGGCGATGGAGGTGGTTTACACCCACCGGGTGCCGATCACCCCGGTCCGTGGCGCCGGACGGCCCCAGTCGGCCTTCATTATGGAGCGGATCATTGAGCGGATCGCCGACCGGCTGGGGCTGGACTCCGTGGCGGTTCGGCGAAAGAACCTCATTCAGCCCGAAGAGTTCCCCTACGAAATCGGCATCCTCGCCCGGGACGGCACGCCGTTGACCTACGACAACGGGGATTACCCCGCTTTGATGAACATGGCGTTGGAAGCCGCGGCCTATGAGGATTTCAGAAACGGCAAGCGGCGCCCGGGCGAGGTGGGGGCCCTGGAAAAGGGCAGGTACGTAGGTATGGGCGTCAGTTTCAACATCGAGGGAACCGGATTCGGTCCCTACGAGGGGGCCGTCGTCCGAGTGGACGACTCCGGGGAAGTCATTCTTTACACCGGGGCGACGCCCACCGGGCAGGGTCACGAGACCATCCTCAGTCAGGTCCTGGCCGAGACCCTTGATCTGGTTCCCCGGGACATCAAGGTCGTGACCGGGGACACCCGCCACATCCCTTATGGATTCGGGACCTTCGCCAGCCGGATTGCGGTGACGGCGGCCGGGGAGGCAATGCGGAAGAAGGTCTTCGAGTTCGCCTCCGCGTCTCTGGAGTGCGCCGCCGAGGATCTCGAGATCTCCGACGGAAAGGTCGCCGTCAAAGGAAGCCCCGAGCGGTCCATGACTTTGGGGGAAGTGGCCCGCGCGGCCGCGGGGACTCCGGGGATGATGATGGGCGGCAAAGCGCCCGGGCTCGAGGTCCGGGAATACAATACGCCGAGCGCTCCGGCGACGTCGGCCGGCTGTCACGTGTGCGTCGTCGAGGTGGATACGGAGACGGGACATGTTCGCGTGCTGCGCTACGTCGTCGCCCACGACTGCGGCCGGGTCCTGAATCCGACGATCCTGACCGGACAGGTCCGGGGGGCGATCGTCCACGGGATCGGCGAGACCATCATCGAGGAGGTAGCCTTCGACGAGAACGCAGCGCCCCTAGCCTCCACATTCCTCGACTACCTCCTGCCGCTTTCCACCGACATCCCGGACATCGAGGTCCATCACATGGAGACCCCCTCGCCTTTCAACCATCTGGGCGTAAAGGGGGCCGGAGAAAGCGGCACTATCGCCGCGCCTGCAGCCGTTGTCGCGGCGATTGAAAATGCGCTTAAGCCGCTTGGGGTCGAGATCAACGAGACGCCGCTTACGCCCTACCGCCTGTGGAAAATCCTGGAGACGGGGAAGAGCCCGGTCGATGATCGGGAGTGGGGTGGAAGCCGGATTGGTTGACCCCCGCGTGGAAAACGGGTCTCGCTAAGGCATCACCGCCCCGCCGTTGACGACGAGCGTCTGACCGGTGATGAAGTCCGCGTCCGAGGACAGAAGAAAGACGATCGTTCCGACCATGTCTTCCGGGACCTCCCGCCGCTGAATGATTCGCATCTTCTGATTGATCTCATCGAGCTCCGGACGCTCGCGGTTGTCTTTCTCGTGAGGAATGTAGTCCGGCGCGACGGTGTTGACGTTGATCCCGTAACCCCCGCACTCCCGGGCCAAGCTCCGCGTGAACCCCAGGATGCCGGCTTTGGAGGTTACATAGTGGATGAGCCCCGGGGTCCCCTTGTAGACGGTGTTCGAGGCGATGTTGAGGATGCGTCCGAATTCCTGGTCCTTCATGTAGGGAAAGACCGCCTTGCAGCAGAAAAATACGCCCTTGAGGTTCACGGCCATCGCCCGATCCCATTCTTCCCCGGTGATCTCGAAAAAGGGCCCGAGACCCAGATCCTGGTAAAGGGCGGCGTTGTTGATGAGCCCGTCGACGCGGCCGAACCGGTCATGGACGGATTTCGCCATGCCCCGGGTCGCCTCCTCGTCGGTGACGTCCACGGAGACGGCTATAGCCTCTCCCCCGGCAGCCTCGATTTCTTCCACCGTCCCCGAGGCGTCGATGATGTCGGCGGCGGCGACCTTGGCCCCCTCCCGCGCCAGACCCTGGGCGTAGACCCGGCCGAGGTTTCGGCCGGCCCCCGTGACGATGACCACCTTTCCTTCCAACCTCATCTCCATTCTCCTCGACGGCGTCTTGGGGAAATATCAGCGAGTCAGGGCAGGGCTTACTCCGGTTTCAGGACCGCGTATTCCGTCCCCGCCCACCAAGGATCGATGCCCAGGTCCTCGGCGATGGCGCCCGCGGCGTTGTAACCGCAGGCCCCGTGGCAGCCACCCCGGGGATGGGTGCTGGGACCGCAGAGGTACAGCCCCTCGATGGGTGTCCGGTAGGGCGGATAACCGTGGAAGGGCCGGAAGATCCCCATCTGGTCCTGCGTGATGCGCCCGCTGACCATGTCCCCGTTCACCATCGAGATGTTCTCCCGGGCGATGTCAGCGGGGGTGTACACAAACCGGCCCACAACGGCCCCATCGTCTATGTTCTTCGTCGAGCGGCGCAAGAGGTCAAAACACCGGTCGGCGTAGTCCTCCTTGATCTCGTTCCACCTCTCATCCCCCCCCTTGATCTTGCAGGGCGCGTACTGCCAGAGGATGGTCACGTGCTTTCCCGGGGGGGCGATGGACGGATCGAACCGGCTCGGGTGAAGCGTCATGTACCCGGTAGGGTCTGGAGGCTCGCCGATGCCCAGCTGATAGAACTCCTTCCTGATGTCCTCCATGGAGTCCCTCCCCAGCATGACGTTGAAGGACTGGTTGGGAACGTCGGAGGAGGTCCGGTAGGCCGGGTCTACGTTGAGGGCGAGGTGGACGCCGAATATCGTGAAATAGCTAAACTGGAAGCCACGGACCTGATCGGCGAACTCCTGGGAGAGCTCATCCCCGTTCACCATTTGCTGGAACACTTGCTTGGGCTCGACGTTGCTCGCGACGGCCCGGGCGGCTTCAATCTCGGTCCCGTCGGAAAGGACGACCCCCTTCGCGCGCCCTCCCCGGGTCAAAATCCGGGAGACGTGACATCCCGTCCGAATCTCTCCGCCGTGGGCTTCGAGGTGAGCCGCCAGTGCGTCGGTGAGGGACTGGGAACCGCCCACCGCCAGGGAGTTCCCCCCCGAGCGGTGCTGGTTGACCAGGAGGGAGACAGGGACCATGCCGGACCCTTTGGCAAAGGGATCCTGAATAGTCTGCAAGGCATAGTTGACGAACCAGACCTTGACGCACTCGTTCTCGAAGAGCTCATCGGCCACGTCCTCGATGCTCATCATCCAGGTCCGGAGCGCCCGCCGTCCCTGGGCGGTTTCCTCCAGTCGACCCCAGATCTGAGAAGGGGGCAACGGGGGCGCAAACAGCATTCGGGAGATGAACTCGAACGTGGACTCGTGCTCTCTGATCCAGTCCCGGTACCGGGCCGCGTCACTCCCGGAGAATTTCCCAATTTCCGAGACCGTTGCCTCCAGGTCCCTTTGGAGGGCCAGGCTCCGGCCATCGCTGAAAACATGAGTGCAGATAACCGGAGGGAAGATGTACCTGGAGCCGAAGCGCTCCAGTTCCAAATCCGCGCGGATGGGGCCGATGTGCATCCAGTTGTGGTTGACGGCGTGAAGGCTGAAGGTGAAGCCGGGAACGGTTTCGCGCGAGGTGACGCCCCCGCCGGTGTAGGGCAGGCGCTCGAGGACCAGGGTCCGAAGCCCGGCCTTGGCCAGGTAGCACGCAAGGGTCAGGCCGTTGTGGCCGGACCCGATGACGATGACATCGTATTGCTCGGCCAATTGTTTCCTCCGCCCGCCTGGGGTGCCTTGAGATCGTCTCGCGTGCGCTCGCCGGCCGCACATTCCCCCACGAAATCTTCGAGCGGCCGGGCTCGCTAGTTTTCAAACCGGAACCGCTTGGCACCGAGACAACTTACAGGGTGTATGTGTTTCATGGAGGCTATCAAACGCTTAGGAGTCATGTCAACGATTTCGCCCCCGGTTCATTTGTCACGCTTGTGGCGTGAAGAGAAAGAGATTGACAAATGGGATAGTCTTGCTAAAATCATTTAAGCGATACACAATTTATTTAATATCAATGAACGCGCAGCCTCACCTGTTGAATTATCCGCGCTTTTGGCGCGCGGCGTTCCCGTCTTTATAGTGACTGACTCTCTGTCATGAACAGAAAGACCCTGTTTCAGAATGTCGAGGCGGTGGCCCGGGGACTCAGCAAGTTTTTCGGCGAATCCATCGAGGTTGTGGTCCACGATTTCGCCGACCCCGACCGGTCTATCCTGGCCATGTACGGGAATCTGACCGGACGCCGGGTGGGCGACCCCGCTCCCGAGGCGCTCCGGCGGCATTGGGCGAAGGGGGAGGACCTGCACAACTACCCCGCCCAGACCCGCGACGGCCGGCCGCTCAAGGCATCGACAGTCTTCCTGAGAGACGGAAGCGGATCGATCATCGGCGCCCTTTCCGTCAATTACGACCTGACCGAGACCCTGCTTCTGTCGAATTCCCTGGAACGCTTTTCCCGAAGGACCCCCGCCGAGTCGGCGGTGGAGGCTGCCCCCATCGTCGGAAACGGCGTGGGCGGCCAGATTGAGCGGGCCTTCGCCGATGCGGCCGATGCGGTCGGAAGGCCGGCCCCGCTCATGGCGCGGGCGCAGAAGGTCCGCGTTGTCCACGACCTCGAACGCCGGGGCATTTTTCTCATCAAGGGCGCGGTGGACGAGGTAGCCCAACTTTTGGGGGTTTCCCGTTACACGGTCTACAACTACCGAAAAGAGGTTTCGGCCGTTTGAATTCGGCATAACTCAATCATGGAAAGGTGAGGCATCATGACCAATCAGACCGGCCGTAAGGCCCTGCTCGCGGCGGCGAATTCCCGCAAGAAAGACGTGGTCCGATTCCTTCGCGACATCGTGGCGCTTCCGAGCCCAAGTCTCGGCGAAGAGAAGGTGGCCAAGCGGATTCTCCGGGAGATGAAGCGGCTGAAGTACGACGAGTGCTGGATTGACCGGATCGGCAACGTCATCGGACGGATCGGCAAAGGCAGGACCAACCTCCTTCTCGACTCCCACATCGACACCGTCGGCGTGGGCGACCCCAAGGCCTGGACCATCGATCCCTTCAAGGGCAAAGCCGATTCCAAGGCGGTTTACGGCCGGGGTTCGTGCGACAACAAGGGCGCCGTCGCGTCGATGGTCGTCGGGGCCCCCATCGTCAAGGAGCTGGGCCTGCTCGACGACTACACCCTCTTCGTCATCGGGACGGTCATGGAGGAGGACCTCGACGGTTACGGTCTCCAGTTCGCCATCGAGAAGTCGCTGCCCAAGCTGGACGGCGTGTGTCTGGGCGAGCCCACGAACATGGGCGTCTACCGGGGCCACCGGGGACGGATGGAGATCAGCGTCCGTGCCGGCGGGAAATCCTGCCACGCCTCCGCGCCGGAGCGCGGCGTGAACCCGATCTACAAGATGGGGCCGCTGGTGAGCGCCATCGAGAAGCTCAACAACCGATTGAAGCCCGACCCGTTTCTCGGCAAAGGGACGGTGGCCGTGACGAAGATCGATTGCTCGACCCCCTCCCTCAACGCCGTGGCGGACGAGTGCGTCATCTACCTGGATCGCCGTCTGACGGCCGGCGAGACCGCCAAGAGCTCGATTGCCGAGATCAAGGCCCTTAAAGAGGCCAAGGGGATGAAGGTCGGAATCCTGGACTACGAGACCCGGAGCTATACCGGCCAGAAGGTCGAGACGGACAAGTACTTCCCGACGTGGGTGCTTCCAGAAAGCCACGTCTTGGTCCAGGCGGGCGCGGACGCGGCGCGACAG
>CAYRGS010000058.1:0-13695 GCA_964423875.1 uncultured bacterium
CGTCGTTATTCATTCAGACCTCCCTGGATTTCGATGGATCGATTCGCCGCTGTCGCGCGGATCGGAGGGACCGGCGGGCATCACGCGGTCAACCGATGACCGTCCCCCCGCTGATGTCGATCGTCACGCCGGTGATCCAGCCGGCCTCCTCCGAGACCAGGAAACGGACCGCCTCGGCCACATCGGCGGGCTCTCCCAGGCGGGGAACGGCCGCGTCCGCTTTGAGGCGGTCGAGAGTCTCGGCCGGCAGGTCGCGGTTCATGTCCGTAATGATCGTCCCGGGGGCGATGGCGTTGGCCGTGATGCCGTATTCGCCGTACCGCTTCGCGACGCTCCGGGTGAACCCCAAAATTCCCGCCTTGGAGGCGGAGTAGGCGGCACTCATCTGTGCCCGGCCGTAACGGCCGGAGATGGAGGCCACGCTGACAATGCGCCCGTACTTGCGCTCCATCATCCCGGGCAGGACGGCCCGCGTGCACAGGTAGACGCCCTTGAGGTTGACCGAGAGGACGCTGTCCCATTCCGCTTCTTCCAGGTCTTCCAGGGGGGTCAGCGTGCTGATCCCCGCGACGTTGACGAGGATGTCCGCGCGCCCGAATTTCTTCAGGACCCGATCGAGCATCCGGCCGACGCTCTCGCCGCTGGAGACGTCCACGGGGGCGGGCAGGGCGCTTCCGCCCGAGGCGCGGATGGCCGAGGCCGTCCGCTCGGCGTTCTCGGGCGTGAGCGTGGCGAGAACCACATCGGCCCCCTCGCGCGCGAGGGTCTCCGCCGTGGTCTTTCCGATCCCCCGGCCGGCCCCGGTGACGATGGCGACGCGGCCCTTGAGCTTCTGAGCCGCTGGCTGGACGGCGCTCACGCCCTCAATCCTCGAAAATGGCGACGGCGCGCGTCCACGCGCCGCTGCCTCGCTCGATCTTGATGGGGAAGCAGGCGACCAAAAAGCCGTGCGGTCTGGGGAGCTTGTCGAGGTTCGCGAGCTTTTCAATCTGGAAGTATTCGCTTTCTTTCCCGGCGAAATGAGCCTCCCAGAACTGGTCTTTGTTTCCCGCTTTCAGCTCCTTCGCCATTTGGGAGAACGGGATGTCCATCCCCCAGGCGTCGATGCCGATCACCTTCACGCCCTTGGCCGTCAGGCACAGGATGGACTCGCGGGTCATGCCGGGCTGGATCTCCAGGAATTTCGGGCTGTCGATGTATTTATCCGTGCCGGTGCGGATGAGGGCGATGTCTCCGGGCTTGACGGTGTAATCGATTTTCCGGATGGCCTCCTCGACCTCATCGGTGGAGATCCGCTCGGCCGGCTTTTTGTGCGTGAAATCGAGGCAGAACCCGTCGCCGAAAAAATGCTCGAGCTCGAGCTCGTCGATGGTCCGCATGGGCTTGCCTTTGCTGTCCACGGGCGCATAGTGATAAGGGGCGTCCACATGCGTTCCGACGTGGCTGATGAGTTGAATCCGTTCCGAGGATGAGCCGTGGCCGTGGGGAAGATCGTCCACCTCGACGTCGAACCGCTTGGCCCAGAGGCGGCCGTTCTCCTCGTGCTTGATGTAGTGGATGTCGAGCATCATGCCGTCGAATGTGCTGTTGTGAAGGGGCACGCTGAGATCGATGATCGTTCGTGGCATTGCAGACTCCTTCGCGCGAGAATTTCAGATGGAAACGGAACGGATAATCTTATGGCTGTTTGTATGGAAAAATCCAGGATCATTCGCGCACGCGTAACGGCCGCAGGTCATGGGGAAAATTCTTGAGCGATTCAAAACCGCCGAAACGGGTTGTCGTCATCGGGGGCGGAATCACGGGCTTGGCCGCCGCGCACCGATTGCGGGAAGGCGCTCGCGAGCGTGCTCTCCCGCTCGATGTCCGCCTTCTGGAAAGCTCCGATCGCTTCGGCGGCGCGCTGCGGACCTCCCACGCGGCAGGGTGTCTTCTGGAGCACGGCCCCGATTGCTTCCTCTCGACCAAGCCCGCGGGCGTCGCCCTTTGCGAGGAGCTTGGCCTGGGAGAAAGCCTGATCGAGACAGGCACGGAGTTCCGGCGGAGCTTCATCCTGAAGGGAAACGCTCTTCTGCCGGTTCCGGCGGGGTTCTACCTCTTTGCGCCTTCTTCCTTCGCTTCGTTTATCACGACGCCGATTTTCAGTCCACTCGGCAAGCTGAGAATGGCGATGGATCTGTTCATCCCGCGCCGCACGGGGGGGGGGGGCGATGAGACCCTGGCGTCCTTCGTCCGGCGAAGGCTCGGGACCGAGGCCCTGGAGCGGATGGCCCAGCCCATGGTCGCCGGGATCTATTCCGCCGACCCGGAAACACTGAGCCTCGCGGCGACGTTTCCACAGTTCCTTGCAATGGAGCGGGAAGAGCGCAGCATTATCCTAGCCTTGCGGAAGAGAATGCGCGCGGGAGGGGAGGGGGCGTCTTCGACGAGCGGGCCGCGCTACGGCCTGTTCGTCTCATTGCGGGAGGGAATGGAAAGCCTGGTGGCCGCCTTGCTGGAGCGGAGCCCCGAGGGCGCGCTTCGGTCCGGATGCCGCGTGAGCGCGCTTCAGCGGGAAAAGGACCGGTGGAAGGTTCGTCTGGAAGGAGGGGAAAGTGTAACGGCGGACGCCGTCTGCCTCACCGCCCCGGCACCTCCGGCCGCGAAGCTGATGGGCGAGGTCTCTCCGAAGATGTCCGATCGGTTGAGCGAGATCGCCTACGGCTCGATGGGGACGCTGAACCTTGTCTATCAACGGGAGCGGGTGAAGCGTCCTCTGGACGGGATGGGTTTCGTTGTCCCGGCCACCGAGGGCCGCGCCCTCGTCGCGTGCTCCTTCTCCAGCATCAAGTTCGAGGGCCGCGCCCCGGAGGAGAAGGTTTTGCTCAGGGCTTTCTTCGGAGGCGGCGAGACGTTCTCGCTTTCGAAGGAGGAGACCGTCCGGCGGTTGCTCGATGAGCTTCGAGGCATCCTGGGCGTACAGGGCGAGCCCGAGGCGGTTCTCCTCAGCCGGTATCCCCACTCCATGCCGCAGTACAAAGTCGGACATCCGGATCGGATCGGCGCTATCGAGGCGGAGGCGGAGAAGCTGCCGGGTTTCGCAATCGCCGGCAGCGCCTACCGAGGGGTCGGAATTCCGGACTGCATCGAAGGAGCCAACAAAGCGGCCGAGCGGATTCTGGGATTTGTCGGCGTCGAGTAGCCCTCGACGGATCAACCTGCTCCATGCTCACATCGACGGGTGCTTGCAGATCACGTTGAGGAGCGCCTGACGGCCTTCCTCCCGGACGGCCCGAAGCCCCCGCTCCAGCGCGGCCGGCAACTCTCCGGGCTCCTCGACGCGCTCGCCGTAACCTTCGTGCAATTCCATCATCTTTTCAAAGTGGGGCGAGGGCTCCAGATCGCTCAAAGGGAACCGGTTTCGCCCGGAAGCCCAGCCGTCGGGATACACACCTTCCGCCGCCCGGCGGACGGCGTTCCAGCACTGGTTGTTGAAGATGATCGTCAGGAACGGCAGGTTTTGGGCCCGGGAGACGAAGTGCGCCGATGTGGGAGAGTTGAAGATGTAACTGCCGTCCCCGACGGTCGCGATGACGGTCTTGTCCGGGCTGGCGAGCTTGACGCCGAGGCTCGCGCCCAGGGCCCACCCCAGACCGGACGCGTGGGAGGAGGCGAAGAACGCCCCCGGCCGCCTGAAATCCACGTGGTTCGGAACCAGGTCGTATTCGTTGACGAGGATCGTGTCGTCGCCGTGCACCTGGTTGATGCAGTGCGAGACCCACCGGTAGTCGAGCGGTTTCTCCCGGCCGGCTGCCTCCGCCGCCTTCGCCCAATCCGCGCGCTGCTCTTCATGGACAGCGCGGAGTTTTTCGCGCCGCGCTTTCAGGGCCGCCTCTTTTCCCTTCAGGCGCGGGGTCAGGGCCGCGCGAAGGTTTCGCAGTCCCGCCGCCGGGTCCCCGACCAGTGAAACGTCGATCGGAAATCCCCGAATCGTATAATTGGAATAATATGGATCGCGGCCGAGATGGATGATCGGCGTCGAGTTCTTTGGTTTGGAAACCGCGGGCATCCACGGGACATCGGTCTCCAGGACCACGACGACGTCCGCCTCTTCGAGGAGGCCGGCGTGGTTGAACCCCAGGTGCAGGGGATGGTCCGAAGGAAAGTTGGTGTGGAGGTGCTGGAACTCGACGACGGGGATGGCCCCGGTTTCCGCCAGGTCCACCAGAAGCGAAACGGCGTCCGGATTCGCGCCCGACGCGCCGGCGATGATGAGGGGGGATTTCGCCCCGGCCAGAAGCTCCGCCGCTTGTTCAATCTGGTCCGCGTTGGGTTGGGGGGAGGCCTGACCGAACCGGACCTGCTCGCGCCGCAAGGATAAGGTCTGCTGTTTTTCCGCCAGGACTTCGCGCGGCAGGGTCAGGTAGACGGGTCCCGGCGGATCGGCCATGGCCAGGGTGAGCGCCCGGTCCACCACGGTTTCGAGCTGCCCGGGGTTGCGCAGCTCATAGTCCCACTTGACGAACTCCCGGAGCATCGCCGCCTGGTCGCGCGATTCCTGCGCCCAGTGGATGTAGACGTCCCGGTTGCCCAACACGCCCTCTTCGTTGATGGGCGTGCGTCCGGCGCTGAACAGGATGGGCACCTGGGCCTTGGAGGCGTTCATGACCTGGGCGGCCGCGTTGGCCGTGCCCACCGTGACGTGGACCATCACCGCCTGGGGCTCTCCGGTGATCATGGTGTAGCCGTGCGCCATGCTCACGGCCGTCGATTCGTGCGGACAGAGGATGGGCGTCGGGCAGGGCTCGTCCTCCGATGTCCGCTTCGCGAAACTCTCCACCAGGGGAGCGAAGTCGGTGCCTGCGTTGGCGAAGAAATATTTAATTCCCCTTTGGGCCAGCAGCGCCAAGTAGGCGTCCGCGGCGTTCTCGACATGGATTTCCATAGTCGTTCCTTTCTCTGGGATTGTCGGATTTTCAGCCTGTAGTTTAACACGTCCGAAGCCGTTAATGATGCAGAGCGAGCCAGACGGTTTTTTGGCCGGGGTCCGTGCATTCGACCCGGTGGCGCTTGCGGGCGGGGATGAGAACGTAGTCGCCGGGGCGCATTTCCCGGGGCTGTTCCTCGCCTTCATAAAGAACCCGGGCGGCGCCGGAGAGCAGGAGGACCCACTCGTCGGTGTCCGGGTCATACCACTTTCCGGGCGGCGTCGCATGGCCGGCCGAGATGATGCGCTCCAGCTTGAGGTGCGGTGTTTCGAGAAGCCGCTCGAAGACCTCTTTGGGCGCATGCTCCGGAATGTCGGAGAAGAGGTTGCCGGTGATCATCGCGTTTTCCTCCCGGGAAGGGGCCACTCTGAGCGGTCCTTTCTCTCTTCGTGCTCTCTTTTCAAAAGCTGATAGAGCGGAGTCTCGACCGGATTTCGGGGGTCGTCGGAATACCGCAGCAATGCGTGGGAGCGGCTGTCCTTCTCCTTGGCGTTGGCAATCAGCCGATACCAGAAAATAAACTTGGGCTTCAGCATGAAATCCACGATGGGGCGCATCCAGTGGTAGACGAAGAAGTGGTTTTCTCTTCTGCCGTCGCCGAATTCGGTTATGAAGATGTCCGTTCCTTCCTTCAATACGGACTTGATTTCCCGCGCGTAGGCAATGAACCGGAGGACGTCGGTTCCATAAAGATGGAGATTGTAGGCAACGCCGGGCGGCAGCAGCTCCGCCAGTCGAATCGCCTTCCGAAAAAACTTGTCGCTGCCCTGAAGGATGTTCAGGGTGGCCGCCGAAATCAACCGCGCCTCGAGCCCGGCGGCGGCGATTGCCCGCCGGCATCTCCTCAGAAAGGCCGCGTAAGATTCCGGGTCGGGAAACACCTCCCGGGGCGCATGCCGTTTCGACCAGTTCAGGTGAAACGGCTCGTTCCAGATCTCCATCCCGATGAATCCCGGCTTGGCGGCGTAACGCCGAATGGACGGCAACAGATACCTTTCGATCCAGACGGACTGCCAGCCAGTCGGTCCATAGGTCTCAATCCACGCGTCCGGAACATAGGCCATGGTAAGGACGAAAGGGAGTCCGAGCGAGACAGCGGCGTTCACAACCTTGTCGTAATTCCCGAACTTGGGCCCGGGCTCTCGGGCGTGCAACCCGAGGTGAAGCTTGACCGGCCGTACACCGAGGTCGCGTTTCATCAGCCACAAGTGTTCTTCTACGTAAGCGACGCCGAGCTTATTGAAACCCAACCGGGCGCCGGATTTTCCGCCGGCGAGCGACGGCCCCGGGCGCGATGACCCGTTGGATGGAACCAGGAAAAGAAACCGCCCCCCGCCGGTCTGCGCCGCTTGGGGCGGCGCGGAGAAATCCGGCGCGTGGACCAGCCGGTTACGGATGTAAGCGGCCAGCTCGTCGAAGCCCACCACGCCGTCGGGGCGGCCGCCGGCCGTGTCCGCCTTTCCCGCGAGCCCGTCCAAGAGGTGTCTCGTGAAAGCGCTCCGCGTGAAAGCGCCCGGCGGGCGCGCTTCATCTCCTGCGGCCGGCCGGCCGGCGTGGGCCGCCGTACCGGCGCGTCCCGCCGTAAAGACGTGCGTGCCGGACCGGCGGAGCCACCGCTCGATATCGGGGAGGGTCGGCGCGTCCACAACGGCGTGGAGATCTTTCATCGGGAGACTGTATCCGCTGAAGGAGGCATCCACGGCGACCAGCTTGTGGCGCGGGGCGAGCCCTTTCAATGTGGAGAGGAGGTGCCGCATGCTCAGGGCGCGGCCCGGCGATTCGCGCAGATAGGGCGAGGTGTCTGTCGGCCACCGCGCAACCTCCGCGTCGTAGGACAGAAGAAATCCCACATCCTCGCCTTGAATCTTCACAGTGACGGCGCGGCCGGAGAAATAAACGAACAGTCTGTCGCGCTCCCCCATGCGGGGTTTCAAGTCGCGCTCAAACGTTTGAAGGATTGCGGCGCGGGTCGCGCGCGGCCCCGTCAGGAGCCGGATGTTTCTACGAGGGAAGCCCAGACGCGTGAGGGCGCGGGCGACCTTGGAGGCGTCGGATTCCGCGCCGGGGCTGCGGGGGATTCCGGCGGAGGCGTACCAATCGATCCCAATGACCACCGCCCAGGAAGCTGCATAGAAACGTGGGCCGGGTTGTGAGAGGGGGGAGGGGGCCGAAACGGACTTTGGCGTCGGAGGGGACGCGGATGTGACGGGTCCAAGGAGGCTCACAAAGAGGAGCGGAAGAAGAGGAATCAGGAGACTGGCCGAGAACTGTCGCCCGAGACGGCGCGGCGTATGCCGGCGAAGGTCTGTCGGCCTTTGGGCGGGGTGGATTCTAAGGTTCCGCGGACACATCGGGCGTGTCGCCGCTTCCCCGTGTTGCGCCGACGGCCCGGCCGAAGCCGTACCGCGCCCAGTTCTTTCGGGCCGCCTCCATCACGTCGGGGTAGTCAGGCAGGTGTCGGGGAGCGGCTCGATCAGCGGTTTCGTGGCGTCGAGGATGATCTTCGAGATCCGGTTGGCTTTGTACGCCTCTTCTCTTGGGCATGGCCTGATCGAGGGGGTTTTCAGGAAGCCCGGTCATGATCTCGCCGTCCACGGCCGGGTTGAAGCGCGTGGAAAGTGCCCAGTTGACGGCGTCCCAATCGAAGGGATCGATGTCGTCGTTTACGATGATGGCGGTCTTGATGTCGCTGGCGGCGTGAAGCTTCAAATAGATGGGGTCCTTCCGATGGGTGACGGCCGAGACCTCGAAGACGGGGACCCGGTGGGGCGGTCCGTTATAGCCGTGATATTCGCCGAAGGGTCCGTCGGGCGCCGTGATTTCGGGGATGATCCGACCTTCCAGGACGATCTCCGCCGTGGCGGGTACTTGAGGTCGATGGTGCGGCACTGGACCATCTCGAGGGGATCGCCCAGCAAGGCGCCCGCCATGTCCAGCTCGTCCACCTCCGGGTTGCAGGGACAGGCGGTCGCGAAGGCTGTCATGGGGTCCACCCCGATGGCCACGGCCGCGGGCATGGGCTCGCCGGCTTCGATGTATAGCGAGCGGAAGATTCCTAGGTCGCGCCCCGGAGCGAAGTTCATCGTCGCTCGCCCGCCTCCCGAAGGTCGTCCAGGAAGGTAAGCAGGTCCCGATAAGCCATCTCCGATGACTCCTTACTGAATCGTCGCGGTGAGGAGGAATTTATCGTCTCTGGTGTAGGGTCTCGTAAATGGTTTTACATATCGAGATCCGAATGGTCCCTTTCGGGCCGGGCAGGATGCCCGGCCTACCGGCCGGTGTAAACCGGGTGTTTTCAAACAGGTAGGGCGCGGCATCTTGCCCGCCTTCTCTGCAATTTGTGAAGTGTCAATTTATTTTGGAGACCCTCCACTTCGCTTTCGGCCGGCGGCCAGGATAGTCACCCTTTCATCATTCAACGCATGCGTGTTGTGCGCCGAAGAGGTTCGATGAGCACGAGCGCCCTCATCCGCCGCCTGTCCGGCGCGCATGCGCCTCGTACTATCTGCCGACGGGGTTAGTGATGCGGCCGATCCCTTCAACTTCGATGGACACGTTGTCCCCCTCCTTCAGGAACACGCCGCGCCCCATGCCCACCCCTTCAGGCGTTCCCGTCGCGATGACGTCGCCCGGGCAGAGAGAGACCATCGTGGACAGGTAGGCAATCTGATCCTGAATGTTGTAGATCATGTTGCCCGTGTTCGCGTCCTGCATCAGGTCGTCGTTGACCCACAGTTTCAGATTCAGGTTGTTAGGGTCCGCGATGTAAGCCTTCGGGGTGATGTGCGGGCCCATCGGGGCGAAGGTCGGCGCGCACTTTCCGCCGAACCAGTCCCATTTGAATTTCCACTCGGCCCGAACATTCCTGTCCCGCGCGGAGATGTCGTTGAACGCGGTGTACCCGGCGACATGGTCGAGGGCCCGATCGGCGGGGATGTCCGTCCCCCCCCGGCCGATGACGACGGCCAGCTCGACCTCCCAGTCCACCTTCTCCGAGTTGGCGGGAAGGCGTATCGTCTGGCCGGGTCCGATGACGCACAGGTGCGGGATTTTCAGGAAAAAGTACGGGTCGCCCTTGGACTTGTCGGTGACCTCGCCGCCCATCTCTTCGGCGTGAGCTCGGTAATTCGCCGCCGCGCAGAAAATAGAGGGCGGGTAGAGGAGAGGGGCGCGCAAAGCCGATTCTTCCACTTCGTGACGCTCGAAGTTCGCGACGCCGCTGGCCAGTTCCTCGATCTGGGGATGGATCTCAGCGAGGTTCTCCAGCATCTCGTGGATGGGGTAATTGCCCCCGATCAGAGAGGCCCCGAGGACTTCGTCCCAGGCGTTCACGCAGTCGTAGACTTTTCCGTCCATGACGAGACCGACCCTGAATTCGCCCTCCCGCTCATAACTCGTCAGCGCATACCGAGCCATCGCTTCCTCCCGTGCTGGATTTCCTCCGGGGTTGATAGGCCGGAAGTGGATTGTCCGCTTTTCCTGAAGTTGTTATCATACCTTCGCGAGCGGAATCCAAGCAAACCCCGGCCCTTGCGACGCGAAAGGCCGCTTGAATATCGCCTTTTGGGGGTTCGAAAATGCTGCCGTTGACCAGAATCGACCACATTCGGCTGCGGGTCTTAGACCCCGAGCGGTCCGAGAGGTTTTACCGGGACATCCTGGGGCTGGACATCCTCGGGCGGACGCCGGACGGCGGCGCGTGGCTCGGCGGGCGGGACGGGCGTTTCGCCCTCGCCCTGTCGCCGGAGGACGGAGACGGAAACGCGTCGCGGGCGGAGTTCGGTTACGAGGTGGACCCGGCGGCGGATCTGGAGGACCTCGCGCGGAAGCTCCGAGACGGCGGCGTCGTCATCACGAGGGCGCCGGGGGACGGTCCGAGGCCCGGCGCGAACGGTTTCAGCGTTTCCGACCCCGCCGATAATACCGTGTGGATCATCTCCCCGACAACCGGAAACGGGTGGCCGAATCCGCTGCCCGGCGGGGCCGAAGACCGGCCAATCTCCCCCCGAAAGCTGGGGCACGTGGTCATCAAGGTTGCGGACAGAGAAGCCTCCGAAGCGTTTTACCGGGAGAAATTCGGCCTCCAGGTGACCGAATACAACCAGATGGGGCTGGCGTTTCTCAGGTGTGGGCCCGACCACCACGATCTGGGGCTGCTGCCCCTGCCGGAAGGACGCCCCCTCGGCCTTCACCATTATGCCTTCGACATCGGCAATACATCGGAGGTGGCGCGCGCGGAGCGGTTCCTGAAGGAGCGGGGCGTAAAGATCGAGAAAGGGCCGGGATTTTGGAACCAGGGACATCACATCGAGATCTATTTTCTCGATCCGGATGGCCATGCCATCGAGATTTACTGCAACATCGACCAATATGTCGAGGCCACTCCGCCAGAGACGACCGCGAGTTTCTATACGCCGGTTCATTTCGGCGAATCAGAGGTTCCCCGGGGATTCCAGAAGTTCTGACCGGCAGGCCGGTTTCGTCATGCGTCGCCTGCGCCGGCGGACGCCCCGCTTTCAATCGGGAGATCCGCGATAATCCCGTTGAGTCATCTAAGCCATCACGCCCTGCGGGTGGCCGACGTGGAACGCTCCATCCGGTTTTACCGGAACGTTGTCGGCATCGACCTGACCGAGCGCGGTCCGGACGGAACGGCCTACATGCGGCGCGGCCCCTCTCACCACGCCCTAGCGCTCTACCCGTCCGGATACGCCGATCCGGCCGACCCGGAGATGACGGGCGGGTTCGGCCTGGACCATGTGGCCTTCGCCGTCCCCGAGCGTTCTGACGTGGACGAATCCGCCCGCGTCTTGAAGAACGCTGGGGCGCCGATCCTGGCCGGCCCAGCGGAATGGGACGAGCCGGGCGGCTCCTACGGCGTCCGCTTCCGCGACCCGGAGGGGAACCGGATCGAAATCTGCGCGGGGATGGCTGAGACCATCGGTCCGGAGATCCCCCACGCGGCCAAATCCACAAACCTGGGGCATGTGATCCTGAACGCTGAGAATCCTCGGGAGAGCGCGGCGTTCTTCACGAAGACATTGGGATTCCGCGTCTCGGACTGGATCGAGGACTTTTTCGTCTTTCTCCGTTGCAACCCGGACCACCACACAACCGGCATGGCCCGGGGACCCGCTCGCACCATGCACCATACGGCGTACGAGGTCGCAGACATCAGGGCCATCAAGGACTCGGCCGACGTGGCGTGGAAAAACGGTGTCCGCTCTCTCTGGGGCATCGGACGCCACGGCCCCGGGCATAACCTGTTTGTCTTCTACCCCGATCCGGATGGAAACGTTATCGAGATATTCGCCGAGCTCGATCAGATCCTCGACGAGGACAACTACAAACCCCTCCGCTGGGAAGGCAAGGAGAGCTCCGGCATCTGGAACCATGATATCCCCAGCGCGTTTTTCGCCGCGACCCGGGCCGGCGGGAAGCCTGTGGATGATCCGGACGACTGAGGAGGGCGTGCGATGCTGATGGACAGCCGGGAGTTCGCGATTCGCGTCATTACCAATTCAGACAAGTACGCGGAGCGGCTGCGGGAGAAGGTGTTGAATAAAGTCACGGTCCTTGACGGGGAAGATCTCGTTCGGGTGCTGAAAAACCGTGTTTGGGCGGAGTTCCACTTGGGGGTTCTGCGTCCCGCCAAACAAATGCTTCTGCTCCCCGACGAAGACGTCGATCTCCGGTGGATGCTGACCGAACACCTCTACGAAGAGTACAAACACGCGAAAGTGTTTTCAGAAATCCTGGAGGAATTGGGCGAAGACGGCGACATCACGCACATTCAACCGTCGCCCGAAGACATCCACCTCCTGCATTCCACGCTGCAATATGATGACGCTATAGACATCGCGGCCGCCTTTCAGGTGACCGGCGAGGTGGTGTTGATCGAGATCCTCAAACATCTGACGACCTTGGTTGAGCCGCGCTTTGCCAAACGGATTGAGGAAGAAGTGCTGGTTGATGAAGGCAAGCATGTGAAGAACGGCCGCAAGCTTCTGGAGCGTTATTGCACGACCGAGGAACAACAGCGCCGGGTTGTGGCCATCTCGGAAAAGACTTTTGAAGAGATTTGCGCCTGTTACGAGGTGGATTTTTATGGCGCCATCAAAGCGGAAGCGGACTGAGTGTTTTGCAGAAAAAAGGAGGCCGGGAGACGCCATGTGGGATGAGGTGAGGAAAAAGGTGGATGACGCGTGTCTGATCCTGGAACGCGTTCTCGAGGAATGCGGCGAGCCGTATTTCGCTGACGTCTATCTTATCTGGAACGACCTGACCTTCACGCGATACCAACTTGAGGTGAAGTCCGAAGGATGGGACTGAACCCTGGAAAGGAGAATTCCCCGGCCGGTCGTTTACAAAAAGTCCAGGTCTTGAATTCTGAAATCCCATTTCCCGCGACGAGTTAGATTTTCCTGTCGCCCCCCAGTTCGGATACAAGCGAGCCACGCCCAGATAGTAGAAGATCTCGAAACGTTTGTGAAACGAATTGGGGACCGATTTCCACCGGCGGTCGTACCGGACGCGGCCGCGGGTCTCCTCCTCGGACATCCCCTCAGCGACGCATTCCCGGACCCGGTCCATCAGTTCCCTGAGGTCATTTCTCAGCGGGGGAAGCGCCTCCTTGTCAGGTCTTGAATCTTGAATTGGGAAAGGGCGTTTCTGATATCCAATGGCTTGACGGTTTCACCGAAAATCGTCTTCGTTGAGCCGAATGACAAACCGCCGCTTCCTGCTCCAACCTTATCAATCCGTTAAATCCCACGAAGTATCTTTACAGAGTGAATCCCCCTGGGACGCCTTGAAGGTTCTCCTCGAGCGAGGACTCCTTGACAGCGCTCCCGCTTGACAATCCCGCGTCGAAAAACGGATAAAGGACGCATCCGGTTTTGGCTGGAGAGAGGCTGTCGTCTGATGCCCCCTAGCCGTTATTGTGCACGCCCCGAATGAAATGGGCGTTGCTCTTGCGAGACTCAAATTGTGCGGGTTCCCGGTGACTCGAAGGGAAGGGTGGGGAGAAGGTTCGCGTGGCTGGCCGCGCTGTGTTTCGCCATGTCTTCCGTAAGCGCGGGAAGGGCGGGGGCGGCGGAGAAAATCAAATTCAAAATGGACTCGCGCCCACAGGGGTCGACCGCCGGATTCGTCGTCGCGCTAGCGAGGGGTTTTTATAAGAAAGAGGGCCTCGACGTTGACCTGATGCGGGGATACGGCACACTTCGCACCGTCGACGATGTTGCTGACGGGTTGTCCCATTTCGGATTGGGAACCCCCGAGGGGATTGTCCTGAACCGGACCAAAGGCGGCAAAACCTTGTTGGTCGGGGCGATCAACGACACCTTTGCGATGGCGCTTTGCTATGACCGGGCCAAGATGACCCTCGCCAAGCCCCGGGATCTGGCCGGAAAGAGGGTCGGCGTCGCCGGATTTTCCCCCGTCCGGGCCGTCCTGCCTATCATGATGGACAACGCGGAGGTCGGCCGGGACAAGATCGCGTTTATCAAGATGATGCCCGCGCTGACCCTCCCGGCGCTCTTTTCGGGCAAGACGGATGTTTTGGACTGCCGGCTGGGAAGCGACGCCTCCATCGTGAAAATGGCGGCGCTGAAGAAGGGCGTCGACATCGGCGTCCGCAAGTTGAGCGACCTCTTCGGCCTGGATGTTTACGGCAACGGGATCATCACGAGCAGGGAACTGATGGACGCCAAGCCTCGGGTCCTCG
>CAYRGS010000058.1:13705-14316 GCA_964423875.1 uncultured bacterium
TTCGTCCGGGCCTTCTATGCAGGATACGCCTGGGTGACCAAGAACCTGGACGCCACGGTGGATCTGGTCGTCAAGCGGTTTCCGACACTCAAGCGTCCCATCGTCCTGGACCAGGCGCGGGCCACCGACAAACTGATGAAGGGCCCGGCTTTCGCCACGAAGGGCTACGGCTGGATCGACCGGGCGAAGATGAAAAGGACGCGCGATTTCACCATCGACGCATGGAACATCAAAATGGATATCCCGGTGGATGAGATTTACACGAACCGGCATCTGGCGGGGCCTCCGATCAGGTAGCCGGCCGGGCCGAACGGGAGTCCGTGGATGAGCAACGTAGGAAAGAACGTCCCTCGGGTCGATGGCTGGCCAAAGGTCCTGGGAGAGCCGATCTTCACCGGCGACATGAAACTCTTCGGGATGCTCCATTGCGCCATCCATCGCAGCACCCACCCCCACGCGCGAATCCGCGGGATCGATGTCTCCGGCGCGAAAGCCGCTCCGGGCGTTCGGGCCGTCGTCACCGGACAGGCGTTTGCGGAGATGCCGGGGGTGGACCCTTATTTCGGGATGATCTTCCCGGACCAACCCCTCCTCGCCATCGGAAAAGTTCG
>CAYRGS010000058.1:14326-22292 GCA_964423875.1 uncultured bacterium
TCTCCGTGGCCGATGCCGCTTGGGGTGTTCCGATGGCCGATCACCGTGGGGTGTGGCCGATGCCGCTTGGGGTGGTCCAGCAGGTCTCCGATCACCTTATTGCCAAAAGTCCTGCGCCGAAGATCTTCCCGGACCACCCCCCCCTCGCCATCGGAAAAGTTCGCTTCAGCGGCGAGGCCATCGCCGCTCTTGCCGCCGACACACAGGAGCAGGCCGAAGCCGCCGCCGCCCTCGTGCACGTCGATTATGATCCGCTTCCCATCGTCGATGACGTCCTGGCCGCGGCGCAGCCGGGCTCACCCGTTTTGCACGAGGTCGTCCGGAACGGTCCCCTGTTCCCCCTGATCCAGGCCAGCCATCACGGCCCGGACAGCAACATCTGCACCCACTACCGGCAGCGCGTGGGGGACGTAGAGCGCGCGTTCGGCGAGGCGCAACGGGTGTTCGAGGACACGTTCACCTCGCCTCCCGCCCAGCACGCGCACCTCGAACCCCACTCCGCCTTGGCGCGGGTGGACCGGGGCGGACATGTAACGGTCTGGACCTCGACGCAGAGCCCGTCCTCCAGCCGGTTGTGGCTGGCCGCGATGTTCGGCGTGCCCCAGAATCAGGTCCGGGTGATCTCCCCCTATCTGGGCGGCGGGTACGGGGGCAAGCTCTACCTTAAAATGGAGCCCTTCGCCGTTCTCCTCTCCAAGGTGACCGGGCAGCCCGTGCGGGCCGTCATCCGGCGGGAAGAAGTCTTTTACCTGTGCTCCAAGCACGGCGCGGCCGTAAAGCTCAAGACCGCCGTGAGTCCGGAGGGCGGTATTTCCGCCCAGCAATTCGAGATCTACTACGACTGCGGTGCCTACGCCGAGAGCGGTCCCCGCGTGGCCTGGAAGGCGGCCTCCACGGCGAACGGACCGTACAAGATCCCGAATTGCCGGATTGATTCCCACTTGGTGTACACGAACAAAACGCCGGCCGGGGCGTTCCGGGGCTTTGGGGTTCCGCAGATCACCTTCGCCCAGGAGTCCCACATGGATCAGGTCGCCGAATATCTGGGACGTGACCCCGTGAATCTGAGAATGGAGTACGCCCTTCAGGAGGGCGATCGATACCCGACCGGGGAGGTCCTTGATTGCGTCTCGATCAAGGAGTCCCTCCAGGGCGCGGCGGACGCCTTTGGCTGGAAAGCGGACGGAAAGGCCTCCTCCCCCGCTTCGGAGGGCGGACTCGCCCGGGGAACGGGCGTTGGCTTGGCGATCAAGACCACCGCCACGCCCTCGGGCTCCGAAGCCACGGTGATCCTCAACCCCGACGGCAGCGCGGAGGTCTTCGTCAGCACGGTCGAGATGGGGCAGGGATGCGATACGGTCCTGTCCCAAATGACGGCTGAGTGCCTGGGGATTTCCGTAGAGCAGGTTCGGCTGGTTCGGCCCGACACCGATGCCACGCCGTTCGACATGGGGACGGCGAGCAGCCGCTCAACCTACCATATGGGCAACGCCATCCAACGAGCCACCGCAGAAATTCGCGGAGACTTGTTCGCCGCCGCGTCGGAGCTTCTGGAAGCCCCGCCGGATCAACTTGACTTGGCCGAGGGGAAGGTGTTCGTGCAAGGGTTTCCGGACAGGGGGCTTTCCCTCTCCGAGATTTTTCTGAGAGCGATGTCCAAGCCCCCGGCGGGTTATCTCATCGGCCGGGGGGCCTTCCAGACCCAGTCGACGCTCGAGGACCCCGAGACGGGCCACACCGACAATCTGAGTGTCAACTGGACCTCCAGCGCGGCCTTCGCCGAAGTGGAGGTGGACCCGGAGACGGGGGCCGTTCGTGTAACACGTCTGCACCTGGCCGGCAACGTGGGCAAGGCCATCAACATGAGGCATTGCGAGCAGCAGCTCGTGGGGGCCGCGACACTGAACGTCGGCCTGACGCTCTTCGAGCACATGGACTACCGCGAAGGACAGCTCACAAACGGTAGCTTCCTCGACTACATGATGCCGACGTTCGACGACGTTCCCGGCGATTTCGTCCCGGTTGTCCTGGAGGAGGCGCACCCCACCGGGCCGTTCGGGGCCAAGGGGGTGGGGGAAACCGGGTGCATCGCGACGATCCCGGCCATCATCAACGCCATTCACGAAGCAGTGGGCGTCCGGGTCCGCGACCTGCCGGTGACGCCGGAAAAGGTCCTCCGGGCAATTCAGGAAGCAAAAAAGCCCGGCGTGTCCGCCTGACGTTAAGAGCTGCATCAGGGGGGGGGGAGGGGGGGGAATGACTTCGAAAGACCGAGCCCCGTGTCCCGTCGAGCTCAACGTAAACGGAGAGCGCCGGACCGTCCTCGTGCGGGACAACGCGCTGCTTCTGGATGTCTTGAGGGACGGCCTCGATCTGACCGGCCCGAAGGAGGGGTGCGGCGTCTCCGCTTGCGGGACCTGTACCGTGTTGCTTGACGGCGAGCCGATCAGCGCTTGCCTGACGCTCGTCGCGCAGATCGGCCCAGAGCGGGAGATCCTGACCATCGAGGGCCTCTCGCGGAACGACGAACCGGACCCGGTCCAGACGGCCTTCATCGAGGAGTCGGCTTTTCAGTGCGCATACTGCACGCCGGGGATGATCATGGCCGTGAAGGGGCTGCTGTCGGAAAACCCTTCGCCGAGCGACGCGGAAATCCGGGAGTATCTCTTGGGGAACTACTGCCGCTGCGGCGCCCACGCCGACATCCTCAGGGCCGTCCACCGGGCGGCGGAGAAGATGCGGGGCGAGGCATCCTGATTTTCGCACTTTAGATCCCGAACCCGCTTTCAGGCAAGAAAACCCGCCAGGGGGGCTTTTTTGAAAAACCGCCCCCCTGGACCCCTCCGAGGGGTTGGGAACCCCCCTGAAAAACTTTTGCTGCCAAGCCGTTGGCTTGGCCTTACCGGATTGAGTGTCAGATTAGCTGAACAGTTTGTCTGTGACCTACCTTGGTTTTTACACTTGTCCGAATGACCGCCTTCGGTGGGTGGCTGGAGGTTTAACTGACTCTTCCCCTCCCGCTTCGGGTCGGAGTGAATGACCCTTACGGCTGACCCGCCGTCCGCGCCTGGGCGTTGGCCGCGAGCGTTTCGATGATCTTGTCGCTCCCGGTCACTTCGCCGAAGAGAAAGTCGATGTTCTTCAGCGCCATCTCGTGCAGGTCGTCGCCGTAGGCCGCCACGCTGTCATCGGGAACCACACAGTAATAGTCCATGAAGTAGGCGTGGCGCGTTGTCGATTCCACGCAGACGTTCGTCGTGACCCCGCAGATGATCAGCGTGCGGATGCCCTTGCTGCGCAGGATGAGGGGCAGGTCGGTGTCGATGAACGCGTTGTAACGGTGCTTGAAAACCTCGCAGTCGCCGTCCCGGGGCGTGACCTCCCCGAAGTAATCCCATCCCCAGGTGTCCTTCTCGCAAAGGCGAACCTCGTGGTTCAGGCCCCGAAGCGTCCGCTTGGTCTGGGAGCGGGTCACCTCCGACAAGTACCAACCCTGATCGGTGGCGTAGATGTTGCGGACGAAGATGATGGGGACGCCCGAGTCGCGCGCCTCGTCGATGAGGCGGCCCAGCTTGGGGGCAACGGCGGCCATGGGCGCGACGTCGAACCCGCACTGATCCAGCGCGCCCCCCTTGGCGCAAAAATCGTTCTGGTAGTCGATGCAAACCAGGGCCGTCCACTCGGGGTTGAGCTTTTCTTCCAGCGTCATCAAAGGCTCGCGGGGCATGTGCGATCTCCTTGTTGAGAATTCGGTATTTTGGGTCGGAGAAATGCGTCGACACGATCGGGCGGCCGCGTTGGATGGGTCCGGGCGGGCTTTCCCAACGGGCAAATTCATTCGGGAAGGTCCCAGCTTTCCTCCGGCGGATAGCTCAGGCTGCCCAGCTTTCGGGGCAGGTACCGGCCATGGCCGCGCTTCCCCGTAATTGTATCACCCTCGAAAACCACTGTTCCGCGCGAAATCGTCATCCACGGCCAACCCTTGATTGCGCGCCCTTCGTAGATCGAGAAGTCGGCGAAGGAGTTCAGGTGCTTGGGGGCGAGGGTGACGGTTTTGTCCATATCGAGGACGACGAGGTCGGCGTCCGAGCCAACCTGAATGATCCCCTTCTTGGGATATAGGCCGAAATGAACAGCGGGGTTCCGGCAGCAGACCTCGACGACCCGCTCGATGGAGATCCGGCCACCGTGAACCCCTTCGCTCAGCAGCAAGGGAAGGAGGAGGCCCATGCCGATGAAACCCGAGCCCGCGGCCCAGACGTCGGTGACGGGGTCGCCCTCCCGGTCTCCGGTGTCTCCCCGAACCATTTTCTCCTCGAAATGGGTCACAACGTGGTCGGAGCCCATGCACTCGACGCGCCCGTCGGCGACGCCCGCCCAAAGGGCCCGGTTGTGCGCTACGTCCCGAATCGGGGGATTCACCTTGAGGAGCAGCCCTGCCGGGTCGTCCGTGGTCATCAACAGGTATTGGGGACAGGTCTCGACGAGCAGCGGGCAGCCCTTGGCCTTCATCTCGGCGCACGCCGCGAGACCGTCGGCCGTCGAGATGTGCAGGGCGTAGATCCGGCACCCGGCCTTCATGGCGAACAGTCCGTAGCGGTGAACGTGCTCGGCCTCGGCCCAGGGGGGGCAGCGGTCCGTCCACGCGGCGATGTCCTTGCGGCCCTCCCGGATCAGCCGCTTCATGAGGGCCGTGGCCACTTCGGTGTTTTCGTTGTGGACGAGGACCATGCCGGCGGGGCCGAGCAGGCCGACCTGCTCGAAGCCCAGCCAGATGAGTCCGTCGTCGAAAGAAGCGGGGACGGCAATCCTGGACTTCCACTTTGGGACAACGTTCGTGGTCGCCGGACTCTTTAAGTTGGGATAGAACTTGAACGAAGTGAGTCCGAAGCGGCGCGCCGCCTCGGGGATATCGGCGGCCTGCGCTTCGGTGTTGATCGTGGGCGAGTGGAAGAAATCGACGACGGCGTTTCCCTCCCCCATCTCCCGGAGAACGGGGAAGGCCTCGCTCCAGGGCCGGGTGTCGTCCTCGGTGAGGAATTTCTTGAACGTCCAGGAGGCCCGGCCGGCGCCGACCATGATTCCGAATGTCGTGACGCCCCCGGCGGCTGCGCTCCGAGACTCCGTCCGGAAATCGTCTTCCAGGGCGTTTCTCGCACCCGGATGGGTGTGGGGATCGATGACGCCGGGAATCACATAGCGGCCTTCCAGGTCGACGACGCGGTCGGCCGGAAAATCCGCCGGCCGGGAAAGGACCCCCGCGATCCGCTCCCCTTCAATTAAGAGGCTCCCAGAAACAATCCCGCCCGGCGTGACGATGCGGGCGTTATTCAGGATCAGGTCCAATTTTGCCGTCCATTTGGAAAAGGGCGAGATGAAACCCTACGGGCGGTACTCGCCAAATCACGATCAGGAATAGGTGCCGGGAAATGGTTTCTGAGTTTTTTTTCGTTCTTCGAACCCAGATACTTTTAGATAGAAGTCGCCGAGTCCCCGCATCCTCCCGGAGGGAATCTGAAGGGTTTATACAGAGCCTATTCGGCTGTTCCGCCGCCTGTTGTTTTCAGGAGAACTTGCTTTTTCAGGTGGTGGGAAGGCAAGACCCGGGCATTCGGCTCGCGGGATTCCAAAATCACGGCAGAGGCCCGATGCCGAATTCGCTCCATCCGCTCTTATGGGGATTCCTCAATCGAAGTCGTCGCGTAGGCCACTGAATTCAGCCCGATTATACTAAGCACCGCAGTCCGCATGCCTAAGCGCCGTAATCTTCAACGCGAAAGGGGTTTTGCTTCGCACCATATCCGCCCGAGGACGTACGTGAGAGCCACTCTCCTCACCGTCTCACCGTGACCTGGGCGCCCGTAGAAAGATCTGGATTCGCTGCCGTATCCGCCCATTCGGCTCCGCCATCGTTCCCCGCGTCACATCAGGAGTCAACCGGGTCCCTTTGGGCTTTTTCTTATCGGCGGTTTGGGTTGCACAACCCGCAAGCAAAAGTGCCAGCAGGATCGCTGTTGTTGTCTTCATGTGCAACTCACCTCCTTGTCTATTCCCGACACCCCTCAGGGAAAACCGGTTATTCAAAATCCATCTATTTCCATATTCAATATGCTCCTCACATCGTCCAGTCGCCACCCAACGGCGAGACGTCTCTCGCGCTCGGGATAGGTTTTTCGCGAGGCCGGCGGCGCTCAGAAAAACTCCCTCTTCTCTCCGCTTCCATCAAAATTAAGCGGGCGGCCGCTCCAACAACCGTGTGACGGCCCTTTTTACCGTGGCTTTGGTGATCCGCGGCCAATGGTTGTGTTGTCTCATCGAACAAAACAACGTCTTTCCGGGGTTCGAACACCAAGCCCCTCGAGGAAAACCTCGAGCTTCCCTCTCCTCCGGCGACCAACTGTTGTGGAAGCGCTCTCCCCCATAGCTCGACCTTCACTTTCACGACAATCGTTTATTGTCCCCTTACGAGGGGCCCAAGGGCTAGCCGAGAGCGTTGCGGGAATAGGAGGTCACTCGACCGACCGCGAGAAGGTCGACGCCCAAATTTTTCGCGAGAGATATGGCCTGTTCGCCCGTGCGGACATTCTCCGCGCGGTCCAATTCCGACGGGTGAACTCATCCGTTTGCTTCCGGACTTCCGCCTTCTCCTCGATGACGATGAAACGTCCGGCATTGAAAAGTGCTTGGGAAATCAGGTTGGCAATCCGAATCCGATTCGATGACCGCGCCAAACTTTGTCCTTTATCTGAGAAACGGCGCCGAGGACCACTACCCTCTTCCTTTGCGCCTACGCGAAATTTTCCTTATTACCAGAAACTAGGCTCAGAAAATCACACTGAAAATAAAGGTGTTATGGATGAATCGCTTCGATCACACCTCGGGAACCTCTGTAAATGGATTTCAAACGGCCTCATGGAAAATAAAGAGGGGATTGACGCCCCTCACAGAGTTAATTTCTCCTTCCATGAAACGAATTGGACACTAACCCGTTAGACCAAACAGTAACGCCCCAAAGCCCGGCGGGGCCCGGGGGGGCCCGGGGGGGCCCGGGGGGGCCCGGGGGGGGCGTCCACAACGAACCGGCTAGAACTTCAAGATGGCTCCGAGGTAGCCTTCATAGGACGTGAAGTCATCGAGCCCCAGAACGGTTTTGATGCCCGCGGTCGCGGAAATGAGCTTGGTAAAGTACACGCTAAATTCCCCGCCCAGGATGTAGTAGTCGCTATCGAGCGAATCCGGTTCCAGCTGGTTGTTATAACTGGTGTATACGTTGGCAACGTAATTGTCTCCAATCGGAACCCCGACGTTGAGGCCCGTCTTGATCAACGTTTCGATCTTCGAGTCCTTTTGGTTATTACCGGAGAAAGAAAAGCTGAAACCAAACGTTGTGATGACGTTTTCAATGAGGCCTTTCACGATAACGGCCTTGAATGCCTTCTTCGCGCTGATGGAAGGCCCTCCACTAACTGTCAGGGTGTTGATGCCGGCGCTGGTCTCCGTGTTCATGACTCCAATCAGACTGGCGAAGGCGCCCAACCGGAGGGTCAATGGGTCGGGACCCTCCGTCATAATGGCATAGTTGGCATACGGGACCGGTCCGATACGATGAAACTCCAGATTGGCATCGTTTGACTTCACAAAATCGTAAGGGAGAAGAACCCCCACCAGAATTTTGTCCTCCTCGTATTCATACCCGAACGTCGTTCCGAATTTAAATCCACTCCGTCCCGCAAAAGAGAAGGATTCGAACTTCATGAGGGCCCCGACTGAGCTCGGCAGCTTTTTTTCTTCCTCCTTTTCCGCTTCTTCCCTTTCCGCTTCCTCCTTTTCCGCTTCTTCCTTTTCCGCTTCCTCCTTTTCCGCCTCCCGCTTTGCCGCCTCCCGCTTTGCCGCCTTCTGCTTTTCCGCCTCCTCCTTTTCCGCTGCCCGCTCCTTCGTCTCCAAACTGGTCGACGTGCGGGCCGGC
>CAYRGS010000059.1:0-22061 GCA_964423875.1 uncultured bacterium
TCCCACTTTCTCCCACATGGTTTCCTGCATCAATTGCCGAATCCGAATGGGGCTCTTCCCGGACGATTCGCCGGCGTCCGTCCAGCGGAAAATCCGCCGGCGCTCCTCCTCCACCCTGGAAGCCGAGACGTTTCCGTCGGCGTGACGAGCGGCGTAGACCGCCGCCTCTCGGCCGGCGATTCTCCCGAAAGCCAAGACATGCGTCAGGGCGTTCCCTCCCAGCCGGTTCGCCCCGTGCACACCGCCCTGGACCTCCCCGGCCGCGTAAAGTCCCTGAACGTCCGACATCATGTCCAGCCCGGTCCGGACCCCTCCCCCCGTGAAATGAGCCTTAGCGCCCACTTCCATCGGTTCTTTGGACAGGTCGAAACCGATGCGCTCACATTTGACCTTATAGCTCCTGGGCACGGACCTGCCGCCCTGGAATTTGCTGAACTCGTAATCCAGAACGTCCGATGGAACGGTGGTCAGGTCCATGTAACACCCGTCGTGGGGGGAGCCCCGCCCTTTCCGCACCTCGTTGTAGATGGCGAACGAACGCACGTCTCGCGTGGTGTGCCATTTCCGAATCTGATCGTAGTTGGCGAGAAAGTCTTCGCCCAGGGCGTTGCGGAACCTTCCGTGCTTCCGGATCTCGGGCCGCCAACCGGGGAAATTCGTCAATGTGGGATTGATGTGAGTGATGCGGGGATCGACTTGTGACGGGACGAACTGGATAAATTCCATATCGACCAATTCCGCCCCCGCCTGGAACGCCATGCCGTGCACATCGCCCCCGGTCTCGACCGCGTTGGTCGTGAACCGGTAGGGCCACAGGGTGGAGTAGCCGCCGGCGGCCAGAATGACCGCCTTCGCCTTGAAGACACTGAACTCCCCGGTCTTCAAGTCCATTCCGGTCACGCCCGTGACCCTGCCATCCTCCGTAAGGAGACTGGAAACTAGGATATTTTCCATCCAGGGGACTTTGAGCCGGTCAATTTCCCGTCGGAGCGCCCACATGATGCGCGGGCCGGTCATGAATCCGTAATGAACGGATCGCTTCCGGGAATGCCCGCCGGGTGGCCACACCAAGTCAAAATTCCCTTCCCGGTCCTTCCGAAATGTCTGGCCGCCGCCCCACGTGTCCAACTCGTGCAATGTTTCGGGCGACTCCCTTGCGTACAGTTCGACGAGGCGTTGGTCGGACATGCAGTAGCCGCCGATTACGGTATCTCGAAAGTGGAGGTCCGGCGTGTCGTCCTCGCCAACCGCGGCCGTACAGGTATGACCCGCTGTGATGGTTCCGCCGCTCCGTCCGAAAGTGCCCCGGTCGAGAATGAGGACCCGCGCCCCCCCTTTGGCGGCGTGAACGGCGGCCTCGCCTCCGGCCCCGCCTGAGCCGACGACAAGAACATCGGTCTCGAGCATCTTTGGGGTTTTGGAAGCCAACTTCATATTTGCCTCCTCGAAGTGTGTTTCCTGTGGGCGCCTGTTTTTATCGCCTTCACCTGGAGACTTCGCAACGACCAGTGCCTGCGCCCTCCCGGCAGCCCCGCATCCGAAGTGATTCGGCTGTGATGAAACTCAAGCCTTAACCGACGGTCAAAACGGACCTTCTATGCCCGCCTTTTCGTTTTACCCATAGGGTTCCCCTGTGAGAGGATGCCGGGGGGAGCCCAACACGCTGCTTTTACAAGAGAAAGCGCCTTTCGCTCTGTCGAATCTTATGATCCAAATGGGGGATCCAGGTCCATGCCGTTCAGCCAATTTCTCGCGACCGCCTCGCGCAACGTCTTTTCCACGTCGATGATCCAAGGCCCTTCCCTATCCAAACGAACATGCCACGACTCTTCCCGGTGTATGAGAATTTCACGCTCTCCATCAAGCGCCAAGGCCCCAGCCCGCTTCCGGAGAGAAACCGTCTCCGCGTCTTTCAACCTGACAACCCGTTCGACAACAACCTTGGCCAGAACGCCCGGCAGGATGCCCGCCCGGATGACTCGCCCGCCTTTGCCTCGGGGATTCAAGCGGATGTGAAACCCTCCGCTCTCTCGCGGCCCCAACGGCTCCAGCATGCCGCCGATCGCCGAAAGCCCAATCCGGGTCGGGAGTCCTTGGGAGAGAACCAGCTCGCTGAGGCGGTCGGCTTCCCAAATGGCTCTGGCCCCGATCTCGCTGTGGTCGGACACCGCCACGTCAATCAGGGCCTCGTCGAACGGCTCCCCGTTTCGCTCGACGGCCAGACGCTTTCCCCTCCAGCACAGGTCCCCGCGGGCCCGGCCCGCTTTCATGAACGCCCCCGCCGCCAGCCCGGCGACAAGCCCGTCCAGGGGCTCGCAAAAAACGTTGTTCGTGCCGCCCGGCAAGGGAAGCAGCGGCGTTGGGTCGCAAAAACGCGCGACCCTGCGATGTGTCCCGTCCCCTCCGACCGTGATGATACAGCCGCATCGCGCCCTTCGCATGGCATCCACCGCCCGATCTGTATCCTCCGGGGACCCATCGGCCAGGCTTCCCAGGATCTTACAACGGGCTTGCCGGCCGCTGTCCAGCCCGCCCAAAGTCCGGCTCGCCAAACCCGTGGGATCGGGCATCAGGAGGACCTCTTCGACATCGGACCCGACCAAGCCCGTGATCACCCTGCGCGCGAGGTCCACCTTATCCTGATAAGACACGGTGCTCCCCCCGCCGACGATGCGTCGCACGTCTTTGCCGGATTGAGGATTGACGATGAGACCGACCCGTCGCATATAACCTCAGAAAAAGATCCGTTTCGACCGATGCATGACCCTCTGCAAAGGGAGGCTAGGCGCGGGCCGGGTGGACTGTCAACCGGGTGTGGACGCCGAGTTTTGGTCGGGGAAGGCTTATGCTATCGTTGATCCGTTGAAGAGGCGTTCGGTTTGTCGCGTTCTGTAGAATCCGGGAACAGACGCTGTGGCTCAACGTTTCGGCAGTGAGTTGGAGTCCATGCAGCAGCGGCTGGAGAGGCTGCTGGACCACGCATTGGAGCGCCATTCCCCCGGGCTGCCCAGGCCGGACCCCAAATGGCATCCCCCGGTTGACGCCTATGAAACGGAGGCGGAGTTTGTCGTCCTCGTTGATCTGGCCGGCATGTCAAAAGAATCCATCGGCATCACGTACCAGGAGCCGGACCTTTGTATCACGGGGACCCGCGCCGCCTGTCACTCTTCGGAGAAGATTAAGTTTCATCAGATGGAGGTCAACTTCGGCCCATTTGAGCGAATCATCCGAATCGGCGCGCCGGTTCACTCAAACCGGATCCACGCCCAGTATCAGGACGGTTTATTGACGGTTCATATTCCGAAGGACCGGCGAAAGAAGGTCGTTCAGGTGGAATCAGATTCATGATCTCTTCCACCCCCGCCGTTTCAGAAAGTGACGTCACGGACGCGCGTGTTGAAGATGGCCATGCCGCGGCAATCCCCGACGAGCTTCCCATCCTGCCCTTGAAGGGCGCGGTCCTTTTCCCTTCACTGATGCTGCCCTTCATCGTCGCCCGCCCCAGCTCGGTCCAGATGGTCGACGAGGCCTTGCGGGGCGATAAGCTCATCGCCTTCGTCGCCCAACGGGACCCCGAGGTTCAAGACCCGAAACCCGACCAGATCCACTCCATTGGGACGGCCGGTGTCATCGAGAAAATGTTCAAGATGCCGGACGATTCCCTGCGAATCGTCGTCCGCGGTCTGGCGCGCGTCTCCCTCGACGAGATCACATCGAGCGACCCCTACTTTCGGGGCCGGGTAAGCGTGTTGAGCGATCGGGAGGATCAAGAAGACATCTCCATCGACGCCATGTCGGCGCAGATCAAGACGGATTTCAACAAGATTACCGAGCTTTCCTCGCAGATCCCCTCCGACCTGGCTATCATGGCCCTGAACATCTCCGAACCCGGCCTGCTCGCCGACCTCGTGGGTTCCAGTCTGAACATCGAGCTGGACAAAAAACAGGAGTTGTTGGAGACCCTTTCGGTGGCACAGCGGCTCCAGAAGGTGCTCGGGCTCGTCGCGAAAGAGGAGCAGCTCCTCGAGCTGGGGCAGAAGATTCACGACCAGATTCGCGAGACGATGGATAAATCCCAGAGGGAGTATTACCTGCGCGAGCAGCTCAAGGCCATCCAGAAAGAGCTGGGAGAGGAAGACTCGCACAGCGTCGAGATGGAAGAGCTCCGCGAGGCCGTCACCGGCGTGGGGATGCCGGAATCGGTCGAAAAGGAGGCCCTGAAGGAATTCGACCGCTTGAGCCGGATGTCGCCCGGGGCGGCCGAGTACACGGTCTCCCGGACCTATCTGGATTGGCTGGTCGAGCTGCCGTGGTCCAAGAGGACGGAGGACAATCTCGATATCGCGGAAGCCGAGAAGACCTTGGACGAGGATCATTTCGGCCTCGTGAAGGTCAAAAAGCGAATCTTGGAATTTTTGGCGGTCCGGAAGCTCAAAAAGGACCTCAAGGGACCCATTCTCTGCTTCGCCGGTCCACCGGGCGTGGGGAAAACCTCACTGGGCCGTTCTATCGCGAGGGCCTTGGGGAGAAACTTTGTCCGCGTGTCCCTCGGGGGCGCCCGGGACGAGGCGGAGATTCGGGGACACCGAAGAACCTACGTCGGCGCCCTCCCCGGGAGGTTCATCCAGGGGATCCGGAAAGCCGGCTCGTGCAATCCGGTCTTCATGCTGGATGAGGTGGACAAGCTGGGCGCCGATTTTCGCGGCGACCCATCGGCCGCGCTGCTCGAAGTCCTCGATCCAGAGCAGAACAACGCTTTCGTCGATCACTACCTAGACACACCCTTTGACCTTTCCCAGGTCATGTTCATTATGACGGCAAACGTCCTTCAGGCCATTCCCCCCGCGCTGCGGGATCGCATGGAAGTGCTCGATCTGCCGGGTTACACGGAGGAAGAGAAAGTCCGGATCTCCAAGGATTACCTGATCTCGAAGCAGCGGAACGATCATGGCATCAAGGCCAAGGTTCTTTCATTCTCCGACGCCGCGCTGCATGAGATCATCAGCGGCTACACACGGGAGGCGGGACTTAGAAACCTGGAAAGAGAAATCGCGGCCATTTGCCGGGCGGTCGCGAAGGAAGTGGCCAGCGGACGTAAGAAACCGACCCGGGTCGGACGCGGCAACGTGGCCGCCTACCTCGGCCCCAGGAAATTCCACACCGACGCCGTAGAGCGGACGCAAGTGCCGGGCGTGGCGACGGGGCTCGCCTGGACCCCCGCGGGGGGGGACATCCTGTTCGTCGAGGCGACGGGAATCCAAGGGGAAAGCGGTCTCATCTTGACCGGGCAGCTTGGCGACGTCATGAAAGAATCCGCGATGGCCGCCCTCAGCTACATCCGGTCTCATCCCGAGAAGCTTGGACTCAGCGCGCAGGATTTTACTGAGACCGGCTTTCACGTCCACGTCCCCGCCGGCGCCATCCCGAAAGACGGACCCTCGGCAGGCGTCACGATGTTCAGCGCCCTGCTCTCCTACTTGACAGCCCGGCCCATCCGTCCGGATGTCGCCATGACGGGCGAGATCACGTTGCGTGGATCGGTGCTTCCCGTCGGGGGGATCAAAGAAAAGGTGCTGGCCGCCGCCCGCGCGGCGGTTCGAACCGTCATTCTGCCGGCGGACAACGAAAATGACCTGATGGATGTGCCCGAAAACGTCCGGGACAACCTCGAGTTCCATTTCGTAAAGCGGATGGACGAGCTGGTCCCGCTGGTCTTGAAGGCAGAATCGCGCAGGCGCAAGGCCGTTCCGACCTTGAATGGAAGAGCTTCCCGCAGCTCCAATGCGTCAAAGACCGGGAAAGAAAAAAACCTTTCCGGAAAGTCCAAACGGCGGTGAGCGAAGGCAAAGACATGAGCCGGATCTCGAAAATCTTCGGACGGGAAATCCTGGATTCCCGAGGGAACCCCACGGTCGAGGTGGACGTCGTCTTGGAAAGCGGCGCGCGCGGCAGGGCCGCGGTTCCCTCCGGGGCCTCGACGGGCAAGCAGGAAGCACTCGAGCTTCGGGACGGATCGGAAAAACGCTATGGGGGAAAGGGAGTTCTGGGCGCGGTCCACAACGTCAACTCGGAGATCGGCCCCGCGCTCCTCGGCCGGGACGCCCTGGATCAAGCCCGGGTCGATGAGACGCTCCTGAAGATGGACGGAACGGACAACCTGTCGCGTCTGGGCGCGAACGCCGTTCTGGGCACGTCCATGGCGTGCGCCAAGGCCGCGGCCCTGCATCTCGGCATCCCGCTGTATCGCTATCTTGGAGGCTCGCTGGTCCATCTGCTCCCCACGCCGTTAATGAATGTCTTGAACGGAGGGCGGCACGCCGACAACAACTTGACCATCCAGGAGTTTATGATCGTGCCTGGCGGACCGTCGTCTTACGTCGAGGCCCTTCGCGTCGGCGTCGAGGTGTATCACACCCTTAAATCCGTCCTGGCCGAGAAAGGCCTCCGGACCACGGTGGGGGACGAGGGGGGATTCGCCCCGGACCTGAAATCCAACGATGAGGCGATGAAAATCCTCATGACGGCCATCGAGAAGGCGGGATTCATCCCGGGGAGCGACGTGGGGATCGCGCTCGATCCGGCCTCCTCCGAGTTCTATGAGAACGGAAAATACCGGTATGAGGTGGGCGACCGGGAAGGACGCCCCGCCGAGGAATTGGCGGCGTTCTATGCGCGCATGGTGGACCAATATCCCATCGTCTCTATCGAGGACGGAATGGCCGAGGAGGATTGGGAGGGGTGGCGGCTGTTGACAGAGTCCCTTGGGGACAAGGTCCAGTTGGTCGGCGATGACCTCTTCGTCACCAACACCAAGATCCTTCAACGGGGCATCGATGAAAACGTCGCCAATTCGATCTTGATCAAGGTCAACCAGATCGGCACCCTGAGCGAAACGCTGGAGGCCATCCGCCTTGCGCAGCGGTCCGGATACACAACGGTAGTCTCTCATCGGTCCGGGGAAACCGAGGACACGACGGTCGCTCATCTTGCCGTAGCCTGCAACGCCGGCCAGATCAAAACGGGCGCCCCCAGCCGGACAGACCGCGTGGCCAAATACAACGAGCTGCTCCGAATAGAGGAAGAGCTGGGCTCATCCGCCAAGTACGCCGGCATGGACGCCTTCAGGCAGAGGAGAGCGCTGACGGCCGGCTAAGCCCCATGACGTCAGGCGAGGAGGGTTCCCAAAACACCATGGACTTGGGTTCGGGCGTCATCTTTTTGAGACTCCTGCTTTCCGCTCTTTTGGGCGGAATCGTGGGGATGGAGCGGGAGTGGCGGAACCAGCCCGCCGGTCTGCGAACCCATCTCATCTTGAGTCTGGGCGCCGCGTTGGCGACCGTGGTCTCCCTCGAGATGGGGAGCCGCACCGGAAGCGACCCCGCCCGGATTGCCGCTAACATCGTCACGGGAATCGGATTCCTGGGCGCTGGCGTTATCTTCCGGTACGGGGCCTCGGTCCGGGGCCTGACGACAGCCGCCAGCATCTGGACCACGGGCGGGATCGGCATGGCCATTGGGGCGGGGATCTATTGGGGGGCGTTCGTGGCAACCGGCTTCCTCCTGCTGAGTCTGGTGATCCTTCGCCGCATCGAGTCGCTCCTCCCGTCCGGCCGAGGCTCTCGGAGCGTACACATCAGCGCCCGCAGCGCTCCGGGAATGATAAAAGATGTGGAGGACGTTTTTGACGGCTTCGGCGCGACGGTGAACAGTTTGGATTTTCGGCGGGACCACTCGTTGGACCGGATCGAGATCCGGGCCGTCCTCGATACCCCGCCGAATTCAAGTCCCGTGGACCTAGCCAACGCCCTGCGGCAGCTAGAGGAAATCATCGATGTGGAGGTCCGCTAGTCAGAATGAATTTGTGGCGCGCTCAAAAAAAGGTGGAGGGATGGATGCAATGCGAATGCTAATGCCAAATCTCTTGGTCTTCCTCCTTGCGGGGTTCACGTCGGCTTTCGGGCAGAATCCAAACTTTACGATTGTAGATGACTGGCCAAATGCGGACCTTTTTATTGCCGGCGAGAAGGGCATCCCGAAGGGCTGGACCTTGAAAGAATTCAAGGGAACCGTAGTACCGGGCGACATCACAGTGAAAACCAATGGGGGTAAATTTTTCTTGCGCCTCCAAGCCAACAAAAAATCCTATTTTCTTGGCAAGGAAAAGCTCAGCGTCTCCATGTCGAAGACTCCCGTCCTTACCTGGAGATGGAAGAGCCGTCTACTCCTCAACGGTGCGGACGCCCGAGACTCCAAAAAAGATGACCAAGCCGTAAATATCTTTGTAACATTCAAGCGCGGAAAAGAGGGAAAGCTCCGGGCCATCGGTTACCTGTGGGACACCGAGGCTCCGCGCTGTGGCTACATTATCTCGCCCTCCGAGCGGTCCTTCTGGACGAGAAAGGCCCTGCGAATAGCCGGAGTACCTATCACCTGGTACATCGTCTTGCGCAACAAGGAAACGCCGCTGGATACCTGGATTATCGAATCTAGAAACCTAGCGGAGGATTATCGTAAGATCTTCAAAACGGATGATAACCCCGATGTTCAGTCCGTTGCCGTACAAACCGACACTGCAACCCTTAAGGGCCAGGCGGACAGTTCGGTCGGCTTCATTCGATTTTCCGTCGAGGCCGTGCCGACGAGGGGGGATGTCTCCAGCGGATGCAAAGAATTGAAAGCTTTGCGCTGATCCTCCTCAGGGGACCATTGGCTCCACGTTCGGATTTGCACTCCGGACGCCCCCCCCCCAGTCATCCTACTCTAACTCTCAGACAGCCGCACTCTTTCTAGAGCGGCGCTGCCAGTAGAAAAAGCCTGCCACCAGCAAGGCGGCGATGAGAATGAGCACTTCGATACGGCGCAAAAGATGCAGCAAAGATTCCAACTGTGGGGCAAATACAAATCCCAGATAACTGACCAGCGGCACGCTCACCAGGGCCGCCAGGAAATCCAGCCAGAAGAACTGCCGGAACGGCATCCGCATCGACCCCGCCAACAGGTACGTTGCCGCCCGAAGTCCCATCAGAAATCGGGCCAGCAGGATCGTCATCGTCCCGGATTTCTCGAAATGTCTCTGAACGCGGGCCAGCCGTTTGGGCGTGAGGAGATGCTTGACGCTCTTGTGGCGGACGACGTCGCCCCCCCACTTCCAGCCGATCGTAAAGATCAGGATGTCGCCGCCCAAAACCCCGGCGAACATCACCACGCCGGTCGGGATATATTCCGTGTAACCGAAATAGATCAGGAACCCGCCGGACAAGAGCACTGCGTCCTCGGGAACCGGAAGGCCCAATCCGGAAAGGAACAAAATGGCGAACAGGAGGGCGTAAACCAACCACCCGGTGTGGCTTGTAAAAAATTTGAGTAGAACTTCCAACGTTGGGATTCTCCCCTCATCTGCCCGGGGGTATTATATATCATACCTTCGCGACATTACGCCTTCGCGCCAAGGTGCATCAAAGGGCCGCCCCCCCGCTCCCCCACTCCGGACCCGCACAGGATTTCAGCCATGCGTGAGAAGGTCTACATCGGACTCGATATCGGCGGAACGAACTTGAAGGCCTCGCTGATCTCCTCCGGCGGCGAGGTCCTCGGCCGCGTCCACCGTCCATCGCCCGGGACGACGGGGGCCGGGGGAACTGGGGGGGCCGATGAAGGATACACCGAGATCCGAACCACTCTCTCCGCCCTGGTGGAATCGGCGGCGGAGGGGAAGCTGATCGCCGGCATCGGGATCGGGTGCGCGGGCGTCCTGTCCGGCGACCGCCGGGCCATCCTGGATTCGCCGAACCTGCGCGGATTCGAGGGTTTTCCGCTCCGCGGCTTCCTCGAAGAAACGTTCGGCGTCCCGACCCTGCTCGAGAACGACGCCAACGCCATCGCCCTCGGCGAGGGCTGGCGCGGCGCAGGGACGGGGGCCCGCACCCTCGTCGTCGTCACCCTGGGGACGGGCGTCGGAACGGGGTTCATCCTCGACGGCGAGGTCTGGCACGGCGGGGCCGGGATGGGCGGCGAAGGGGGGCATACGACGATCGACCCGCAGGGCCCGCCGTGCCGGTGCGGAAATCTCGGGTGCCTCGAAGCCTTCGTCGGGGCGTACGGAATCCTCCGCCGGTTCCGGGAGGTCGGGCAAGCGAGCGGTCTCGCCCCCGGCCCTGATTTGGGCGTTCAGGAGATCGCCGACGCCGCGCGCATGGGGGACGCCCTTGCCGCGGACGTCCTGCGGGACACGGGAAGGTTCCTGGGTGTCGGTTTCGCCAACTTCGCCAACCTGTTCAACCCGGAAAAGATCGTCGTCACGGGCGGCATCTCCCGGGCGGGGGACGCCCTCCTGGACCCGGCCCAGGACGAGATGAAGCGCAGGGCCTTTCCTGCCGTCACCGAATCCCTGGAGGTCCTGCCCGGCCGGCTGGGCGACGACGCCGGCCCCCTCGGGGCGGTCTATCCGCTCATCGGCGAAGGCGATTAAGCGAAAGCCAACGGCAACACCGGATCCACAGATTGCACAGATTCATGGATCAACGAAAACCCACCTTACCGCCTGTCATTCCGAGCGAGAGACCACCAGGTCCCACACAAGTGGAGATTAAACAGATTACACCAAATGACGGAGGACAGGAAAAGGGGACGCAAGGCGAGATTCCTCCTCGCGACCTGCCGGTTGGTCCCCCCACGCAGGGTTCGGGGCGGCCGGAGCCTGTTCTGAGCGGAGGGTCAACCGACCCGTAGCCGAAGGGGCCGGCTTATTCGGAATGACAAAAATGGAATCCACAGACACCATCCCCACGCATGTGGGGATTACACGGATTCAGTTTTGCCAATTCTAGGCGGGCTTTTTGTCCAAGGCACTAGCAAACCGAAGACGGCTAGTTTGGCTTCCAATTCTTGTCTTTCTCTATTGCTTTTTAGGCCTCCAGGTCCATATGAAAGAAGTCCGTGGGCCTCAGCAATGTTGGTGGCTTCCTTATTGTTTCCAAAGATTAGCTCTCGGATTATATCAGCCTCTAAACGAGAAAGCAGCATACCTTTCAATCTATAGTCCACAAATGCTTCCCAAGCAATTGGGCACCACCTCTTGACGATTTCGTTACCAATGACTTCTGCGTAACTTCTAATTTCAAATTGTGCATGAAGATCCATTCGCAAAGATAAAAAATGGAACAGATTATGAAGATCGATCTTCCAATAAGCCTCAGTATATGTTGACAATGGAAGGTCTTTGCGAGCTTGCTCTCTTGCTACTCCTGCGTTGAGTCGCTCTTTATATGTTTCCCGAGAAAAAGCGTGAAGTTCTTCCTCTCGACGGGATAATTCAGAGCCAATTTCCGCGTCGATCCGTTCACCACTACCTTGCTTGTTGGTTTGAGCCTGTTGCCTCCAAGAATCCCGTTCGGTTTTTTGCGTTACGTCTATGGCTTCTGAATAGCGCGTTGAATATTCGTTGACATTGGCTGTGCGGTGCCTGATCCACTGTCGCCAGCAGTCCATAGGCACTTTAACGTGTAGCTTTATTTCGCACATTTCGATAGGAGTTGTGTGCCTATGCCTCATAAGGTATCGAATGAGGCCTCGGTCCTCATGAACCTTCTTCGTGCCCTTCCCGTAAGAAATTCTGGCGGCCTGGACAATGGATTCATCCGAACCCATGTAATCCACCACACGGACAAAGCCATCATCGAGGACTCTGAAAGGCACGCCTAGGATTTCGTTCATTGCCTCGACATCGAAGCGTTGAAGTTTTTCTGATGGATCACTCATATTCTCACCGCCACTTTTCGTCTCAGATTCCAAAATTGGGAAGAAATCCTCGCACAAATCGACTCGAATGTCACCCATCAGCCGATTAGCCTTGCGTCTAAACGGGCAAAGATATTCGTGGGGCCAAATGGCGTCAGTTCTTGCCTCCACACCCCTCCGGCTTGGCCCCGGCCAGTGCGTCCAGAACGGAGACAATGAGGCTCTTCAAGAGTGGCAACGAGGATTGCCCCGGCGGGTTCACAACGACAATCCCGCTTGTACCCTCCGGCCGATATATGCCAGCACGTTCCCGAAGTCGTGATCCATTGTCACCAAAATGCGCCCTTCACGCACAGCGGCTTGCAGCACCTCGGGCCCCGGCGCACCAGCCATTCGTTGATCACGAATCGTCCGGCAATCATGTGCACGCTCCAGGAACAATTCTCTTATCGATCGGCCAAAGTTTTCGTCCAGCTTGAATTTCATTGTGCGCTCATTGTTCCATGGCCACATGGATGAATTGTTCACGCGCTGCTTCTGCGCCGTAGCCGATACAGGCTTGCACATCCTCTTTTGAGAGTTGAGGATACTCCTGAAGGATTTCCTCCACCGTGCTGCCGCCGGCCAACAAGTCCATGATCAAGAAAACCCAGATACGCGTTCCCTTGATGCAGGACCTGCCGTGGCACACATTCGGGTTGATTGAGACTCGACTGCGCCAGTCAGACCCCGCCATGAGTCACCTCCCTACCGTGAAAATGCGGCAGGCCCGATGTCCCCAGACCCTGGTCGCTGAGCGCCCCCTACTTGGCGACCAATATCCTGAGCGCCGCCTCCCCGATGACCTGAAGGTGCCGGACCATCCAGTTCTGGACCAACTCGTCCCGCCAAAATTCCTCCTCTCCACGGCATATTTGTCAATCCGTTCAATGGCCTCCAAGATGTGTCGGAGCCGCTCGCGCTCATCCCTCATAAGAACACCGCTTCCTTCAGGACGCGATTGCGGATGCGGTCGCGTAGGCCCTTCTCTGTCACCACGTCCACTTTGACGCCGAGAAGGTCGTTTAACTCCCTCCAGAGCGCGCCCAAGTCCAGCAATCTCCAGTCGGGCGCCATGTCCACCAGGAGGTCGATGTCGCTGGCCGCATCGGCGTCGGCCCTTGTGGCCGAGCCGAAAATGCGTACGTTGTGCGCCCCGTGCCGATCGGAAATGCGGAGGACCTCCGCCCGCTTCCGCTTCAGCATCTCGTCTGATTCCATTATCCCGGTCCTTAGAGGAACTTCCAATTCTTGATCCACAGATTACACAGATTCCGCAGATAGGGAAAGACAAGAACAAGGGACGCAAGGCGAGATTCCACGTCGCGACCTGCCGGTCCATGCGTCGGTGGACGCCTCGCTCGGAATGCATGAATGGAATCCACGGATTACACAGATTTTCAAAGATTTGCCTCATCGGCTGTTCCGGGGATTCTCGCTCTTTCCCATCCGCGTCATCCGCGGATCACCTCAAGGTCCTTCGCAGGAAATTGCTCACGTCGGACCAGTAGACCCCGAGGGTGTAGAAGAGCTTATGGGCGCACGGGGGGCCGGGGCCGGGTTTGCAATTTACCGGGCCGCCCGGATATTCATGAAAATCGACGGGCTTGCCGGCCTTCCGGAAGGCGGCGGCCAAACGCTGGCTGCCGTTGACGATGAAGCGGTCATCCCCGGTCGCAACCAGGATCTGAACCGGCGCGCGGACGTGTGAAACATCCTCCCCGGCGGCGGCCAGCTCGGAATTCGGGCCGGGAGCAATCGCCATGAGGACGAATGCCTTTGCCTCCAAGCCGTGCCGGGCCGCGATCAGCGTCAAAAGCGCCCCGCGAGAGAAACCCGCCACGGCAATCCGGCGGTGGTCCACGTTCTTCATCCCGCCGACGTGACGATAGGCCCCCAGGACGATCGCAAGCTGCGTGGAAAGCGCCTCCAACCCGTTGCGGACGGGAAGGAAGGCGAGGAAGCCGTCCCCGGCGAAGGCTTGACAGAAGTCGTCCAGCGAATAGCCGCGGTCGATCGCCCCGGAAAGGCCATGGAGGTCCACAACCATTCCGTGGTTAAAGATAACCGCCGGATAAGGCGGCTTTGCCTTTTTCGGCACGCAAAAAAGGGCCTGGTGATTCCTTTCTCCAACCCGGAACCGGACGTTCCCGACGTTGGAGCAGCCCGCCGTAAGGACGAGCGCGACGGTGAGGAGAAGGATAAACCGACCCAAGGAGCTCATCGGATCTCAACCCAGAAAAGCATGATGTTTTTATCCACAGATTACACAGATTTCGCAGATATTAGAAAAGAGAAGAATGGGTGAATCCGCCCTTATCAAATGAAGAACAAGAAACAAGCTGTGCAATCTGCAAATCATAAAGACTATCAGACCTGCTTTCCCGCTTTTCTATCTGCGCAATCTGTGTAATCTGTGAATAAGAAAACCTCTAATCACGTAGCCGGGAGGAGCTCTTTCACATCGAAGCCCGTGTCCTGAAGCTGGGTTTCCTTCCCCGAGAGGTCCTGGCCCGAGCGGATCAACCCCTGGAAGGTGCGAAGCTCTTTGAAGTCGGCGTTGATTCCGAAGTAGGCCCGCATAACGTTTCCTCGCAGGTAGAAAACCGTGAAGGACCCGTCCTCGGATTTCCCCCGGACGAGCACCCGGTCGTACTCGCTCTCGTCGCCGGCGAACAGGAGCTTGAGGTCGAAGACATCCGACCAGACGGAGGTCAGGTGGTCGTACCGGTTCTCCGCGCCCGCCATGTTCTGCCCGGCAAGCGTCCCGCAGTACCCGGCGTGGCCCCAGTGCTCCACCCGCCGCCGCTTGCCGAACACCGGGTCCGGGTAGTTGGCCGCGTCGCCCCCGGCGTAGATGTCCGGGTCCGATGTCTGAAGGAGATCGTTGACGACGATTCCGTTGTCCACCTCCAGGCCGGCGTCCCGGGCCAACTCGACGTTGGGGACGATGCCTATGGCGACGCACACGAAATCGCACGGAAGCTCGACGCCGGATTCCGTGACGACCGAGGAAGCCCCCCTCCCCCCCTCGCCCCTGATCTCGGCCACCCGCTCGCCGGTGTGGAACGTAACGCCCCGTTCGGAGCAATAGCCCTCGAAAAATCCCGACAGCGACTCATCGGTGAAGCGGGACCAGATGCGGGATTCGGCCTCGATGACGTCCACCTTGACGCCCATCAGCGTCAGGGAGGCGGCGATCTCCATGCCGATGAACCCGGCCCCGACGATGACCGCCCGCTTGTCCGGACCCGCCTCGGCCGCGATCCGCTTCGTGTCCTCGAGGGTCCGCAGGGAGTGAACCCCTTCGAGACCGCCCCCGGGGACCACCAGAGGGATGGGTCTTCCCCCGGTCGCGATGAAAGCCTTCTCGAACCGGATCTCCTCTCCACCCGCGACCTTCGCCGTCTTGGCCGCCGGGTCGAGACCCTCAACAGCGGCGCCGAGGAGAAGGTCGATCCGCTTGTCGATGTACATCTGATCGGGATCGAAGAGGAGCTTTTCCTCCTCCTTCTCGCCGCGCAGGAACTCTTTGGACAAGGGAGGACGGTTGTACGGCGCCGCGGGTTCCTCGCCCACCAGCGTGATGGAGGCGTCCGGGTCCTTGTCCCGAAGCTGCTTGGCCGCCCGGTTGGAAGCCAGACCAGCGCCGATGAGGAGATGTTTGGTGGATTTCATGGGGCCTCCAAGGTGCAGAGTATTATCCACAGATTATACGGATTTCGCAGATAGGGGGGAGACTAAAAACCGAAAGCCCCAGGAGATCCGCAGATTACGCACATTGAAAAAGGCTAAAAACGGAAGGCCCAAGCAATCCGCAGACGCCGTCCACACGAAGGTGGGGATTACACAGATTACGCGGACCCTTAACTCACGAGCGCGCCGTAGGCGTCCGGCCGGCGGTCGTCCAGGTAGGTCCACTCGCTCCGGACCTTGTCGATCTCATCCAGGTCGATCTCGGCCAATAGGACGCCGTCCGTCATGCCACTGGGCTCTCCGATCAGCTCCCCCTCCGGGTTTATACAGAAGCTCGACCCGTAAAAATCTTGCGCCTCTTCGCTTCCTACCCGGTTGACCCGGAGGACGTAGACCCCGTTGGTGATGGCGTGCGCGCGCAGGACGGTCTCCCAGCGCCGATGGCTGGCGAAGGCGGCGGCCGTGGGGGCGACGATGATCTGCGCGCCGGTCAGCGCCAGGGCCCGGGAGCCCTCGGGAAAGAACACGTCCCAGCCGATCTGGATGCCGATCCGGGCGAACCCCACGTCGAAGACCGGGAACCCGGAATCCCCCGCCTCGAAATAGGAGCGCTCTTCCCAGAGGTCGAAATGCGGTACGTGGACCTTCCGGTAAACACCCTTGAGGTCCCCTTGCGCGTCGAGGACGGCGGCCGCGTTGAACCCCCGGCCGTCAGCGTCCCGCTCATAGAGCGGCGCGATGACGGCCGCGTTCCACCGCCGGGCCTCGACGGCCATCCGGTCCACCGAGGGGCCGGGGATGGATTCGGCCAGGTCGTGGGCGTCGGGGTCGGTGTTGTGGGGAAACCAGTGGGTGTGGAACAACTCCTGAAAGCAGATGATGCGGGCATCCTGCTCCGCGGCCAGGTCGCCCAACTCTCTCGCCCGTTTGAGGTTTCGGTCCTTGTCGGGCGTGCAGCGCATTTGGACGCCGGCGATCTTGAACCCCAAAGGCTCAGCTCCTTCCGTGGCAGTTCTTGTACTTCTTCCCGCTTCCGCAGGGGCAAGGCTCATTGCGGCCGACCTTGCGCCCCTCTCGCCGGTAAGTCTGAACGGTGACGGGCTCGGAAATGTTAGTCATCAGGCCTTCATCGCCGCCGTACGATTCCACCGACATCTCTTCCCCCCGGTGCTCGACCATTCGGGCCGCCGGTCGGCCGAGAAGTCCGTCGCCCAGCTGCTCATCATCCGGATCGACCTGAACCCGGAGAAGGTATTGGGGGATCTCTTCCTTGAGCCGCTCCATCATGGCCGAGAAGAGATCGAACCCTTCCCGCTTGTACTCGTTGAGGGGGTTCTTCTGCGCGTAGCCCCGGAAGCCGATCCCCTCCTTGAGGTGGTCCATGGCCAGCAGATGGTCCTTCCACTGGTCGTCGACGATCTGGAGCATGACCATGCGTTCGAGAAAGCGCAGGGTGTCCGCGCCCATTTCGGACTCTTTCTTTTCGTAGGCCCTTTCGACGGCGGCGACGACTTGCTCGGCCACCTCCCCCGGCGAAGAATCCTCCATGTTGAACCAATCCCGGCTGCCGTCCAAAGAGAGCATGAAGCCATTGCGTTCGACCTGAAGGCCGAACAGACGCCCAAGGGCCTGCTCCAGCCCCTCGAGATCCCAGTCGTCGGGGTGAAGGGTGTCGTTGAGATGCAGCGCGACGGCCGACTCGGCCACGTCTTCAATCATGCCGAAGAGCATTTCGCGGCTGTTTTCCCCGGCGATGATCTGCTGGCGCTGCTCGTAGATGACCTCCCGCTGCTTGTTCATAACATCGTCGTATTCCAAGAGGTGCTTGCGGATATCGAAGTGGTAGGCCTCCACCTTCTTCTGGGCGTTGCCGATGGCCTTGCTCACCATATTGTGCTCGATGGGCTCCCCTTCCTCCATGCCCAGTTTTTCCATGATCCCGCTGATCCGGTCCGAGCCGAAGATCCTGAGCAGATTGTCCTCGAGCGACAGGTAAAACCGGGACGAACCCGGGTCCCCCTGCCTGCCGGACCGGCCCCGGAGCTGGTTGTCGATCCGGCGGCTCTCGTGCCGCTCCGTGCCGAGGACGTGCAGACCGCCGAGGGCGATGACTTCTTCGTGCTCTTTGGCGCAGACGGCGTGATACTTCTCCAGCTCCCTCTCGTAATCCGCCTCTTCACTGGCGTCCGCGGCGGTCCTGGCCAGGAACTCGGGGTTGCCCCCTAGGAGGATGTCCGTCCCGCGACCGGCCATGTTCGTGGAGATCGTGATGGCCTTCAGTCGGCCGGCCTGGGCGATGATGTCGGCCTCATTGGCGTGGTGCTTCGCGTTCAGCACGTGGTGGGGGACCCCGCGTCTTTTGAGCAGCTTGCTGACCTTCTCGGAGTTCTCGATGGAGCCGGTCCCGACCAGAACGGGCTGGCCGCGCTCATGGCAATCGGCGAGCTCGTCGATGGCCGCTTGGTATTTTTCCCCTTCCGTCCGGTAGACCACATCGGGAAACTCGGTCCGGACGAGGGGCACGTTGGTGGGGATCGCCACGACGTCCAGGTTATAGATCTGGGCGAATTCCGCCGCCTCGGTGTCGGCCGTTCCGGTCATGCCCGCCAGCTTGTCGTACATCCGGAAGTAGTTCTGGAAGGTGATGGTGGCGAGCGTCTGGTTTTCATTCTCGATCTTGACGTGCTCTTTGGCCTCGAGGGCCTGGTGGAGCCCCTCGCTGTATCTGCGGCCGGGCATCGTCCGGCCGGTGAACTCGTCGACGATGATGACCTCGTCGTTTTGGACAACATAGTCCACGTCCCGCTGAAAAAGGACGTGCGCCTTGAGCGCCTGATTGACGTGGTGGAGGCTCTCGATGTTCTCCAGGTCGAAGAGGCTGTCCCCTTTCAGAAGCCCCGCCTTCTCCAGCCGTTGTTCCATCTCGGGCATGCCGAGTTCGTTCAGCGTGGCGGTGCGGCTTTTCTCGTCCGCGGTGAGATACTCGTACTTGATCTTGCTGATGGCGTCCTTCTCGGAATCGGGAAGCTCCTCCTCGGGCGACTCCTCCTCCCCGGCGTCCACCTTCTCCTTGAGCATGGGAGGAATGAGGCGGTCGATCTTGTGGTACAGGTCGGTCGATTCCTCGGCCGGTCCGGAGATGATGAGGGGCGTCCGGGACTCGTCGATGAGGATGCTGTCCACCTCGTCCACAATGGCGTAGTGGAGCTTCCGCTGGACCATTTCATCCGGGGTGAACTTCATGTTGTCGCGCAGGTAATCGAACCCGAACTCGTTGTTGGTCCCGTACGTGACGTCGCAGGCGTAGGCCGCCTGGCGATCCTCGTCGGCCATGTCGTGCTGGATCACACCCACCGTAAGACCGAGCCCTTCGTAGACCGGTCCCATCCAGTCGGCGTCGCGGTGGGCCAGGTAGTCGTTGACCGTCACAATATGGACACCCTTGCCGGTCAGCGCGTTGATGTAAACCGCAAGCGTCGCGACGAGCGTCTTGCCCTCGCCGGTCTTCATCTCGGCGATCTTGCCTTCGTGCAGGACAACGCCGCCGAGGATCTGGACGTCGAAGTGGCGCATATTGACCTTACGGCGCGCGACCTCCCGGCAAGCCGCGAAGGCCTCCGGCAGCAGGTCTTCCAGGATTTCACCGTCTGACAGCCGTCTCCGGAGCTCATCCGTCTTGGTGCGGATCTCCTCGTCCGAAAGCTCCTTCATCCCGGGCTCAAGCGCGTTCGTCCGCTCGACGTAGCGGCCGAGGCGCTTCAATTCCCGGTCATTCTTGCTCCCCACCATCTTTTTAACTAATCCGAACATCTCGACTCCAGGGGTGTTAACCCATAATTTTCAATCACATATGGCCGAACACGCCACAAACCTTCGGGCTTCCCCCGTCTCGAAACAGACCAGGGGAATCGCTTCTTTCCTTTGAAAGTGTAATGCCTAAGCAGAGAGCAATCAACCATTCTTCTGACTCAACCCCCAGAAGCAGAGGATTTCACGCCAAATCAAACAGTGAACAATGCAAATTGAGGCAGGACCCTTTGTAAGTCGTTGATGTTATGGACCAAAAATTTTGGGGGATTGGCATCTCAGATGCCCCGAAACGCCGGAAGCGAAAAGCCGGATTTGACGACAGATGGTTGCGGCGGCCTAACCTTGGCTGGCTCTCTTTCTTGACGCTGTTGAAGGGATGGGAGTAAAATCCCCCGACGATTTCGGCGAGGGATGGCTGGGAAGCAAACCCTTATCCCGTGTGCCCCGAAGAATCTCCGTGACATTCAAGCTCATCCATGTTGGGCTCGGTTTCAAAAGGCGATGAATGAAGGTCACTCTCCTGGTCATGACCCTAAATGAAATCGAGGGGATGCGGGTGATCATGCCTCAAATTCCCAAGGGGGTGTTTGACCAGATCCTGATCTGTGACGGTGGTTCCACCGATGGCACCATCGACTGGAGCCGGGAAAACGGGTACGAAGTTTATGTTCAGTCACGCCCAGGTATCCGGTTTGGTTATTTCGAGGTCTGGCCGCATGTGCGTGGAGACGCCGTGGTTTTTTTCTCGCCGGATGGAAACTCCCTGATCGAAAAGCTGGAACCCCTCGTCGTCAAGATCAAGGACGGGTACGATATGGTGATCGTGTCCCGGTACCTGGGGCCCGCCCGCAGCTACGACGACGACCCCATCACGCGATTCGGCAATTGGCTTTTCAGGACTTTGATCAACTTTTGCTTCACCCGGACCCTCACCTGGCGATACACCGATCCCATGGTCATCTTTCGGGCGCTTCGAAAGGACCTTCCCGAACGCCTGGGCCTTTTCGAAGCCGATGCATACGAGCCGATGGAGCGATGGTTTCGGACAACCATCAGCTGGGAGCCGCTCATGTCCATTCGCGCCGCGCGGGCGAAGGTTCGCGTCGCCGAAATTTCCGGCGATGAGCCCGAGCGGATCGGCGGCGAACGGAAGCTTCAGATCATTCGATGGGGCGCTTCCTACCTGGGCCAGATCGTCAAGGAGTACCTGGGTCCGCCTTGGACTCCATTGGAAGCAAGGTCTGCCGGGAAAGGCTGAAAAGGGCCTTTGACCGAGAATCAGAGAGCGCAACCCATGATGGCCGCCCCCTCCGTTCCACCGGAAGATGTCCTTCGCCGAATTTACCGGTCCTTATATTTGATCCGAAAAACGGAAGAAGAGATCGCCCGCGTTTATCCCACCGACAAGATCAAGAGCCCGGTTCATCTTTCCATCGGCCAGGAAGCCGTGTCGGTCGGCGTTTGTGATGCCCTGAGGCCGGATGACCGGGTTTTTGGGACCTATCGGGGACACGCCCTCTATCTCGCCAAGGGTGGAGATACCGGACGGATGGTCGCGGAGTTGTACGGAAAAGTCACGGGCTGTTCGCGGGGCAAGGGCGGGTCGATGCACCTGATCGACCCCGCGCATGGCTTCATGGGGACTTCCGCGGTGGTCGCAACGACCATTCCCGAGGCCGCCGGCTACGCCCTCGCCCTGAAGCGGGAAGGAAAGGGCGGCCTGGTGGCTTGTTTTTTCGGCGACGGGGCCGTAGAGGAAGGCGTCTTCTATGAAATCCTGAATTTCTCCGCCCTTCGCAAACTGCCCCTTTTCTTCGTGTGCGAAAACAACTTCTACGCCATCCATTCTCCCTTGCGCAAGCGACAAGCGGCGGGAGAGATTTTTGAGCGGGTTCGTCCGTTCGGAATTCCCGCGTGTGCCATCGAAGATGGCGATGTGTTTGCGATTCGCGAGCAGACACTGCAATTCGCCGAACACATTCGCAGCGGCCAAACCGGGCCCTGCTTCATGGAATGCAAGGTCTATCGGTGGCGGGAGCACGTCGGACCCGGAGAGGATTTCGAGGCCGGTTACAGAAGCCGCGAAGAAGCGACTTCCTGGATGGAGAACGACCCGGTGGAGAAGACGGGCGGCTTGCTGGACCCGAAGATCCGGAAAGAAATCGAGGCCGATGTTGAGCGCGAAGTTCAGCAAGCCATCGCGTTCGCCGAATCCAGTCCTCTCCCCGGAGGGGAAGAGCTTCTTGCCCACGTCTATGCACCGTAAACATCCAGAGCACATTCTGACCTACGTGGACGCTATCCGGCTCGCACTCGACGAAGAGATGGACCGGGACCCCTCGGTGATCGTGATGGGGATTGGGATCGACGACCACAAAGCCACTCAGGGGACCACACGGGGCCTAGCGGAGAAGTTTGGACCGGAACGTGTTTTCGACACTCCCTTATCAGAAGAGGGAATGACCGGCGTGGCCATCGGCGCAGCCCTTGCCGGGTTGCGGCCCGTTCACGTCCACATCCGCATGGATTTTCTTCTTCTCTGCATGAATCAACTGATCAACATGGCCGCCAAGTTACGCTTCATGTACGGGGGCGCGGTTGAAGTGCCGCTGGTGGTCCGGAGTATGATTGGGAAAAGCTGGGGCCAAGGACCCCAGCACTCCCAGGGCCTTCACGCGATGTTTATGCACGTTCCGGGGCTGAAAGTCGTCTCTCCGTCCAACGCGTATGACGTGAAGGGATGTCTCGCCTCCGCCATCCGGGACAACAATCCGGTCATC
>CAYRGS010000060.1:0-8603 GCA_964423875.1 uncultured bacterium
CGGCAGCGCGCGGCCCGTCGCTTTGGCCCACGCACGGACCTCGGCCTCGACGCCCGTTTCCCGAATGACCCGCTCGATCTCCCGTTTCATGGAGAGCGGGCTTTTCCCGGGAAGGAGCCGGACATCGAAGTACAGGCTGCATCGGCCGACGGAGTTCGAGATTTTGTGGGGAATGCCGCCTCGAATGGCCCCGATGGTCGCATTGGGGCGGATGGTGCCTCCACCGATGGTCGCGCTCTCGCGTTCGATGTAATCATCCGCCCAATCCTCGAGGGCCTGGATAATCTTCGCCATCTTGACGACGGCGTTCGGGCCGGTTTCCCGAGGCGTGGGCCTCGGGATATAAGGGGTGTAGATCCCCTTGCCCATGGTGGTGATCTGGAAATAGACGCAGCCGCACTGTGTCCAGGTGACACAAAAGCTGGTGCACTCTGCGACCAGCGCGAAGTCGGCGATGACCCCATGGTGGACGAGATGACGCGCCCCCACGCCTTTGCCGAAATAACGGGGTCCTTGGAATTCGTCGACGGGGGCGGACCCGATTTCACCCACCACCGCTGTCAGGTAGAGGTCTCCTTTGAGCTTGATTCCGCCATCCCGAATGGCCTTCGCCGCCAGGAAAAACGCCGCCATGGGGCCCCTGTCGTTAAACACTGGAGACCCGTAGAGCCGGTCCCCGTCGCGCCAGGCGCTGATGTGCCTGGGGAGCACCGCCCCCGCGCCCCACTCATCCCCGGGTGCGCCGTACTTGGTGTCCATGTGGCTGTTGAAGAGCAGGGATTTGCCCTCTCCGGCTCCCTTCAAGACGGCGACGACGTTGTTGCGCCCCGGTGCGACTTCCATCTTGGCGGGGTGAAAGCCGTTCGTCTCGAGCCAGGTGTAGACCGCTTCTCCCATGGGCTCCTCAAGCCCTGTCGGGCTGGGGATGTTGCCGAGGTGAACGGACAATTCCGCCAACTCTTCCTTGTCAATTGATGCCAGGATCGTATCTGTCTGCATTCATCTCACTCCACGCCAAGCTCTCTCATCATCCTCCGGTATGCGAGGGCGGGGGCGTCCGGTCCTTTAAGGTGAAGCTCCTCGGTCAAATCCAGTGGAAGCTCCTCTGGCCGCTGTTTTTCGACGATGCCTTGGTCCTCGGCAATGACGACCTCTTCGAAGTCTTCGATTCTGGACACGCCCGGGGGCGGATCGAAGTTTCGGGCAATCAGGATGCACCGCGTGCAAGATTTTGCTGAATGCGGTGTGCAACTGAACCACATGATCTCCGTGCTCCCGTCGGATTCCTCTTTTGACAGGAAGACAGAGAACGGCCGGTGGGTTCGATACGATCTAACGCAGACGCGCGCATGTAAAAGGTCGGAAACGCCTTTGACTGTGAACCGGAGTTCTTCGCCGTCTCTTTCCAGATCGACATCTGGGGTCCGCGGGTTGTTATGATCGCCGAGGGTCCCGTCGTGGACCCAGGGGATGTGGGCCAGGTCGAGAAAGTTCTCGATGGCGCGGGCGGCGGTGCACTGCCACACCCTGCGGTCGCGGACGACCACGCGCAAAGAGGGGTCTCCTAACATTGGAAGGTCGGGGATAGGCGCCCGGGGCTTCTGTTCCAGGCAAACCCACACCAAGCCGTACCGCTCCTCCGTAGCGTAACGGGTGAGACAGGCTTTTTTGGGGATGGGATGCCCGGGGGGGACCGATGGGATTCGAACGCACTTTCCTCCCGCATCGTAGGCCCAGCCGTGGTAGGCGCAGACCACGTGCTCGCCTTCGACCCAACCTAGGGAAATCGGTGTCCCTCGGTGGATGCAGAGGTCGTGGAAGGCGGCCACTTGGCTCCCGAGGCGGCAGATGACAATACGCTCATCCAGGAGTCGGACTGCCAGCGGTTTATCGCCAACTTCTTCCGCGAATGCGACCGGATGCCAGTAGGCCCGGAGCGCGGGCCAAAGATCTCCTTCACGCATGGCTCATTCCTATCCGAAAAAGAAACACAATGAACGCCTTCCAGGGGAAGGTTTGCGTTTGTCCGCCGCGGCCATTATTCACAGCATGTAGGACCCGCCGTCCACCAGAAGAGTTTGGCCCGTGATGAAATCGGCGCCGCTTGAAAGGAAGAAGACGATCGCCCCGATCAGGTCCTCCGGATATTCCGTCCGGGATATGGCCCGCGACGCGACCTCGATCTCATCGACCGCTTCTAAGTCCTCCCGCGTGGCAATCAGGATGTCGGTGTGGGTGAATCCGGGCGCCACCGTGTTCACGCAGATTCCGTCCTTGCCCATCGAGCGGGCCAGGACCCTCGTCAGCGCGAGGACGCCCCCTTTTGATACCGAATAGTGGCTGAAGAGCGGGTTTCCTTTGAACGGAGCGCCGGACGCGATGTTGATGATCTTGCCGGCGCCCCGCGCCTTCATGAAGGGATATACCGCCCGCGAAGCCAGCCAGGGGCCTTTGACGTTGACGGCCATGACCCGGTCCCATTCCTCGACCGCGATTTGGTCGAAGGAATGATAAGTCATTCCGGCGAACATCGCGGCATTGTTGACCAGTCCGTCGATGCGGCCGAAATGATTGTACGTCGTTTCCGCCAGGGCTTGCACGCTCTGTTCATCCGAGACGTCGGTGTGCACGCAAAGGGCCTCTCCCCCCGCCTGCCGGACTTCCTCTAGGGTCGAGTCGCCGTCGAGGATGTCGGCGACGACGACTTTGCCTCCCGCTTCCGCGATCCCCTTGGCGTAGACCTTTCCAATGCCCCGCGCCGCTCCGGTGACGATGATGACTTTCTCTTTGAGGATCATGGGCGGTCCTGATTCCGCGGGAAGAAAAGAGAAACACCGGCGGCGATATCGATCCATCCGGGCTCCGGGCCGGCGCGGTTCAATCGCGCATTCCGCCTGCGATGCCGGGCGGGATCGGCCTATTCGACGCCGAGCTCTCTCATCATCCTCCGGTATGCAAGGGCGGGGGCGTCCGGTCCCTTGAGGTGAAGCTCCTCCGTCAAATCCAGCGGAAGCTCCTCCGGGCGCTGGTTTTCGACAATCGTCCGGTCCTGCTCGATGATGGTATTGTTGAACGTTTCGATTCGGGCCGCTTCGGGCGGCGGTTCATGATTCCGTCCGATCAAAACGCACCGCGTGCTCTCGCGCGCCGTATGCGGGGTGCAGACAAAAACCAAGAGCTCCGCGTTTCCGTCCGCTTCCTCTTTCAACATGGAGACGGCGAAGGGCCGGTTGACTCGGTAGATCCTTTGAAAAGGATTGTCGTGGGATTTGTCGGGCCGCTGGTCCACCGTGAACCGGATCTCTTCACCGTCCTGGACGACGTCGATATCCGGGGTCAGCGGTTGTTCGCGGTCGCCCAGGATTCCTTCGTGCACCCAGGGCAGATGGCCCAAATCAAGAAAATTTTCTATCGCCCGCGCAGCGCTGCAATTCCAGATTCTTCTGTCGCGGTAAACCCACCGAACGTCTGGGTCCTCCAGCATTGGAAACTCGGGGATGGGCGCCCGGGGTTTCTCTTCCAGGCAAACCCACACCAGGCCGTATCGCTCCTGCGTGAGGTAACGGGTGAGGCAGGCCTTTTTGGGGATGGGATGCCCGGGGGGGACCGACGGGATCCGGACGCACCTCCCTCCGGCGTCGTAGGCCCAGCCGTGATAGGCGCAGACCACGTGCTCGCCTTCCACCCTGCCCAGGGAGATCGGAGTCCCCCGGTGGATACAGAGGTCGTGGAAGGCGGCCGCCCGGCCCCCGAGGCGGCAGACTACGATCCGCTCATCCAGGAGCCGGACGGCCAGCGGTTTATCGCCGACCTCTTCCGCGAAAGCGACCGGATGCCAGTACGCCCGCAACGCGGGCCAAAGATCTCCTTCGCGCACCTTCTTTCGCCTCCGACCGGCATCCTCCAGGTTTGGTTGTCAACTTCCCTGTGATTGAGAATCTGCCGGAGTTTCGTCTACATCCCCTTGGGCGGTATGATCCCGGGGAGGAACTCCGTCGTATAAGATTCGCTGACCGACGGGGGATTCTTGACGTTCAAAAAGTCGACCATCATCTTGCGCGTGTTTTTCACCTTTTCGGCCGTCATGTAGCCGAGGCCATGTTTCTTCACCTCGTCGGTCAGGATTTCCTTGATCGTGACCTGCCAACTTTTGAGCCCCAAATCCGGGTTCAGCGCCTGGTTGTACTTCCCCAGGATATTGATGGCTTCTTTCTGATTCGCGATGGCCCAGCCGACGCCCTTATAGATCGCCGCTAGGAACGCGCGGACGAGTTTTGGGTTCTTGGCGATGGTCTCATCCTGGGTCTGCAGCCCGTTGGAGTAAATGTTGAAGCCATAGTCTCTGTAGTAAAGCGGCACGGCCTTCTTGCCGTTCTTCGCCGCCGTTCCTTCGACAATGGGTCCGCTCCCCGTGTAGTGCGCGGACAGATCGACCTTGCCGGAGATGAGGCTCGGGATCATCGCGCTGACGGTCATGATCTGCCATTTCACCTTGTTCGCGTCAAATCCGGCGAGCTTGGCGAAGGCGGGGAAAAGGATATAGAGCGTATTGCCTCTCGTGGAGGCGATGCTCTTGCCTTCCAGATCCTTGGGTTTCCGGACGGCGTTGGGTTCAAGGGAATAGAGGACATAGGGCGCGTTTCCGATCAATATCCCGATCATCCGGTTTGTCGCTCCCTTGGAGCGGCCGATGATCATCGCGCCCAAATCCGCGTAGCCGAACGTGACCTTCCCGGCGCCCAGCGTCTTGACGGCGTACCCGGAGCCCTTGCCCGGGATGATCGTCATATCAATCCCTTGGTCCTTGAAGAAGCCCTTGTCGAGCGCCGAGTAATACCCGGCGTGACTGCCGATGATCAGCCAGTCCAGGATCAAATTGGCCTTTTCGCGCGCTCCCGCGCCGGTCGCCATGCTCAGCGCCAAAAGGGCGCCCACCAAATACCGTGCGGTCTTCATGGTTTTTCTCCCCCCTATTGCCACCGATTCAAATTGAGGTTATCTCCGTAGAGAGCCCCCCTATGCATGCCCCGCAGGTAGATGCGGAGCCGCGTACGCAGGAATGAAAAGATCGTGCCCGCCGCCCTGGAGGAACTCGCCCATCGCGACATCAGGCGGCCGGGTAGGCCTCTCCCATCCCATCCAGGAAATCAAGGTAGACATCGAGTTTCCCATCCGGGAAGCCTTGGGTCAAGCCTGAAACACCACGCGACGCGGAACTCCGTCGCCCGCTCGAGCCATCGTCGTCAGACCCTGACAGCGGCCGGCTCCGCATTCCCTCGCCCAGTCCGCCGCGCGTGTAATGGGCTTCGACCGAATTTTATCGTTCGCCATCATCGGTTTTTTCAATTTGGCGGGATAGCAAATACCCGACGCCTTCCAGCTAGATCTCACGCAAATCTTGCGGTGAGACGCTCAGGCGTTCGGCCCCGGAGGGCGTCACCCGGTACGGGTCGCCCACCCAAAGGCCCCCGCCCTCCGGAAACGCCGTATGGGGATGAAGGATCATGTGTATCCCCGCCGCCAGCGGGGTCTCGTTCGTCGGACCGAGGAAGGGCGCCTCCACGATGTCGAGTCCCTGGCCGTGGCCCGGATGGTTCCCCTCTTTCAGCCCGGCGGCGGCGACGGTCTCCGTGACGGCCCGGGCGACGTTGCAGGCCGGGACGCCCGGCTTCAGCGTCTCCTCGGCTCGCTGAAGCGCAAGGTGCAGGACCTTGTACATCCGCAGAACTTCCTCCCTGGCCGGTCCGAGGGTGACGGTCCGGATGAACTGGCTCCAGTACCCGCCCGAGGCACAGTGCTCGATGCAGAAGATGACCGCGTCGCCTTTTTCAAGCGTCCGGTCGGCCATGTCCCAGAAGCGGTTGACGGGCCGCTCGCCCGAGCCGACGATGAAGAAGACCTCCTCGGCCCCTTCGAGGCGGAGGACGTGTTCGACGTCCGCCAGGACTTCGTACTCTTTGCGCCCGGGGGCGACGGCTTCGCAGAAGGTCTCGAAAGCGAGATCGCCGAGCCGGACGGCCTCTCCAATCAGCCCGAATTCCTCGTCGCTTTTGATGCACCGGACCGCTTCGAACAGATCGGTGGCGTCCGCCGTCTCCACGCCGGGGGGGAGGGCCGCGAGGAGGGACTGGTGGAACGCGGCCGACATCGTCGTTGGACTGACGAGACCCAGGCGCTTCACCCCCCAGTCGGCCAGCAGCTTCCCGATGACGGCCGAATCCTCCTGGCCGTAGGGGGTGGCCACCGCCGTCTCGACGCCGCAGCGCCCCCGGGCGAGCTCGACGTATTTCGGGTAATGCGTGCAAAGGGTCATCTCCCCCTCGAGCGGCAGGAGGGCGTAGTCGGAGAACGTGGGGCTCCGCCAGTTCGAGACGTAACGGACCGGGCCGCGCTGGTTGTCATGCCCCAGCGAGGCGAAGAGCAGGACGTCGTAGCCGGCCCCGGCCATCGCCTCGCGCAGGGCGCGGTGCCGCCGTTCGCGCTCTTGCGGGGAAAGACTGGCCTGTTTGGTGATCATGGCGCATCTCCTTCCTCGGATTGCGGCCTTGCTTTGGATCAGGATTCGGGTGACGAAATCAGAAAGGCATTGTATGACCAAAATCTGGCGGGCGGAACCACCCGGTTTTCTACATCCCTTTCCACCGGACCCCAGGTTCAGGAATCCAGCCCCAGGTAGGCCATCTCGGCGTTGAGGGGAAGCGCCCTGTCGTACCGGGGCCAATCGGCGTATTGGGTCAGGACGATCTCCGCCTTGACCTCATCCAGCGATTTGCCTTGTGCGCGAAGGGTTTCGACCGCGTCCCGGAGATCGCCGAAGAACTCCCGCATCGTCCGAAGGATCTCCGGCCCCCCCGGCGGACCATGGCCCGGAACGACAATTTCCGGACGCAGCCCCTCCATCCGGTCCAGGGCCTCGAAAACCGCCGGTCCGATCGGCTCCGCCATGAAGGGCATCCGCCCGTTGAAGGCAAGATCGCCGGTGAAGAGGATTCGTTCCTCGGGTAGGAAAACGGCCGCGTCCCCGCCCGAGTGGGCGCGCCCTAAGGAGAGGAGCTGGACAAGGCCCGCGGGATCGTATAGCGCCAGGCGATCAGAGAACGTGACCGTAGGCTGCGTCACCACAAGGTCGGTCAGGTCCAGGAGGTTGAAGCGGCTTTCGAGGGCGGCGGTGTCGATCCGGCCCTCCCCGATGGCCCGGGCGAAGTGCTCGCCGTAAAAGAGCTCCAAAAGCCGAGAGCGGCTCAAGCCGGAGGCCCGGGACCGCATGGCGTCGGCGGCCCCTTCGTGGGCGATGACCGGGCATTCGAACGTCTGGGCGCCGAACGTGTGGTCGCCGTGGTGATGGGTGTAGAGCAGGGCGCGCGGCGGGAGCGGGGTCAGCCCCGAGACTGACTGCCGGAGGGCCTCGCCCGAAGTCGGCGAGAGCAATGAATCGATGATGATCGGCCCTTTGTCGCCCAGGAAGAACCCGGCATTGGAGCCGCCTCCCGGTTCGGCGGCGACAAGCGTCCTGTCATTGAGCGCCTGCACGGAAAACGGCGATTCGGGGGCTGTAGGGGGGATCGGTTCATTCATTTTTCACCCGGATAGGGGACCGTCCGTCTTGACAAGGGTCCCAAAATAAATCGTTTTTCATCCGTTTTCAGCAGCATTCTCGTCCTCTCGGGATTTTCCTTGCCGACTTTCAGGTTGATTATCAACGCGGCGTCGGAGAGTGATTCTACGTGATGGATATAGTTCTTGCCGATTTCTTCGTCCATTTCTCCCAGGCTGTGCGTGGTGATGAAAATCACCTTACCGGAGCCTCGGGGTTTAGTAATCATTTCAATCGCGAAATTGGGCAGGACGAAGACTCGAAACATCGGTGGTCAAGCTCGTTGACACGCCGGCGCGGCATGGTTTTCCCATGGCGGACTCCGGTGACATTCGGGTTTCAGGAGCCAGAAGTGGATTTGACAGGTCCGGTAAGGAGGTGTCTAATCGGGCTAAATAGCAAAGAGTGGTCGGTACGAGTCTGTACAAACTTGAAATGGGAAATTCCGCGGAAATGCGGGAGGACGCACGTACGGACGAGAGTGCGGGATTCCGGAAATCGGGTTTCACTTTCCAGGGCGATCTGCCCGGCCCGGTCCTGAGTTCAGGAGAGCTGCCGGACGTGAGATGGAGGGGTGTGGAGGCGTCTTGTCGGAGGGGTCGCAAATCGCGGCGGCCGAACAATTCGTCATGTTGGATTTCGGTCATGAAGGGAGCGTGTGATGAAGCGGAGCAGACTTCTTTCGGGATTTTGGGGGGGGATTACCTTGTTCCTCCTTCTGGGCCTGAGCACGGAAGGCCTGGCGGCGGAGAAGGTGCGGTTCAACCTGGACTGGGTCATCTTCGGCCGGCACACAGGCTATTTCACGGCCCTCGGGAAAGGGTTCTACAAGCAGAACGGGATCGACGCCGTTGTGAAGCGGGGCTACGGCTCCACCAAGGCGATCGCCCTCATGGCCCAAGGCCAGTCGGACTATACCTTCGCCGACCTCGGTGCCCTGGTTCTCGCTCGCGCCAATGAGGGCGTGCCGGTCAAGGCGATCGGGGTCGTCTACGCCAGGACGCCTCAT
>CAYRGS010000060.1:8613-19693 GCA_964423875.1 uncultured bacterium
CACTATCTGGCGGGTTCCGGGATCAGTAAACCGGCTGACCTCAAAGGGCGGACCGTTGCGAGCTCGGCGGGGGCGTCTATCACCAGGATGTTCGCGGGATTCCAAAGGGCCGCCGGCATCGAGGACGGCGCGACGATGAAGTTCGTGAAGGGTTCCACGCTGAACGCCTTGCTCCTCAGCAAGCGGACCGACGCCATGTTGGACTACGTATTTAATACGGTCTTGCTTAATAAGCTTGGGATGACCAAAGGCCTGAAGGCCAAATACTTCCTGTTCTCAGACTCCGGGATGATTTTTTACGGCAACAGCCTCCTGGCGCCCGACAAGACCATCGCCGGAAATCCGGACCAGGTGCGGCGCTTCCTCAAGGCCACGTTCATGGGGCTGGAGTATTCCTTCAAGCACCCCCAGGAGGCCGTGGATATCCTGAAAAAGTACAACCCCCAGGTGGACCGAGGGGCCTCGCTCGGGGAGAACGTCATCGTGAAAGAGATGATGTCGAGCCCCGAGGCCCTTGAAAAGGGCATGGGCTATATGAAGCGCGAGAAGATCGCGGGGACGATTGAGACGATGAGGCGCTTCATGAAGCTCACCAAGCCCATCGATCCGGGGGCCGTCCACACCAACGCGTTCCTGCCGGGAATCAAGATTCCCGATTGATCCGGGACACCATCGAGAGGGGGCGGGCCTGAAGGCCCGTCCCTTCTCCGACCCAATCAGATCAGCCCACGCACGCGGGGCGCCACCGCTCGAGGCCGCACGGAGGTTTCCCGCCGGCCGGATGACTCAGGGTTCAGGATGGACATTCAGGGTGTCACCGAGAAGTATGTTGGCCCGACGCTGACGCTTATCGGGATCTTCGTTCTGTGGGAGGTCGCGGTTCGGATTTTTGACATTCCAGTCTGGCTCCTTCCCACGCCCTCGCGCATCTACACGGAATTGGGGGAATGGTGGGGAATTCTTCCCAGGCACATCTGGGTGACGTTCTATGAAACAACCCTGGGGTTTGTGGCGGCCGTTGTCCTCGGCGTTTTCCTGGCCGTTCTCATCACCTCTTCGGCGTTTCTCCGGAATACGCTCTATCCGCTCCTGATCGTGACCCAATCGGTTCCCAAGGTGGCCATCGCGCCCATCCTGCTGGTGTGGCTCGGGGTCAATGTCTGGCCCATCATCACCGTCGCCTTCCTCGTGGCCTTTTTCCCCATGGTGGTCAACACGGCCACGGGTCTGACGTTGATTCCGCCGGAGATGTTGGAGATGTCCCGCATCCTGCGGGCCAGTTGGTGGCAAGTCATGGTGAAGGTCCGTTTTCCGATGGCGCTGCCGCATTTCTTCGCCGGCGTGAAGATCGCCATCACCTTCTCGGTCATCGGCGCGGTCATCGGGGAGTTCGTGGGATCCGACGCCGGCCTGGGCTTCCTCATTCTCACTTCGAGCGCGCGGATGAACACCTCACTGGGGTTCGGGGCCATCGTGATCCTCTCGGTTCTGGGCATCGCGCTGTTCGGCGTTGTGGCCGGGATTGAGCGTCTGTTGTCCCCCTGGTACCTGGAAGAGGAGGAGGCAGGGCCCCAGTTATAAGGATGAGGCCTGGAAAGTCATCGAGTGATCAGCATTCGGAACGTGTCGAAAATCTTCCAGGTGAAGGACGGCGAGCCCGTCACGGCGCTTCAGGACATCGGCCTCGAGATCGGCGAGAAGGAATTCATCACCATCGTCGGCCCGAGCGGCTGCGGGAAGAGCACCCTGCTGAAGCTGGTCGTGGGTCTGCTCCCTTTAACGGAAGGCGAGATCTTCATCCGGGACGAAGAGGTCACCGGCCCCTACCGGGACGTGGGGATGGTTTTTCAACAGCCGGTCCTGATGCCGTGGCGAACGGTGATGGAGAACATCCTCTACCCCATCGAGATTCTGCGCCTCGATGACAAGGACTACCGGAAGGCGGCGCTGGAGCTGATCCACCTCACCGGCCTGAAGGGGTTTGATCAGCACAAGCCGCGCCAGCTTTCGGGCGGCATGCAGCAGCGGGTATCCATTTGCAGAGCGTTGATCTACGACCCCCTTCTTCTCCTCATGGACGAACCCTTCGGCGCGCTGGACGCCATGACCCGGGAGGACATGGGGTTTGAACTCCTTCGTATCTGGCAGGAGCGGAAGAAGACCATCCTCTTCGTCACCCACAGCATTCCCGAGGCCGTCCTTCTGGCGGACCGGGTGGTGGTGTTCACGCCGCGCCCCGGACGAATCGCTAAGGTCATCGATGTCGGGCTCCCCCGTCCGCGAGACGCGGAGATGGAGTTCTCGCCTGAATTCCGAGAGCATGTAACCGAGATCAAAAGGCTGATCTTTTCCGCCCGGGAGAAAGCGGGGGCAAGCGCCGAATCTTGATTGCTCTCTTGGAATCGGTTGAAACACTTGCCAAGGGTCGAATCGAGCGGCTGATTGATGTGGGCCTCGCCGGATGAGCGGGGCTTGAAAAAGCCAGCGGGATTTCCGGATGCGGTTGGACGCGGCCGGCGCCGACGAATGCAAAGGACACCCATGGAAACGTTCGACGTCATCGTCATCGGTTCGGGCAACAATGGACTGACCGTCGCCAACTACCTCTCCAAGGCCGGCCAGTCGGTCCTGGTTCTGGAGCGTCGCCTGGAGGAAGGGGGCGGTCTCTCGACCGAGCACGTCTTCCCCGGCTACTATTTTAACCTGCACTCCGTCTTCCACATCTTCGGTCCCGAGACGCCCGCCTACCAGGACTTCGAGCTCGACAAGTACGGCGCGTCCTACATCGTGCCCCACAAGAACTTCGGCATCCCGCTCCGGGACGGCCGCTGCCTTCTGATCTATTCGGACCGCGAGGACACCTACCGCTCTCTCTCCAAGTTTTCGGAAAAAGACGCCCGGACGCTCGTGGAGATGGAGCGCTATTACGAGGTGATGCGGGCCTACCACTACGCCCCGCCCTTGCCGACGACGGAGTGGCGGGACCGCCTGGAGCGGCGGTTCGGCGCGCTGGGGACGGAGTTCTTCGACTTGGCCCAAATGAGCCCGACCGAAGTGACCGAGACGCTTTTCGAGGACGACACCGTCCGGACGAGCCTTTTCTTCAGCACCAGCGCGGTGCGCATGCGCGAGGCCCTGCCGGCCACCGGCTTCGGCACCCTGCGCATGCTGCTGCGCCTGGGCCGCTACGGCTTGGCCCGGGGCGGCAGCAACATGATCGCAAAGGGCCTCGTGAACTTCTTGACGGCGCACGGGGGACAGATCCGCCAGCAGTCCTCCGTGGAGCGGATTCTGGTCGAACAGGGCCGGGCCGTGGGCGTGCGGCTGGAGGGCGGCGCGGAATACCGGGCGAGGAAGGCCGTCGTCAGCAACGTCGACCCGGGCCGGACGTTCCTACAGATGGTCGGCGAGGAGCATCTGCCCAAAGAGGAAGTGGAGCGGGTCAAGGGTTGGCGGATGAACGAGTCCGCGCTCTTCGGCGCCCACATGGTCCTGCGGGAGCCGCCGCGCTACACGGTAGCGGAGAAATATCCCGACATGAACGAGTGCTTCCACCAGACCTTCGGCTACGACGTCCCCGAGGAGATGTTGGAGCACTTCCGCGAGATCGAGGCGGGCCGGGTCCCTTCGAAGCCGGGGGGCGAGGCCTGGGTGCCCACGCTCTTCGACCGTAGCCAGGGGCCGGGCGGCCTTCACATCGCCGGGTTCTGGCAGTTCGTCCCGTATGAGGTGGATGGCCGCGATCCGGAATACTGGAATGAGATCAAGGAGTCCTACTTCGACCGGATCCTGGACCGCTGGGCCGAATACGCCCCGAACATGACGAGGGAAAACGTTGTCCACCGTTACAGCTATACGCCTCTGGATAACGCCCGGGCGATCATCAACATGGTGCGGGGCGATGACCACATGGGCACCTACTCGGGCGGACAGGTCGGCATCGGCCGTCAGTCCTACCGGACGCCCCTGGAGGGCCTCTACATGGCGGGCTCGTGCTGTCATCCCGGCGGCTCCATCACCTTCGCCCCGGGGTATAACGCCGTCAACGTCATCGCCGAGGACCTGAAGCTCAAGCGCTGGTGGCCGAAGCCGAAGTTCCTCGAGGGCTACGGATTTTTTGAGGACTGGTAGGTTTGAGATTGGGGTCGGGTCCAGACCAAGGTTTGGCATCGAGTCGTGGTTGACCCACCGGCCCGTCTTCCGAAGGCGGCCATCCTTTTGCGGTGGCGTGCGGGCGCATCGGGTTTTGCCGAGTGCGGACGCGGGTTCAGGGGAGAGGGTAACGGAAAGTTTGACATCCGTGAGACGGGAACGCATATAAGCCCAAATATTTGCTCGCGATCGCGCGACGTGCTTCCAGGCAATCGGAAACGCACTCATCCCGAGACAATTCCCAGAAAACCGTGTCTTATCCAGAATGCGCGTGGAAAGAGGCGAAACGCCAGACGCGTCCGCGCGCCCAAATCGGGTGAGCGCCGCTTGGCGCAAAAGGACACCCATATTCGTGACAAACCCTTCTTTTTCCGATCTCGGCCTGGCCGAGCCGCTTCGGCGCGCCCTGCATGACGAGCGCTACATCGAGCCCACGCCGATTCAGGCGCGCACCATCCCGCTGCTCCTCGCCGAGAAGGACGTGATCGGCATCGCCCAGACCGGCACCGGCAAGACCGCGGCCTTCGCGCTGCCTATCCTGCAACAGCTCTCCGAGAAGGGCGGGCGCGCCCGACCGCGCTCGCCGCACGCCCTCATCCTGGCGCCGACGCGCGAGCTCGCGCTCCAGATCGGGGACAGCCTCAAGACCTATGGGCGACATCTCCCGCTACGCCACACCGTCATCTTGGGAGGCGTCGGCCAGCAGCCCCAGGTCAACGCGCTGGCCCGCGGCGTCGACATTCTGGTCGCCACCCCGGGGCGCCTGCTCGACCTCGTCCATCAGGGCCATGTCCGGCTCGACAAGGCGTCCTTTCTCGTTCTGGACGAAGCCGACCGCATGCTGGACATGGGCTTCATCCCGGACGTGCGGAAGATCATCGCGGCCCTGCCGGAGCGGCGCCAGTCGATGCTCTTTTCGGCGACGATGCCCCCGGAGGTCGCACGCCTGGCCGCCGAGAATCTCCGCAAACCCGTCCGCGTCAATGCATCTCCGGAAGCCGTCACGGTCGATCAGGTCGACCAACGTGTCTTCTACGTGGACCACACGAAGAAGCGCGCCCTCCTGGCCAGGCTGCTGATGGACCCGGGACTGGCCCGGGTCATCGTTTTTACGCGCACGAAGCGCGGGGCCAACCGGGTCGCCGAGCAGCTCAGTAAGGCGGGTGTCTCGACCGAAGCGCTCCATGGCAACAAGTCCCAGGGCGCCCGCCAGCGTGCCCTCATGAGATTTCGAACGGGCCACGCGCGAGTCCTCGTCGCGACCGACGTCGCCGCGCGAGGGATCGATGTCGCCAACGTGACGCACGTCATCAACTACGAGGTGCCGAACGTCCCGGAGAGCTACGTCCATCGCGTGGGTCGGACGGCGCGCGCAGGCGTTGAGGGCATTGCGCTCTCCTTCTGCGACCCGGCCGAGCGCGCCCACATTCGCAACATCGAGAGACTGACGAAGCGCCCGATCGCCGTCGTGGACAGCCGACCGATCGGAAGCGACCCAAAGGCGGCGCCGCACGCCCCGACCGCTCCGTCCGTCTCGAGCCGTCGGCAGCGATTTCGAGGTGCCCGCCCGCGCCGGGCGGCGGGATGCGCTCAATAGGCGCCCGTCCGGGAGCCGCATTGGACATCACCCTCACAAACGGCGCGGCGACTATGCAATATCCGATTTAAGGGCGGACTCGACCGGAATGTAGCACTCGGCGCTCAAACCGACGCCCATGACCCGCGCGGTTTTGCGCAAACGTTCCGCGCACAGGGGGAAAACTTGATAATGAGAAAGGTATCCTTCCCCGTCCGCGGCGAGTTCAATAAGACCTTGAAAGGACGTGTGGAGCAGTATTTTGCGGAACGCGGCCTTTCCAAGACCGGAAATTGGCGCATGCTTCTCAAGACGGCGATCATTCTGGGATCGCTGGCGACCTCCTACGTGCTGTTGGTGTTTTTCTCCGCGTCCCTCCTGATGGCCGTCATCACCGCGCTTGTCATCTCCCAGATCTTTGTGCTCATCGGTTTCAACATCATGCACGACGGCAACCACGGCAGCTATTCAAAAAGCAAAACGCTCAATCGGCTGATGGGCTTCACGATGGCTTTGATCGGGGGGAGCCACTTGCTGTGGCGGCAGAAGCACAACATCCTGCATCACACGTACACCAACATCGGCGAGCTGGACGACGATCTGGAATCCGCCGGCTTGCTCCGCCTGAGTCCCGACCAGAAGCTGCGACCTTGGCATCGGTTTCAACACTTATATGCTTTCCCGGTCTATAGCCTGCTGACGCTGTCGTGGGTGACTTATACCGATTTCAAAAAGTTTTTTTCCGGGCGTATCGGTTCATATAAACTGCGCAAGATGTCCGCCTCGGAAGGCACGCTGTTTTTCCTGACGAAGGTCTTCTACTTCGTCTATATGATCGGGATACCGCTTCTTTTTCACCCGGTTCTGTACGTGCTCATCGCATTTGTGGTGATTCACTTGGTGGTGGGACTGACGTTCTCCGTCACCTTTCAACTGGCGCATACGCTGGAGGGGAACACCTTCCCCATCCCGGATCATGACACCGGCGGCATCGATAACGAATGGGCCATTCATCAGGTTGAAACTACCGCGAATTTCGCACCGGGAAACAGCCTCGCCGCCTGGTATCTGGGAGGGCTGAATTTTCAAATTGAACACCACCTCTTCCCGGAAATCTGTCATATGCACTATCCGCAAATCAGCAAAATCGTAAAAGAGACCTGTCGAGACTTTTCAATTGCCTACGTCAGCTACCCTACAGTGCGGTCCGCCATCGCCGGCCATTTTCGGTTTCTGAGGACGCTCGGAAGAAATGTGGCCATGGCCGATGTGTAAGGCCCGTCGCGCCCGGATGAGACCTCGGCCCTGCGGCATTTCATGGAAATTCGCAATATCGCGATCATTGCCTTTATTGACCTTCAAAATCTTCAAGCCTATTTCCGATAGCCCTTTCCATAGCCATATCAGCCCCGTATTCCATATCACAATATTTCTAACGTATTCAGCCGGACGGCCGAAGCGAAGCGGCTCAAGCCAATCGATGTGCTCGTAACGCGGAGATATCGTAACAGACCCGCCTGTGCCGCTCTTCGGTTGGCCGGGCGTCGCCCTGGTGCGGCAAAATGAATTGTGGTCTAATTTGGCCCGAGTGATAGTTACGAAAAACTCCACCGGAAATCGTTGGAACTTGCGTTTACCTGGCCTATTTTGAACCAACATCGTTCATTGGATGGTTTTCCATCGATAATGGCGGTGTCCCGCGCAGTCGGGGGAGAAGCAGGGAGGAATCGCATGAAGTTCGGAATCCTGTTCACGTCGCATCCGAATGCGGAGACGGAGCCCTATCCGCACCGCGACGTTCACGCCCGGGTCACGCGCGAGATCCAGGAGGCGGACGCCCTGGGCTACGACATCGCCTGGATCGCCGAGCACCACTTCAGCAAGCAATACGGCATCCTGCCCGACCCGTTCGCCTATATCGGCTACCTGGCGGCCAAGACGGAGCGCATCCATCTGGGCACGGCCGTGATGACGCTGCCGCTTCACAACCCGGTGCGCATCGCCGAAAACGCGGCGTTCGTGGATATCCTGAGCAACGGGCGAGTTGTCCTGGGGCTCGGCTCGGGCTATCGGCCCTATGAATTCGAGGGGCTGGGCATCGACTTCGAGAATCGCCGCGACATCCAGGAAGAGGCGCTGCCTATCGTCCTCGACGCCTTCCACAAGCGCAAGGTCGATCACGACGGCGGGTACTACCGCCACCGTATCACGGGTGATTACGAGGTCTTCCCGGTCGGTGTCCAGACGCCGCACCCGCCGCTCTACATGGCCGCCGGCTCGGACCGCTCGATCGCCGCGGCGGCGCGGCACGGATTCGGCCTGATGCTCTCGACGCTGCCGGCCTTCGAGAAGTTGGCCGAGCAGACGGTGTTCTATCGCGGAAAAATGGAGGAGGCCCCGGCGCCGTGGAACCGCAACCCGGCGTTCGGTGGAGTCGACATCGCCCGGTGGGTCTACGTCGCCGAGACCGACGCCAAGGCGAAAAAGGAGAGCGAAGAGGGCATCATCCGCCACCTGACGCATTTCCTGAGCCAGGGGACCGCGGGGTATCTTGGCAACGTCTCGGAAAAGGACATGCAAATCGAGTTGAAATACGATGAGCTGGCAGAGAGCACGCTGGTGCACGGCTCGCCCGAGACGGTTCTCGCCCGCCTGGGGAAGCTTCAGTCAATGACGGGTCTTACGTCCCTGGTGTTGCACTACCCGCCCTACTACGGTCCGGAAAAGACGCTGAAGATGCTGCGCCTGTTCGCCGAGACCGTGATTCCGGAGTTGCGGGGGGAGGTTCCTTCGCCACGGACGGCGATCGGGTGAAGGCCGCATGCCCGCGGCCGTCGGCGCTCAAAGAAAATCAGCCGGAGAAGGGGGCAGGGCGATGAACGTCGGTTTCGTGGGTCTCGGAAACATGGGGGGCGCGATCGCGCGCCGAATTCTGCGCGTCCGCAACCTGCACGTCTTCGATATCCGGCCCGAGGCGGTTGAGGAGTTTGGCCGGGCGGGGGCGGCGCCAGCCCGGAGCCCGCAGGAGCTCGCGGCGGTGTGCGACACGGTGTTGACCTGCCTGCCCACCTCAGACGAGGTTCACACGGTCATCTTCGACGACGACGGGCTTCTGGGCGGCCTCGCCCCCGGCGGCATCATCGCGGACATGACGACCGGCGATCCGACGGCGACGCGGGAGATGGCCGCGCTGCTGATGGCCCGGGACATCCACCTGATCGACGCTCCGGTGAGCGGCGGCCCTCAGGGCGCGGAGAAGGGGACGCTCGCGATCATGGTCGGCGGGCCGAGGGAGCTCTATGACCAGTGCTTCGAGGTGTTCTCGGCGGTGAGTCCGAACATCTTTCACGCCGGAAGCGTGGGCAGCGGCCACACGATGAAGCTGGTCAACAACGTGATCTCGGCCTGCAATCGCGCCGTGGCCTTCGAGGCCGTGACCCTCGCTGTCAAGAACGGTCTCGACCCGAGCGTGTGCGTCGATATCCTCCAGAAGGGTTCCGGCCGGAGCTACCACACGGAGATCACCCTCCCCAAGTTCATCCTGTCGGGGGAGATGAAGCAGGGCTTCAGCCTGGGATTGATGCACAAGGACGTCAGCCTGGCGACAAAGCTCGGTCGGGACAGCGGGACGCCGATGGTCGTGGGAGAGGTCGTCCGCGGGATCTTCCAAGCGGTGGTGAACGCGTACGGCAAGGACGCCGACATCAACACCCTCATCCGGGCCTACGAAGAGGCGGCCGAGGCCACGGTTGCGCCTTTGGGTGTTTTGTCCGGTCAGGCGCCCGACATCTAAAACAGACCGTAGACGGAGGCGGGCGAGATCCTCTGCGGTGTGAATATCAGACCTGATCCCGCAATGGCTACATCCTGCTCATGAGCTCGATTGCTTCTGCGGCCGGGATGGCGGCGTCGGTCTCCGAGATGATGAGTCCCGAGGAGGAGACGGCCAAGGCCTGTCCGCCTATTGAAATGGGCTGCGACAGGAGGGTGACTCCCGCGTGGGTCCGCTTGCGTTCCACCCCCCCCGTTCTTCGGGCATACGACATGATCCGACGGGGTGCGGGCGTTTTCTAATTGTTGGCGGGAATGATCTTCTTGCGCGGCTTCTCCAGCTTGAACAGCTTCATCGCGGTCTCGCCCAGGATGTTCCGTCTGGCCTGATCACTGAGGAAGGGCAGGTCGAATATCGTGCTGGGGAGGTCGAAATCCCAGTGCGGCCAGTCCGAGGCGTAAAGGACCTGCGTCTCGGCGTTGAGCATCTCCAAGTTCAGCTCCAGCGCCTTGAGATTATCCATCTCGAGGGGCTGGGTGGTGAAGTACATCTCCCGGATGTACTCGCTCGGTTTCTTTTTCAGCAGCGGCGCCTCGGAGATGCGCTTCATGTACTCGCCGTCCAGGCGCTCCATCAGGAAGACCGCCCAGGCCAGACCGGCCTCGAGCCAGATGATGTCGAGGTTCGGAAACCGTTCGGGGATTCCGTGGATCACCCAGTTAATCACGTGGACCATGGGCCAGAACACGAAGCCCAGGGCGTGCACCCCGATGAACCGGTCGAATTGGGCCATGCTCGGGTCGTGCCAGGAGTAACCGCCGTGAAAGGCGAGGGGAAGCCCGCGCTCCTCGAGGGCCGCGTAAATCTTCATGTACCGGTCGTCGTGAACCGGAATGTTCCGGACGCTCGTGACCAGGAAGCCGATCACGCCGGGTTTGTCGGAGAACTCCTCGATCGTGCGCAACGCCGCATCCGGCGCGCTGAACGGCAGATAGAGAAGCGACTTGATCCGGTCGTCGCCCGGCAGCACCTCATCGACCATCCAGCGGTTGTAGGCCCGGCCCATCAGGACTTCCATCTCGATCTGCGGGTTCATCCCCAGGGCCAGCATTCTTGTCGGAAAGAGCACCGAATAGTCGATCCCGAGGCACTCCAGCGAGCGACGGATCTGGACGATGTCGCGATGAACGTCAGCGTCTTCGCCGGACTCGCTCCAGCCTTGGTGGCGCTGGTGACGGATGCGTCCGCCCGCGTCCTGGTGGTAGGCGAGCGGATCAATCAGGCCGTAATGGGGAGACGTGACCCGGGCCTGGAAGTCCAGGGCCTGTTGGCGGATGACCGGGTCTTCAACGTACTGGAGGATATCTTTCCAGGACGCGGTCTCCATGTGGTGGCAGTCGGCGTCCACGATCACGTAGTCTTCGTATTTCCTCTCGATGGCCTGCTTCCTCGCCAGGGCCAGGATCTCGCGCGTGTCGGTCTGATCGCCGATTCGCTCCAGCTTCCGGATTTTTTCCGCTACCTGCTCCGTCTGAGCATCACTCATCTGTCATTCTTCCCCCCCCCTCCCCCGCGCGGGG
>CAYRGS010000060.1:19703-21793 GCA_964423875.1 uncultured bacterium
ACGACGTAGATTTCATTCCCGCGGCGTTCGATCGGATAACCGACCAGGCGGACGCGATGGTCCCCCGGATGAATCCCGGTTTGGAGATCGAACTCATAACCGTGCCAGGGGCAGATGATGTGGATGTGATCGTTCGAGAACCTCAGCCCTCGGCTCGTCTTGTCCTCGGCCAGGTTCTGTTCCACCTTGCCCAGTATCCGCCCCTGGCAGACCGGGCCGCCTTGGTGGGGGCAGAGATTTCGGTAGGCGTAAAAATCCTCCCTGACCCGGAACACACCTATCTCGATGTCCCCCTGGCCGATGATCTTGCACCCACCCTCTTCGAACTCCTCCACGTTTGCCACATATAACTCCGGCACGATTGCTTCTCCCCAATCTGTTTCTTCGGTCCACTCTTGTCGATGGTAGCAGTTTGTCGTTGACGTGTCATTCCGGCGGGTCGTTTCTTCGGTAGGGCTCGGGGTTTGCCCCGATGAGAAGGGACGGCTTCCGGCCGCGCGTCCCGCCGATCGGCCTTCAACCGGCGTCGAGCAGGAAAGAAACCCCGTCTGAAAGCCGGGTCATCCGGCCAAGAAAGAGGCTCCCCTTCGCGAGAAAGAACGCCCGATCCAGGCCGTCCTCTTGAAATCGGCGAAGGACGTGGGGGAGGGCCGGCACGGCGGAGGCGATGTGCCCTTGCGAGGGGGCGAACCCCGGCAGCCCATGGGCGTCGGCGAAGCGGTCGATCTCCGAGCGGTCGATCTCCCCGCGAAGGGCGGCCAGCGCCCCGATGAACCTGTAGTTCGTCCGGGGAACGTCGCCGCCGCCGGCGGGGACGGTGATCTCGGGATTGTGGAGCTCGGTCGCGTACACGGGGACGTCGGTGATGCGCAGGCCGAGCCGCTCGAGGGGCTCGGCCACGAGGGATTCGAGAATGGCCTGTTGGGCGTTTCCGGCGCCGATCCGGTGAAAGCCCGTTCCATCCAATCGGATCCGGGGGCCCTCTCCGTCCGCCGACACCCATGCGGCAAAGCCGGCCAGGACGTCCTCCAGGATCGGCATGTCGCGCTCCAGGTGGGCGGACGCCTTCATCCCCAACTTGGGAAGGGACCCCCCGCCGACGACGGCCACGTGGTCGAACACCCCGGACGCCACGAGGCTGCCCGCGAAGATGAGTGCCTGGACGGGGCCCGCGCAGAAGTTCTTGATGTCCGTTCCGCCGGCTTGGGCGAGTCCGGCCATTTCTCCGACGGCCTTGGCGAGGTTCCCGCCGCCCCGTTGGTAGCGGTCGCCGACGGCTTCCTCCGAACAGCCGATGAGAAAATCCAGCGAATCGCGGCCGGGAACGCCGGGGTGATCCAGCAGGCGCTCCAGCGCCTGAAAGGCGGAAACCTTCGCCGCCAGGTTTTCGAGCAGAACGGCCGCCTTCAGAGAATCGTCTTCTTCATGGTCCGATCGGATTCGCCCGACGGCCTCGCCCTCGAAAAAAAGGGGCAGCTCAGCGTCCGCGCTCCCCAGGCTCGAGAAGTCGCGCGATGAGCCAGCGCCCTCCAACCCTATCGTTCGGGAAAAATCCTCGGACAGGTTGATGAGGCCGAACGCGTCGGCTGATTTGAGGAGAGCAAGGAACCGGTCCTCCGGGATGATCTCGCCCGTGGGCGACGTCCGTTCCGCCCCTGGAGACGGATGTTCATACCAAGGAGAATCGATGCTCCGCAGGGCTTGGGGGGGGAGGTTCCCGATAAACACCTGGTTGGGCGGGTAGGCGACGGCCGCCTCGAAGGACCGGAGCCGGGCTTCGAGGGCCGGCAGAAAGCCGCCGTCCCGCCGGCTCTCCCGGAAGGGCTTCGAGCCGTACCGAACGAGCGCGGGCGTGTGTGCGAGAACGCACGTTGAGGCGGAGATCGTCGCCTTTCGCATGGTCCTCCGTGGGTCAGCAGGTGTGGGGCCGCCGGGGACCGCTCTGAGACCGGTCCGGTGTCAATCTCCCGCGGGCGCCTCGCGAAATTTCTCCAGCGCCCGGCCGATGCCGGGCAGGTCGGCGACCATCGAGACGAGCTCGCGCCTCTCCTGATAGGGCGGCGCGGGGAGCTCCGCGCGACGCCCGGGCG
>CAYRGS010000061.1:0-11844 GCA_964423875.1 uncultured bacterium
AAGGGATGGCCATCGGCGGTTTTGTCGTGTTGAAGGTGGCGGATACACGTAAGGGCCGTTTTTCGGGCGGGGACGGGGACCCGCCCCTACGGGCAAGCGGGGTTTTTTCGTCGTAGGGGCCGGTCCCCGTCCCGGCCCGTCACACGCCCGCGGGGAACAGAATGTTGGGATATGCTCAACGCACGCTCCTTGGGCAAATCGTTGAGATATATCCGGTTCATTCGATCTGCCCCGTTCGGGCATTTGGTATTGTGAGAAATCCGGGTTAATCGTGGACCGGATGAATCCGGTCCACGCTCATCTCGAATACGAGACGCTTTTCTTCCTTCATGGCGGCGAGGTATTCGTCCAGGTTGTCCGGCGGCCCTCCAGCGATGGCCTGGTAGAGGGCGAGGTTCTGTCGGCCGTCCGGGTCTTCGATTAGCCGGACGGTCCCCTCCACGGAGAGGTAGGCCTCGAAGAATTTTTCGGGAATCACGCAGAGCGACGCCCGCGAGTCCCGCCGAAGGAGTTTTGTCTTGACCCGGTCCCAGGTGCAGGAGACCCGGATCTTCCCATCCATGAGCGCGTAAAGAACGGGGGAGAGGTGTGGTGCACCGTCCCTGCGGAGGACGCAAAAGACGCCCTGGTGGTTCTTCTCCAAAAACTTCATGGCCTCCTCGCGGTTCATTGGAATCCCTTTTTCTATTCTTCCGTACGCATTAACCTGCACATGTGGTCCAGCGGGCCGTGGCCGGAGCCGATGTCCGCGGGCGCGCTTCGGATGGCCTCGGTGATGAAGCCTTTGGCCTCCCCGACGGCCTCTTCCAGGGCCCGGCCCTTGGCCAGGTGAGCCGTGATGGCGGCCGAGAGCGTGCAGCCCGTCCCGTGCGTGTTCTTCGAGTCGATCCGCTCGGCGCGGAACATCCGGAAATCGGTCCCGTCGCAGAAGAGATCGACGGCCTCGCCTTCCAGGTGGCCCCCTTTCACCAGGACAGTCCGGGGGCCGAGGGCCAGCATCCGTTCGGCGGCCTCCCGCATCTCCTCCAGGCTGCCGACGGGGATCCCCGCGAGGACCTCCGCCTCGCCCAGGTTCGGCGTGATGATCTCCGCCATGGGCAGGATGTGTCGGATCAAAGATTCCTGGGCCCCGAGCGCCAAAAGGCGGTCCCCCGATTTGGCGACCATGACCGGGTCCACGACCAGGGGACGAACGTCGTACTCCTTCACCTTGGCGGCAACGATCTCGATCAGCTCCGCGTCGGCCAGCATGCCCGTCTTGGCCGCCCCGATGCGGATGTCCGAACAGACGGAATCAAACTGCTTGGCGACGAATTCGGACGGAACGGCGTGGACCGCCTGGACGCCCACGGTGTTCTGGGCGGTCAGGGCCGTCAGGATGGACGCGCCGTAGACGTCCAAGACCGTGAAGGTCTTGAGGTCGGCCTGGATCCCGGCGCCCCCGCCCGAATCCGAGCCGGCGATGGTCAACGCGGTGGGTCGTGCGGTCATGTGGGCCTTTCCTTCAGCCGTCCGGCGAGAGCGGGCGGAAGCTTCCGCGCCGGCGGCGATCTCGAAATCAGAGAGAGCGGAAAATCCACGTCCTACTCTACACGATTCTGAAGCGGCGGCGGGTTAAGCGCGGGAGGAACCCGCTCTCTGATAATCGGGGGACGCGGCGGGGTTCGGCGCCGCGAAAATCGGTTGATTCCCCGGCTCAAAGGGCTAAAATAAACGGACCGAAACCGAATGAGACCTGCGGCCCGATAGAGATGGCCGACGAAGGCGGGAGCGGCACCGGCGCGCGGCTCTCGCCGGAGAGGAGCTTGAGAGCGGGTGGGATACGTCCTCGGATTGAGATGCAAGGAGTGCGGGAAAGAATATCCCAAGGAGCCGAGCCACGTCTGCGACTATTGCTTCGGGCCGCTCGAGATCGTCTACGACTACGACGCCATCGGCCGGGTGATCTCCCGCGAGTCGATCCAGGCGGGGCCGCACAGCATTTGGCGGTACAAGGATCTGCTTCCCATCGACGGCGAGCCGTCGGTGGGTCTCAACGTCGGGATGACCCCGCTGGTGAAGGCCGACCGGCTGGGGGCCGCGCTGGGGCTCCGCAACCTCTACGTGAAGAACGACAGCGTCTGCTGTCCCACCTTGTCGTTCAAGGACCGGGTCGTGGCGGTGGCCGCCACCAAGGCCCAGGAATTCGGATTCGACATTTTGTCGTGCGCCTCAACGGGGAACCTCGCCAATTCCGTGGCGGCGCACGCGGCGGAGGCGGGCCTGAAAAGCGTCATCTTCATCCCGGCCGACCTCGAGACGGGAAAGGTCCTCGGGACCCTCATCTACAACCCGACGCTTGTGGGGGTGGACGGGGTGTATGACGACGTCAACCGGCTCTGCGCGGAAATCGCCAGCAACTACCCCTGGGCCTTCGTGAACATCAACATCCGGCCCTTCTACGGGGACGGCTCGAAGACCTTCGGCTACGAGGTCATGGAACAGCTCGGCTGGCGGACGCCCGAGCACATCATCGTCCCGGTGGCCGGCAGCTCGCTGATCACGAAAATCTGGAAATCGTTCCACGAGTTCAGGGACCTCGGTCTGATCGACGAGATCACCGCCCGGGTGTACGCCGCCCAGGCCGAGGGCTGCTCGCCCGTCACAACGGCCATCAAGAACGGGTGGGACCATTTCAAGCCGCAGCGGCCCAACACGATCGCCAAGTCCATCGCCATCGGCAACCCGGCCGACGGATACTACGGCATCCAGGTCTGCCGCAACAGCGAGGGGGGGGGCGAGGACGTGACCGACGCGGAGATTGTCGCGGCCATGCACCTTCTGGCCGAAACAGAAGGGATCTTTACCGAAACCGCCGGCGGGGTGACGGTCGGCGTAACGAAGAAACTGGTCGAGCAGGGACGCATCGCCCCGGACGACTTGACCGTCATCTGCATCACCGGTAACGGTCTCAAAACCCAGGAGGCTATCCAGGACAGCGTCAACGCCCCGCTTCGCATCGACTCCAAGTTCAGCTCATTCCAGGAAGTGTTCGCGGAACAAATGAAGGAGGCATAACCACAATGCCCGTGAAAATCCGCATCCCCACGGCCCTACAAAAGCTCACCCAAAACGAGGGCGAGGTGGAAGTGCAGGGCGGCGACATCAACGAGATCATCGACGGCATGGATCAGCAGTTCCCCGGCTTCAAGGAGCGCATGTACGACGAGTCGGGCGAGATCCGCCGGTTCATCAACATCTACGTCAACGACGAGGACATCCGATTCCTGGACGGGTCGAAAACGGCCCTGAAGGACGGAGACGAGGTCTCCATCATCCCCGCGATCGCGGGCGGTCTCGAGGTGGAGTGACGCGCCGCGCCCCCCGTCCGCCGGCGCGATCCTCCGGCCTGGACGGACCCGTGTCATGAAGATCGACATCCCTCTCCGCTCGCTTCGGGCCATGAAGCGTCACGCCGGCCGGGATTATCCGCATGAGTGCTGCGGATTCCTGGTGGGCCGGGGGGCTCGGGGGAGCCGACGGATCGCCATCGAGGAGGCCCTGCCCGCGGAGAACCTGAACCGCGAGCGGGCGCATGACCGCTACGAAATCAGTCCCTTGGCGTACCTGAAGCTGGAGAAGTCTCTCCAAGGAACCGGGCGCGGGATCCTGGGCTACTACCACTCCCATCCGGATCACCCGTCCCGGCCCTCGGAGACGGATCTGACGATGTTCGGCGGCTGGCCGGGCTACATTTATGTGATCGTGGGCGTTGACGGCAAGACCGCCAAATCCAAGAGGTACACAGTGACCGCATGGTCGCTGGAAGAGCACGAGCTCGTGTCCGTGTAACGGGGTGAACTTTCTCGGGGGCTTTTCGGAGCATGGCCAAGCAATTCGTCACCGCGTATTTTGAAGGGGAGCTCGTCAAGGATCCGATCATCTGCGAGCTGGGCCGGGAATGCGACGTGATCCCCAACATCTTCCGCGCGGATGTTCAGGCCGAGGAGGGATGGATTGTCCTGGAGCTCGAAGGGTCGGAGATCGCCCTTCAGGAAGCCATGGAGTACCTGAGGGTCCGGGGCGTCCGCCCGGAGCCGGCGAAGGAAGAGGACCTGCCCGCCTGAAGGCGGAATGGCGAAGAGCAGGCCGAGCGTTTGCGTCGGGTGACCCGGCGTCCCACCCGCCCGGCACCTCCTGACTTGAGGAATGAAAGATGGCCACACTCCGCGCCCGGCTGACCTTTCCTGAAAACACCGTCAAGCGTCCCCACATCTACGAGGTCGGTCAGGCGTACGACATCGTCTGGAGCGTCCGGACGGCCAACGTCACGGCGGATTTCGGCTGGGTACACCTCGAGATGACCGGCGAGGAGGATAACCTCCAAAAGGCCGTCGAGGCCTTCGAGTCACGCGGCATCACGGTCGCGCCGATCGAGGGGGATGTTGTCGCGAATTAAAATCCAATCCGTTTTTTGAGCCCGCCCATTTTGTCCCCTGAATTTTTCCAGCCCAATTCATCGAATCGCTGTTCGTTTCCTTTCGGACGCTTCTATCAGGGTTTTCATCGGCCCCTACATCGAAGAAACCCGGCGTGCCGGCCCTTCACCATCTGTCCCCATCCGCCGAATTCACCGTTGTCAGGCGCACCCGGCAGGAATTCACCCCTCGGGCCGGTGGCGGCCCGCTGAGCTTGAAACCCCTCCGGAAAGGCTATACACATGTCATAACGCTTGGTTGGAGGGTTCCGCTGTGAAGGTCTCGAAAACCAAGACAAGGGTCCGGAAGATCGGAAATTCCCTGGGGATTGTGCTTTCGAAGGAGCTGATCGACCAGCTCAATGTCCAGGAAGGGGATGAGCTCTTCTGGGTTGTCACGCCCGACGGGGTGCACCTGACGCCGGATGATTCGGACTTCGAGGCGGTGGTGCTTTCCAACCGGGATTACATACGCCGCCACCGGAACGCCCTCGAAGATCTGGCCGAGTGAGAGACCCACCCAGTGAAACGGCCGAAGTGAACATCATGCGGGGCGGTGTCTCATTCCCAACAACGGGCGGCGAGGATATCCCGCACCCGCCGCCGTCCATGTCCATGACATAATCAATCACCATGCGCATCTCGTATCTGAAGCATCTGTCCTGCCCCGCCTCCCGGCCCAAGCGAATGGGGCGGTGCGGGGGAAAGCTGGCCATCCTGCCGGGCGAGATCCCCTCCCGGCCGGCGGATGACGACGACGAGCTTCTGGAAGGCAACGTCGTCTGCGAGGGCTGCGGGGCGTGGCACCCCGTCCTGGGCGGGGTGCTCGTCCTCGTGCCCAAGCCCCGGCTTTATCTGGGCGGCCGGTTCGCCTCCCTCATGGCGTTCGTGGGCGTGCACGCCGATCTCTCCAAGGAGGCGCGCCGGTGGCTGGCCAACCAGCACTTCGACCTCTACGAGGTTCCCAAAAAACAGGACACCGTCGATTCCAACGCGGTCCTCCACTTCGAGCGCGTCGCCGACCTGATGGCCGAGCTCCCCCTGCCCGCGAGCTTTCGCGCCTTCCTGGCGGAGTGGGATGATAAGACGCCCTTCGACCTGTTGGCAGAGATGGGCCGGGCGCACCGGGCCGCGCCGGAAAGCAGCGTTCACCGGGAAAACGACCGGCTGGCCGTGGACGCCGGGTGCGGCGCGGGCGGGCTCGTGTATCGGCTGGCCCCCCACTACGAGAAGGTGATCGGCGTGGACCTGTCGTTCAGCTCCGTCCTGCTGGCCCGCTCGATCCTGCTCCACCAACCGCAGAAATACGACCGGCATTACGTCCGCACGGAGCGGGACGCCTTCACCCCGCGCGACCTGGATCACGCGCGCCGTCCGAACGTCGAGGTGATCGTTGCCGACTGCACGAACCTGCCCTTCGGCGATAAGTCGGCCGACGCGGTGGCGAGCGCGAACATCGTGGACATCGTTCACCCGCACACGCCCCTCCGCGAGGCGGCGCGGGTCATCCGGACGGGCGGACATCTGCTCTTCACCGACCCGTTCAAGATCGCCGCGGGGATTTTCTCGACGGCCTCGCGCGGCCCCCTCGAGGACGCGAAACGCTACCTGGCCTCGATGGGCCTGCACCCGGTCGAGGAACACGATTTTGTCCCGTGGATCTGGCACCGCTTCAAGCGGCAGGTGCAGATCTATTTCAATTACTGTGGGGCATTCCGGAAGGAACAAAAGGAAGAAGGAGAATGAGAACCAGGGGGGGCATTTTGGGCACTTGCGTGCCGCCCAAGCTGCGGGTGGAGGCGCGCAGGCTCATCGCAACCTCGTAGGCGCACACCACCCGTAAGTCGATCGACCAGGCACGTTAGCAGGTTGCGGAAAAACGCCTAATCTGGGGACCGCCACAACGGATTTCCAAAACGCTCCGCTTTCGGGATGTAGGGGAGCCCCTTGCGGGCTCCCGTGCAGGCTCGATAGGCCATCGATGGAAGGGTCAACCGACCCTCGGCTCTCCCCTACTACAATCGTCATCACGATGGATGAGCATACGAAACGCTCCAACGATCCTAACCCGCATATCTCACCAAGAGAATTTTCAACTTCGGATGGTCTGGTGAACGGGTTGCCTTTCAATCCATTGCCCGATGCAAGGGAGTTGCCTGGCTGAAACATCCCGTTCTCTGCGCGGGCGTCTGACGGGACGGAACGGGGACCGGCCCCTACGACGAAAAACCCTGTCTACCGTAGGAGCGGGTCCCCGTCCTCGCCCGAAAAACCGACCGTTGCGTGTATCCGCCACCTTCAACACGACAAAGTCGCGCCATCCCTTCGCTAAGCCAAACACGAAACCCGCGGCTTTGTGAGAAATCCGGACTAGACTTTCGGAGCGCCCGTGCGCCAAAGAGGTTGTCACAAGCACGACCCCCTTCCACCCGCACCTTGGCCGGCGCGCAAGCGCCCCCCGCATATGTTTACACGCCGAGGTATTTCAGGCGGGTTTCTTTGTCTTTTATCAGGTCGTTCGGACTTCCCGTCGTAGCGGATTTGGCCCTTTTCGATCAGATAGGCCCGCTGCGTGATGCCGAGGGCCAGGCGGGTGTTCTGCTCGACCAGGACGACCGCGACCCCGTCTTGCTGGATGGTCTCCAGGGAATCGCGGATCCGCTCGACCAGCTCGGGCATGAGGCCCTCGGTGGGCTCGTCCACCAGGAGGAGCTTGGGCTCGGTCGCCAGGCCTCGGGCGATGGTGAGCATCTGCTGCTCGCCCCCACTGAGACTGCCCCCCAGGAAGCCCCTTCTTTCCTTGAGCTTGGGGAAAAGCGAGAACACCCGGTCGAGGAAGGACCTCAGGTTCTTGCCTTTGTCCACGACGATCCGTCCCGTCTTGAGGTTCTCGTCGACGGTGAGGTTTGTGAAGATGCGGCGCTCCTCGGGGATGTAGCCGATCCCCCTTCGGAGAATCTCGTGGACGGGTAGCTCGGTGATGTCCTCGCCATTGAAGCGGACGCGCCCGCCCCGGGGCTTCAGGAGCCCCATGATCGACTTGAGGGTGGTCGTCTTCCCGGCGCCGTTACGGCCCAGGAAGGCGATCGCCTCTCCCTCGTCCACCCGCATCGTCACCCCGTGCAGGACGTGGCTCAGGCCGTAATACGTGTCAATCCCTTGGATTTCGAGCATCATTCCCTCAGGTAGACGCGCTGCACGTCGTCGTTGGCGCGCACCTCCTCCGGGGTCCCCGTGGCGATCACCGCGCCATCGTGGAAAACCGTAATCCGCTCCGAGATCCCCATCACCACTTCCATGTCGTGCTCGACGAGGATGACCGAGTGGTCGGCGGCGACTTTCCGGATGAGATCGGCGGTCTGGATGGTTTCGGCGGGGCTCATCCCGGCGGTCGGCTCATCGAACAAGAGAAGCTCCGGGTCGGTTTCCAGGGTGATGCCGATCTCAAGGTAGCGCTGCTCTCCGTGGGCCAAGGCTCCCCCCCCCCGGGGATTCTGAAAAAATATTCAGTGGCGCATTTGTTGAAATTTCGGCTTCGGCGTATTAGATTCTGACGATTGGACTCCGGTTCGAATCGGTCAGTGAATCTCCAACCCTCTTCTCGTATAGGATTGCGGCGGATGGAGCCGGTCAAAGAAATCTGGATGGATGGCGCATTTGTGAAGTGGGAGGACGCGAAGGTCCACCTCCTGACGCACACCCTTCACTACGGCCTCGGCGTCTTCGAGGGAATCCGCTGTTACGAGACCGTGAAGGGCCCGGCGATCTTCCGGTTCGGGGAGCACATGGACCGTTTCTACAACTCAGCCCATATTGTGGGTATTCAACCCAACATGGACAAGGAAGAAACCTGCCGGTCCATCATTGAGCTCATCCGGCGCAACGGCCTGACCTCCTGCTACATCCGGCCCATCATCTATCTGGGTTACGGAGAGATGGGGGTGAACAACCAGGCCGCTCCCGTTCATACGGCCGCGGCGACCTGGAAGTGGGGGGCCTATCTGGGAGAGGACGGCCTGAAAAACGGGATTCGGGTGAAGATCAGCTCATTCACCAGCCATCACGTCAACAGCTACATGACCAAGTCCAAAACCTGCGCCAACTATGGCGTGTCCCAGATGGCCAAGATGGAGGCGGTGCGGGACGGTTACGACGAAGCCATCATGCTAGACCCGGCCGGCATGGTGGCCCAGGGCTCGGGAGAGAACATCTTCCTGGTCCGCAACGGCGCCCTCAAGACACCGCCCGGCGTGGGGGTCCTGGAGGGGATCACCCGGGACACCATCCTGCAATTGGCCGATGCTCATGAAATAAAACTCGCGCAGGAGCCTTTCGCCAGAGACGAGCTCTACATCGCGGACGAAGCCTTTTTCACCGGGACGGCGGCGGAGATTACGCCCATCCGGGAAGTGGACAACCGCCGGATCGGAACCGGCCGGCCCGGCCCGGTCACCCGGACCCTTCAGGACGCCTTCTTTCGCACGGTGCGGGGAGAGGACAAAGCCTACGAGAAATGGTTGACCGCCGTGTGACGCGGAACCGACCGAGTGGATCGCTTCTCCCCGGTGAGCCAGTTCCGCTCGCGGGAAGGCATGAACCGATGGAGGTCATTCAAGTTGCCGATTTACGAATACGCCTGTCTTGAGTGCGGGCATGAGTTCGAAAAGATTCAGAAAATGTCGGACGCGCCGGCGCGCAAGTGCCCTGCGTGTGGCCGATTGAAGGCCCGGCGTCAGATCTCCCGAAGCTCTTTCGTCCTGAAGGGGGGCGGCTGGTACGTCACGGATTACCCCTCGAAAGACCGAGAGGCCGCGATGAAGGCGGAATCCGACGGCAAGCCGAAGACGACCGACAAGACGACCGACAAGGCGACCGAAACCGCCGCCGCCCCATCTTCCGGCCAAGCCGGCAACGGGACGGAAGGGTCGTCCAAGAAGCCCAAGGCGTCAAAGAGCGAATCACCGAAATCGAAGGCCAAATCCGAATGATCCGCCGCTTCCGCACCCTGACCATCCGGAGGTGTCCGGGTCATTTTTCCGGATGGATCCAAATTCCCCCCCCCATCGTGGATTTCCCCCTTGATTTGATCGAGGGAGCTTGTTAGCATCCATTCGCATCCCGAAATTCAATCCGCAATGCCAGGCCGTTGGGAATCCCGGATGCGGGGTTCCTCGCGACCCTTATCGGCCTGATGGGTCTGGGAGCATTTTCCTTGAGTCCCCCCGTTTCCGAGCGCGTCTTGGTTCTCGATCAAGATGAAAAGACTTACGCCGTCCTGGAAGAGAGCGCCAAATCACTCGACATCACCCTCCAACCGATGGGGGACGGGGTCCGCCAAGGCGATTTGCGGGGCCAGCGATATCTGCTCGCGTTTGCGGCTTACCCCAACGATTCATTCTTCGACGGCGATGACCATCGGATCGGGACCTACCGCCTAGTACTGCTGGCCAACGCCTCGTCCAAGCGGAAGGCTCTGGATTTGGTGGGACCGGGGATCTTCGGGGTCCTGACCAAACCGTTCCAGCCCGAAGAGGCGAGCGCGGTCATCCGGGGCGCCCTAGAGATGCAGCGCGTCCAGCGGGAGCTCAGCCGCCCGGGCACGATCGAGTACCTGTCCGAATCCTTGATGGACAAGCTGCGGAACATTGCGCGCAAGGCGGATCCGGCGAAGAAGGGTGACTTGTACGGTTTTGTGAAGCGCTCCATCGAGAAACCGCTCTTGGAGATGGTTCTCGAGGAAACCGGCGGAAACCGGATCAAGGCCGCCAACGTCCTGGGGATCAACCGCAACACCCTCCGGACCAAACTGAAGGAGCTGGGCGTCGAAACCCTCCGCCCGGCCCGGCCGCGCCGAAAGCCGACCCGACGTTGACGCGCGGGGGAGAAGCCCCCTCCCCGGCCGAAGCCCGACCCGGGATTTTGTTGCCCCCCGAACCGAACACTCCATATAATCATGCGTGGCATGACTCGATTTCCGGCCCGTGATTCGAGCGCGGCGGAAAACATCTCCTCCCCGGTCTTCCCGGAAAAGAGAAAGAGGGCCGTGAAAAGATCCGACACCCGCCGGGCTCCAGGGGCCGTTTCATGAAGGCAATCATCCTCGCGGGCGGCGGCAACAACCTGCCCCCTTTCACGTCTTCGCGCCCCAAGCCGATGATCCACCTGAGCGGCCGCTACCTCCTGGAAAGCGCCGTCGACTACCTGCGGGCGGCCGGCGTCGTGGACCTCATCCTGGTGGTCGGCCAAGGCAAGGAGCGCATCATCACCCATTTCGGCAACGGGGGCGATTTCGGCGTCCGCATCAGCTACGTCAGCCAGGAGGAAGAGGACCTCGGAATCGGCAACGCGCTCTTGCAGGCCGAGGCGCGGATCAATCCGGGCGAGCACTTCCTTCTCGTCTACGGAGACGTGGTGACCACCGGGAACATCTACCTGGAGACCATCCAGAGCTTCAATTCCTTCAAAGCCCCGGTGGCGGCCATCTGTCTGACCCCGGCGGCCGAGGCCTTCGGCAACGTCTACCTGGACAACGAGATGCGCATCACCCGGCTGGTCGAAAAACCCGGGCAGCGCGGGTTCGGGAACTATGTGCTGGCGGGGGCCTTTGTCCTCCCCCAGAGTTTTTTCACGACCCTGCAGGGCGCCGGCGGCGACATGGAAGGGGCCCTGGCGGCCTGGATCGGCGAAAGCGGGCTGCACTCCTGCATCTGGGAGCAGGACTGGGCCGACGTGAAAAACCCGTGGGACATCCTGCGGGTGAACCGGATGGTCATGGACACGTGGCACCAGGCCATCGTCTCCGACACCACCGAGTTGAAAGGGTGGGTCCACCTCAATGGACCCGTCCACATTGAGGAGGGGGTCAAGATCCTGTCCGGGACGGTCATTGAAGGCCCCTGCTATCTCGGAAAAGACAGTTTCGTGGGGAACAACGTCCTCATCCGCCCCTACACCAGCGTCGGTCCGGGCTCGGTGATCGGCTATGGGGTTGAATTAAAGAACTGTGTCCTGTTCGGCTCGACCAAGGTGGGACGCCTGTCCTTCATCGGGGACAGCGTCGTCGGTGAAGGGGCCGACATCGGCTCCGGCACGGTCACGGTCAACATCAACCTGGACGGCACGAACGTTCAGGCCTCCGTAGACGGCGAAATGGTCGAGACGGGGATGGCCAAGCTGGGCTCTTTCATCGGCGACGGGTCCGTGATCGGCGCGGGCAACACCCTGCTGGCGGGCACGGTCATCCGGGGCGGGAGCACCATCCCCCATCACGGCACCGCCCCGCGGGAGGTGTAAGCGCATGTGCGGCATCTCCGGAGTCGTCGGTCACCGCCCGGTCGCGGCGGACCTGTACCAGACCATCCACAATCTGGAGTACCGCGGCTACGATT
>CAYRGS010000061.1:11944-21757 GCA_964423875.1 uncultured bacterium
GTCGCGGCGGACCTGTACCAGACCATCCACAATCTGGAGTACCGCGGCTACGATTCCTGCGGCGTGGCGGTGATCCACAACGGACGACTCGAAGTCCGAAAAAACGTCGGCAGCGTCGAGGAGGTCAACGCCCTCGAGGGGTTGACGCGGCTCAGCGGCGAGGTCGGCATCGCCCACACCCGCTGGGCCACCCACGGAAAGGTCAACCGCGAGAACACCCACCCGCACACCGGCTGCCGGGGGGAGCTGGCCGTCGTCCACAACGGGATCATCGCCAACTACCGCGTCCTGCGCGAGCGCCTCCAGGCGGAAGGACACAAGTTCCTCTCCGAGACCGACACCGAGGTGATCGCCCACCTCATCGAGGGGCATATGGACGCCGGGCTGAACCTGGAAGACGCCTTCCGCCGCTCGGCCCGGGAGCTCGAAGGCACATTCGCCCTGGCGGTGATCGCCCTGCGCGAGCGGGACCGGATCCTCTGCGCCAAAAAAGAAAGTCCCCTCATCCTGGGGATCGGAGAGAGCTGCAACTTCGTCGGATCGGACTTCAACGCCTTTATCGAGTTCACCAAGCACGCCGTGGTCCTGGAGGACGGCGAGATGGCCATCGTCACCCGGGACGGGTTCACGGTGAAGGACTTCCTGACCGGGCGGACCATCCGCAAGAGCGTCATGGAGATCCAGTGGGACGCCGAAATGTCCAAGCGCGGGGGCTACCCGCACTACATGCTCAAGGAAATCTACGAGCAGCCGCGCACCATCACCCACGCCCTCGAGCTCGACCGTTCGGAGCTGCGCAAGATCGCCCGCGCCGTCGATGGGTGCGGGCGGACGTACCTCATCGGGACGGGGACAACCTATTACGTCAGCCTCACCGCCCAGTACCTTTTTTCCCAGCTGACCGGCCGGTTCCTCCCGGCCGTGAGCAGCGACGAGTTTCGCGGCCTGGCCACATCGGACAGCGACACCCTGGTCCTGGCCTGCTCCCAGTCGGGGGAGACGTACGATACGCTGAGCGCGCTCCGCCACGCCAAGGCCCAGGGCGCGGCCACGGCGGCGGTGGTCAACGTCATGGGGTCATCCATCGCGCGGATGGCCGATCGGGTGATCATCCAGGGGGCCGGTCCGGAGATCTGCGTCCTCAGCACGAAGGCGGCCATCTCCCAGATCACCATCCTCCTGCTCATCGCCCTGGAGCTGGGGATCGAGACGGGTCACCTCTCCGAAGGGGAGGTCGAGGTCCTGCGCGGGGAGCTCGGCCGGCTACCGGACCTCATCGAGATGATCCTCAACGAGCGCTCGGGATTCATTCACACCATCGCCCACCGGCGGATGGACCGGCAAAACTGGCTCTATCTGGGCCGGGGGATTTACTACACCATCGCCATGGAATCGGCGCTCAAGATGAAAGAGGTCACTTACTTGCACGCCGAGGGCATGCCCGCCGGGTTCCTCAAGCACGGGACCATCTCCCTGATCGACGACCGTATGGCCTCGCTGATCCTGATTCCGCCCCCTGACGCGGGCGAGCTCTACACCCTCTCGCTGAGCAGCGCCGAGGAGATCAAGGCGCGGGGCGGCTACGTCCTGGGGTTCCACACCGAGGGGGACAAAGACGCGCTGGCCGTGTGCGACGAATCCATCGCCCTCCCGACCGCCCCCCTGCTGGTGACGCCCTTCCTCCATCTAATCGTCGGCCAGCTCTTCGCCTACTTCACCGCCACGGGCCTCAAGCGAAACATCGACCGCCCCCGCTCCCTGGCCAAATCCGTCACGGTCGCCTGAGGATCCCCGGGGGGCCTTCCTCCGGCTCCGGGACGGTTGGGCTTCTGGGTGGGTGACTTTTGGGTCGGTGACCCCTCGGGTCGGTTGACCCCTTGGGTCGTCTGTGGATGGAGCTGTGTCATCTGTGGATTCAAAGATTGAAAGAGGCAAAGGAAAAATGCGTATCCACAGATTACACAGATTGGAGAAGACCAAAAAAACATGGGATTCGAGGCGGGATTCCTCGCTGTGCTCGGAATGACAAATGAGAGGTGCTGGTCAGGAGAGTTTCAGAAATCTGTGCAATCTGTGGATAAAAAGTTTTTCCGTCGTGATCAGTCTATAATTCCGGATTAAAGATCGACGCGAGGCCGGATACGCTTTCCGCGATTGGAACTGGATTCAATCCCCAACAGATGAGGAGACCGATGGAGATCAAGAACGGATTTCCGCATCTTTCCCTGGCCGAGCGAGATCGGCGGTGGGCAGCGATTCGGCACAAAATGGCCGAACGGGACTTGGACGCCCTCATCATCCGGGGCCATTCGGGTTTCTGGTACGGGTTCATGGCGGACATTCGGTACGTCTCGGGCGTCAACGGTCATTCAGGGTACTGCGTGTTCCCGCGTGATGCCGATCCGACGGTGTTCCTGTGGTTTCCGCCGGCGGCGGAATGGTCCGTTCGCAAACAACAGAGTTGGGTGAAAGACGTTCGCGGCGGCGGTTGGCCGTTCGGGGCGTCCATGGCCGCGGACCGGTTGAAAGAACTGGGGTACGGAGACGGCAGGGTGGGAATTGTCGGACTTCCAGGCGAGCGGGAGCCCGAAGGGATCTTTCCGCACGGCGCCTATCTGGAGCTTCAAAAGGCCCTGCCGGGCGCGGCACTGGAAAACGCCACCGATATCATCGAAAAGCTTCGGTGGATCAAGAGTGCGGAGGAAATCGAGTGCCACACCCGCGCGGCCGAGCTCGGGGACCTCGCGATTCAGGCGATGGCCGACTCCGCCAAGCCGGGCGCGACCCAGGCCGAAGTCTATGCGGAAATGGTTCGCGTCATGCTGGCCAACGGCTCGGAGCCACCGACGATGCTCCTCTGGGAGGCCGGGGCGGAGCCCGCCCACGCGGTGTACGCCCCGCCGAATCTGCCGCTGAAAAAAGGGGACACCATCGTCAACGAAATCAGCCCCAAGTACTGCGGGTACTACGCGCATCCTCACCAGCCGGTCTGCCTGGGAAAACCCAATGAAGAGCTGCGCCGGATGTACGATTCGGCGTACGCGGCCTTCGAGAACGGGCTGAAAACGCTGAAACCCGGCGTTCGGATGAGCGAGATGTGCCGGGCCCTGACGGACCCCATCCGGGACGCGGGTTACGGGTGGTCCCGCGTTCCCCTGCACGGGATGGGACTGGCGAACATCGAGGTTCCGGTCTGGACGGACGAAGCCTATGCGGGTTTCCCCGGCTCCTCCCGTGTCGAGGCCGAGGACGCCGTCATCCGGGAAAACATGATCCTCGCAATTCAACCGATCTGCACTTCACGGAACGGCAATCTCGGAATCCCGGTGGGCGACACCGTGTGCGTGACAAAGGAAGGAGCCAAGCGGCTTTCAAAAAGGACCATCGAATACATCGAGGCATAAGAACGTCATCTTGAAATCCGCGGATTCCGCGGATTGGAGAAGACCAAAAAAACAAGGGATTCGAGGCGGGATTCCTCGCTGCGCTCGGAATGACAAATGAGAGGTGCTGGTCAGGAGAGTTTCAGAAATCTGTGCAATCTGTGTAATCTGTGGATAAAGGCCCGAGTCATCCCCGGCGGCTTACGCCTCCTCGGCGAACTGGAACCGTGTGTCCGCCCCGACGCACTCCGCCTCGGGGAGCCCCAGCTCCTTGCGGATGATGTTCGTTCCCCGGACGATGGAGACCATCTTGAAGTAGGAGACCCGGCGGGTGAGCCCCTCGCGGCCGAAGCCGCAATCGGAAGAAATGACCAGCCGCTCCGCCGGGATGTGGTCCAGGGCCTTCCGGATGAGGCCCGCCACCTCCTCGGGCCGCTCGACCTGGAGGTTCCGGTGGTCCACCACACCGACGGCGACCTTCTTGTCCGTAATGGCCCGCCCGATGGCGGCGAAGTCCATCCCTGCGGTGCTGCACGTCTCGAAGGTGATCACGTCCACGTCGAGTTGACTCAGGTGCTCAAGGGCCGGCTCGTAGGATTGGGGCTCGGCGAAGAGCCGCTGCTGGCCGGGATTGCCCCAACACGTGTGGCACCAGACCTCCGTCTTGTCCCGGAGTCCTTTCACCGTCCGGTTGAACAGGCCGACGTAGAAGTCAACGTCGAGCGCCTCGGCCCCGACATCCTGGTGGCGTTTGATGGACATGAGGTGGATGGAGGGCTCTTCCATCTGAATGACGGCCGCGCCCGCGTCGGCCAGGGCGTTCAGCTCTTCGTTGAACACGTCGCTCACGGCCTCGATCAGCTCCCGCCGCGTCTTGTAGTGATCGTTCCCCACAGAAGTGGCAACCAGCTCGGGCGTGATGGTCCCGAACTTGACGGGTCTGGCGGTCATCTGCTGGGCGGTCTTCCAGATGGGCGTGTAATCGAGCTTCCCCCGGGTGATTTCGCCGACCGCGCGGGGCATGAGGCGGGACTCCATGATCTCGAAGACGATGTCCCCCCGGCCCGCGCCCTGATAGCCCTTGGCGACCTTGTAAGGGTCGTAGCCCTCCATTCCGCCGAGCCGCCGGGCGGGGTAAGCGAACCAGGACATCCCTCCCACATCGGGGTCCAACCGGCAATCGCCGTCCGTGACGACGTCCAGGCCCGCGCGCTCCTGGTCCCGGATGAAGGAGGAGGCGGCGTCGAAATACTGCTCGCGGTACCGGACGTCGGACATGGCTTCGCGGAAGCTCCGGTCGCCGAGAGAGGCCGTGTACCAGTGGGGCCGGGGGAGCGACCCCGTGATGGTGGTGGGCAGCATCTTGTCTTTCGTCGCCACGAGCATTCAACGTCTCCTTCCCCCCGCCGAACGGGGATCTCGATCAGGTCCGGCTTGGGGTGTGTGGGTCGATGGGGAACCGGCCGTGCCCGCTCCGGACGTTCAACGGACGGACCGCGCGAAGCGTTCGCTCATGGATTCCGCGAGCCTAGCCAATCGTCCGGAAGGCTGTCAAGACGTCTTCCATTCGAAGCGTCGAATGCCCGGAGAGGAATGGCGGCCGCCGCCGCGCCCGTCTTTCATCAATACGGACACGACAGCCTGGGATGCAATCGAATGAAACGCTTGACGCTCCGGTCGAAACGCCTCTCGCGTTTCTTCAGGCCCTGCCTGCGGGCGAGGTCCCGGCCGTCACACCAGCAGTCCATCACCTCCGACATCACAGTCGTGAGCCAAGTGAACGCGGGGTCTTCCGAGTCGTTCTGGAAATCCAGGATCACGACGCGCCGTTGCGCCGCATCCGCCCGGGGCGCGCGAATCAGACTGAACATCGGAATCAAAACGGCTGCGAGGAAAACGAAGCGCCGAAGCATGACCGCCTATCCCCCAAGGAGGATTGATCCCGTCCGCATGACGTTCGGTCAACGATCCACGGCCCCGAAACTCCCGCGAGGGCCGGGATTCCGTTGTGTTCCATGCCGGGGTCCCATAGAATCGACCTATTAAGTCAGACAGCGGGAATCGGGTCAAGGTATTCGAATCTTTCCCCTGATTCCCCGACATTCCCCCCCTCCGCTCACCGTCGGGAAGGACGAGGAAATGGCTTCGGGTGAATCCCAGAATTCTTGGAAGATGGTGGGGCAGGCGGTCTCCCGGCCGGACGCCGTTGAGAAGGCCGTCGGCGGAACGCTCTTCGCGGACGACTTCAATTTGCCCGGCTGCCTCATCGGCCGGGTCGTTCGCGCCGGCGTCGCATCGGCTCGGATCCGGAAAATCGACGTGCAAGCGGCCCGGCGGATCTCCGGCGTCCGCGCCGTCCTGACCGCCGAAGACATCCCCGGCGCCAACCACGCCCACGGCGAGGAATTTCCGGTCCTAGCCGACGGAGTCGTCCGGTCGGCGGGAGACGCCGTGGCCCTGGTGGCCGCCGATCACGAAGCCGCCGCGCGGACCGCCGTGGACGCGCTGAGCGTCGAACTCGATCCCCGGCCGGGCGTCTACGACCCCGAGGAGGCGCTGGCCGAGGACCCCGACGCGGAAGTCGGCCGCTACACCCTGACCCGGGGGGACGCCGATCGGGCCTTCGAGGAAGCGGACGTCGTCGTCGAGCACACTTACACGACGCGGCAGGCCGATCACTGCTTCATCGAACCCGAGGCGGGCGTGGCCTGGATCGACTCGACCGGCGTCATCAACATCCGCTGGCCCACCCAGCTTCTCGAGAACTACCGCGCCGTCGCCCGGGTCCTCGGCGTCCCGGCGGGCTGCGTGCGCATCCAGAGCCCGATGGTTGGGGGCGGGTTCGGCGGCAAGGAGCAGCCCCTCGTGGCGGCGTGGCTGGCCCTGCTGGCCCAGGCCGCCCGGCGGCCCGTCCGCATGACTCTTTCCCGGGAGGACACCTTCCTGGGCGGCTCCAAGAAGCACCCCTTCGTCATGAAGTACCGCACCGCCGCCAAAGGGGACGGAACCCTCACGGCAATGGACGTGGAAGTGCTGGCCGACGCCGGGGCCTACCGCACAAACACGGCCATCATCACGATGGGCGCGATGGTCCTGGCCCAGGGTTCGTACAACGTGGAGAACGTCCGGGTGGCCGTCCGCGGTGCGGTGACGAACCGGCCCTTCTCCGACGCCATGCGCGGGGTCGGCTGCAACCAGATCACCTTCGCCGTCGAGGGCCAGATCGAGGCCGTCGCCCGGGCGCTCGGAATGGACCCCCTCGAGGTCCGGCGGAAGAACTACCTGGGAAAGGGCGATCCCCTGCCCGTCGGCCAAGCGATCGAGAACCACGTGGACCTCGACCGCCTCACGCGCGAGGTCGAGAAGGCGCTGGGGGATAAGACCCCGGCCCCGCCGGGCAAGCGCGTTGGCCGGGGATTCGCGGCCAACATGACAGGGTACGGACGGCCCTTCAGCCGCTCGGAAGGCTTTGTGGGGATGGACGTGGATGGATCGGCCCTCATCCGTATCGGCGTGTCGGACCTGGGCGCGGGGCAGACCTCCACCGCTGCCCAGCTTGTGGCCGGGGCGCTCGGCCTCTCCCTGGAGAACGTCTCCGTCATCCACTCCGATTCCGGGACGACGCCCCTGGTCGGCTACACGGCCTCGAGCCGGCAGACGCTGATGTCCGGGAGCGCGCTCCTGGACGCGGCGGGGACCATCCGGCGCTCCCTCGTGGACGCCGCCTCGGACCTGCTCGAGGCCCCTCAGGACGACCTGACGCTGGGTGAGGATTCGGTCCGCATGGCCTCGGCCCCAGAGAAGCGGGTCTCGATCGCCGAGGCGGTCTCCCGCGCGCAGGCGAAGGGCCTGCCCATCGCGGCCACGGGCGCCTACAAGACCGCGAACCTGAATTACGAGGGGGCGGACCGATTCGGCGGTTTCGCGGGCTGGACAGACTACACCTGGGGCGTCCACGCCGCCGAGGTCTTGGTGGACGAGGCCACCGGCGAGATCGAGCTGCTCAAATTCGTCGCCTCCCACGACGTCGGCGCGGCCATCAACCCCACGAGCGTTGAGGGCCAGATCGAGGGCGGCGCGGTCATGGGCATCGGCTACGCTCTCACCGAAGAGGTCGTCATGGAGGACGGGCGCATGGCCAACCCGGTCCTTCACGATTACCTGATCCCAACCTCCCTGGACTTGGGGGCGTGGGAGACGATCGTCACAGAGTCGGGCGAGGGGACAGGCCCCCATGGCGCGCGCGGCATCGGCGAGCCGCCCTGCAACGCCTCCCCCGGAGCCGTCACAAACGCCGTCAGCGACGCTATCGGGGCGCGGATCACGGACATCCCCATTACGCCGGAACAGGTCTTGGAAAAACTCAGGAGCAACAGATAAATGCACATTTCTATTGGGGGGACATCCCCCGCCTTCGGGGGGGACAAGCTTTGAAAACGGCCCCCCCCCCCCCCCAAATCCCCGCTCGAAAACTTTTTGCGGCCAAGCCACCGCTGGCCCTGCTTGCGGCGAGGGCGCAATGGCGGACCGCCTTTCGTTGCGCGTGGGACTTTCACTCTTTTAGCCGGATGGCCCCCTTGCGCTTCTTTGGAGGGACGGGTACGGGAGTCAACCGACTCACGCCCCGCCCCGTGAAAAGTCGGCACTGGGGAGATTCAACGGATTTGAATCTCGGCGGTGGCCGATCGGCCTGCGGCGTCAACCACCGTTACCCGCACAAACCCCGGCCCGTCCGGGTTCCATTCATTCTCCTTCCGGCCCCCGGAAATCGGACGGCCGTTGATGACGCCAGTTGAACGGACCTTCGCCCCCATGGGCGATGAGGAGGAGGAGGCTCATTTCATCCTCCGCCCCGCTGAGCTCCACCGTCGAGCCGTCCCGGGGAAATTCTAGACGCGGCGGCGAGGGGAGGGAGAAGGGGGGGGGGATTGATGGGGCCAAGCTTGAAGGGGTCGGAGACGCCCAGCGACTCCCCGGGTTGGAGCTCAATGGCGATGGCGTCAAGGTCGGGATCGGCCGTCCGTGGACCCGCGATGGCGGCCGGGCGGGCAAAAATCAGAGCCGGATGTTTTCCGGGAGGTGGGGGAACGCGCTCAACTCGTGGGCGGGCATCACCGGGTTCGTTGCCGTGAGATACGATCCGTCCAGCTCGGCGAGGCTCGTCACGCCGAGAAGCCCCATGGACTTTTCGATCTCCCCCTCGAGGATATCGAGCGCCCGGACGAGGCCGGCTTGGCCGGCGGCGGCGAGCGCCCACGCCTGGAGCTTTCCGATGGCCACGGCGTCCGCCCCCAGGATGAGGGCCTTGAGGACGTCGGTCCCGCGGACAAACCCGCCGTCGATGATCACCTCGGCCTTACCGTCCACGGCCGCGACGATCTCGGGCAGCGTCTCGATGGCCCCCCGCCCGTGGTCGAGCTGCCGGCCGCCGTGATTGGAGACGTAAACCGCCTGGACCCCGTGCTCGACGGCCAGTGCCGCGTCTTCCGCCGTCGCCACGCCCTTGAGGATGAACGGCAGCCCGCCGATCTCCCTGATTGCGTCCAGGGTCTCCCAAGTCAGGGAGGTCTGGTACTCATGGCCCTCCAGGTTTTTGAGGGCGGATGGTATCCAGCCGGCGATGAGCTGCCGCTCGTGGTTGCCGTAGTACACCGAGTCCACGGTGAGGGCCAACCCGGCGTAACCGGCGCATTTCGCCCGGCCCACGACGTCCTCGACCCACTTCAGATCGCCCCGCACGTAAAGCTGGTAGATCTGGGGGTGGGCGGCGGCGGCGGCCGTCTCCTCCAGGCTCGGCTGGGTGGCCGAGCTGACGAAGTTGACCGTGCCGAATTCCTCCGCCGCGCGGGCGGCGGCAATTGCGCCCTCCGGGACGATGGAGTGGAGCGTGCCGACCGGCGCGAGCATCACCGGGATGCGCAGCTTGTGGCCCAGGACGGTCGTGGAGGCGTCGATCTCGGTGACGTCTCTCAAAATTCTCGGCCTGAACGCGAGGCGGTCGAGCCCCTGGCGGTTCCGCCGCAGCGTCGTCTCCGATTCTCCCCCGCCGCTGATGTAGTTCCAGACGTACTGGGTGGCGTTGCGCCGCGCCTCGACGATGATTTCGTGGATGGTCAAAAATTCGGCGCTCATTCGGGCCTCCGCGAGGGCGCGAATCCCTCTTGTGAGATTCCGCCGTAGAAAAGCTCTCAATCTCCGGGTCGGCACATCTAGGCGCGAAAGCGGGGAGTTGTCAAGCCGAGGGGGAGGGGGGAGGCCGGCAGCGGTGTCTGATCGACGGGAGAGGGGCCGCGCACAATGTAAAAGTACGATCCAAACCCAAAGGCGGAATGGTCATGAAATCAACAGGTTGTAAATTCAGGAGTCCTTTAAAATATGATCTTCACCCTAGCGAGGCGTCAGAAAACTCCATTGCTGGACCTCTCCAGGG
>CAYRGS010000062.1:0-5373 GCA_964423875.1 uncultured bacterium
TCACAAATTGGTCACAACGGGTCCCATAATTTTCGAGGGCGAGTGGGCGGGTCCCCATGGCGTCGAGCCGATCATATCTATGGATCCCGCGCTATGAACGCAGGGACAAAAGGGACAACCTTCGCGGCGGCCTCCTTCATGGGTCGTTTCCCCTATTGCTGTTATGTAAATTCAGGAGAATTGGGAATTAGAAGGTGTGCTCCGAGGTTTTTTTAGTTTCTTTACAAATATCTTGCCCATTTGCAAGTTCCTTTTCAGCACCCTCATTTGGCCATCTGTTTTCAGTGATATCGAAGAATTTTTCGGCAATATAATTTTTTCTGTCAATCATCTCAATAGACGTCCACTTGCTTTTGCGAAGGAAGTCTAAAATAACATCTTTTTTATAGGTTCCAAGGTCGAACATGACTCGGTAACCCAAGAGAAAATTTCTTCCATAAATTGCTCGGGCACCTGTTTCTCTTTCGTTCATCTTAATAGGAAGTACAGCATCTTTTAGTTTTCTGAATTTACCCTTTGCTTGGGTATACACGGTGAAGACATGTTGCACTTTTGAGCAGTTGTTCTTATGAAAAATAAATCCCTGCCAGTCACCGTGAGTTATTTTCCCGTAAACTTGAGTTATGACGTAGGTGTCCATATTTCTTGTCTTCCAATCTTTACTGGCCGCGCTTACGACGCACACGGGCAACGCCAAGAATATGCAAAGAACTGCTAGGTGTTTCATGTCCCATTCTCCTTTCACCCCCCGGTCATCAAAATGAATGCGACCAGCAGAATATGACCTTTAGACATTATCGGGTTTCCAATCGCGATCCGGCCTATCTGATTCGGCGAGGTCCTGCATCGCGGTCTTGCACGACCACTTCACCGCCTGGCTTAGTCTTGGGCACGCCAAGGCCCTTGCGGTACATAGCGTTCACCTTCACTAGATTCCTATTAATGAGGAGGGTGAACTGGGCATCTACGTTGCCCTGTTTTGCGGCCTTGCGAAGCCACTTCGCCGCCAGAACGTAGTCCTGGGGCACGCCTTGGCCATCGTCGTAAATACGGCCGAGGTTGGATTGGGCAAGGGCGTAGCCCTGATCTGCGGCCTTGCGATACCACTTCGCCGCCTGAACGTAGTCCTGGGGCACGCCTCGGCCGTTGTAGTACATATAGCCGAGGTTGTATTGGCCGCCGGTGTGGCCCTGTTGTGCAGATTTTTTAAATACCTTGAACGCTATTTTAAAGTCACCACGTTTGTAGGCGGCTACGCCGGTAGAGAAGTCTGCACTGGCCGTTCTCAGAACGCACACTTGCAGAGTCAAGAACATGAAAAGGACTGCTAGGTGTTTCATGGCCCCATTCTCCTTTCACCCCCCGGTCATCGAGGGGATACAGGAGTATTGTGCAAGGGCCGTGCCGAAACGGGTCATGGTGCCAAGGAATTCATAAAGACAATTAATACAGATTGTTATGGAGATTCAGGAAAATTGGGAATTAAAAGGTCCACTCCATGGAACGGGGAGGTAAATGAAAAATTTACAAAGAAACCTTTCCGGCGGCCTCCCTCTTCTGATATGCTGAAAGCCGTCCTTTCGATACCTCAAACCGGTGGGTGTACGCGAAAATGGGCGTGATCAAAAAAAGACTGCTTTTCCTCCCCCTTATAGCCCTGCTTCTCGTTCCAACCACGGCCAGTGCAAACTACGCCGCTGGCGAAGCCGCCTTCAACCGTGATGACTATAAAACCGCGTTCGAGGAATTGGAAAAGCTTGCACAGCAGGGCGACGCCAAGGCGCAAAACATTCTCGGCTTTATGTACGGCAAGGCCCTGGGAGTGCCCCAGGACTACGTTCAGGCGCTGAAGTGGTATCGCAAGGCCGCAGATCAGGGCAACGCCGATGCCCAATTCAACCTTGCCCAAATGTATGAAGCGGGCCGAGGCGTGGCTCAGGATGACGTCCAGGCGGTGGAGTGGTATCGCCAGGCCGCAGATCAGGGCTACGTCTTTGCCCAATTCAACCTCGGCAGTATGTATGCCGCCGAGTGGGTCCAAATCCTTCGCGCCTCAATCACGACCTAACGGAAAACGCCACGATGGCGGCGACGGCAAAGCCCAAGCCGACGAGTTTCGGCCGGGTCAGGGGCTCTCGCAGAATAACGGCCGCCCACCCGATTGTCACCAGAAAACTGAGCTGGGCGATCGGGACTACCACGCTCGCGGCGCCGCCGCGCCGAAAGGCATAGAGAAGGCTGCAAAACGCTATGGCCTTCAGAAATCCCGTGATCGGAAGGAAAATCCAGTTGTTCCTCGGCATCAAGAACCTTTTCCGGGCCGCCGCGAGCACCGCCGCGCAGGAAGCCCAGGAGAAGGCGGCGAAGGCGATGAGCCATCCCATGTTCGCGCCGTCCCGGATGCCGATCTTCAACACAACGTTCAAAACAGCGAAGAGGACCATTCCGAGGAGGGCAAGACCGATGGGACGGCGGCCGCCTACGAATCTCTTCCCCCCGCCCCGCTCCATCAGGGTCACCGAGCCGATAGCCAGAATGGCGAAAACCAGCCCCACCCCTACCGACAGGGTCCAGCGCTCTCCCAGCCACAGCATCGCGAAGATGGCCACGAAGACGAAGTTCAGCCGGAAGATCAGCGAATTGACGCCGACCTCACCCGCTTTCAACGAGGTGACGAAGCAGAAGATGGCCCAGAAAGAGAACACACCGCAAATTAGGCCCAGGATTACAGTCGTCCGGTTCAGAAAAAGGCCGTCCAGGAACGCGCCCATGAGCAGGGCCGCGACCGCAAAGGGTACGGATTCAACCATGAGGTACGACTCCAGTACGATCCCCCGGTCTTGGGCCCGCTTATAGACGAAGTTGGAAGTGCCCTGGGCCAGCATGCTCAAGACCGCCAGGAGGAGGTTGATCACCTTCGCACTCCCGCTCAGGAAAACTCAAAGGCCGATACCCGGATAAAACCCCACGGAAAGACAAGAGCAATTGTACCCATCGAATTTTTCATTCAAGGAGGTATTTCGGGGCACTGCGATTCCGGCGGGAGTCAAGATGCGTTTGTGTAGTCTTCTTCCGAAACCGCCTCCATCCACTCGGTCGCCCCGCCCATCGAGTGGGCGATGTGGTCCATTCCCTCTCCGGGCGACGCCCCGTGCCAGTGCTTCTCATCCGGCGGGATGTAAACGACGTCTTCAGGACAGATGACCTTGGCCTTCTTCCCGTTTTCCTTCTCTTCCCAGGTCTGAACCCACCCGGTCCCCTTCACAACGTGCAGGACCTGCCCGGCCGGGTGCGTGTGCCAGTGCGTCCGCGCCCGCGGCTCAAACGAGACAGTGACCACCCGCACCAGGATCTTCTCGTCGATGCTCACAAGCGGAGTCATCCCCACCCGACCCGTGAAATGCTCCCTCTCTTCGGGGACCGCGCGCGGGGCGTCCTCTTTCGAAACGATTTTCATATTCACATCCTTATTGCGGCCCCCAGACCGATTCACATACAAACGGCTCTGGCGACCGCCTCAGAAAGCCGACTTGATCATGCCTCCGTCCGCGTAGACCGATTGCCCGGTAAAGTAGCCCGCCTGATCAGAGGCCAAGAAGACGACAATGGGGGCCAACTCTTCGGGTTCGGCGAATCGCCCGAGAGGGACGGCTTTGGAGATCCGGCCGAAGAATTCCTCTTCGGTGATCCCCTCCTTCTGGCAGGCGGCCTCCGCTCGGGCCCGCCACCGGTCGTTCATCAACCGGCCCGGATTCACACAGTTGACCCGGACGCCTTTGGGTGCCAACTCATTGGACAGGCTCTTCGAGAAGTTATTCATTGCCGCCTTGGCCGTATTGGACACGATAGCGTTTTCGCTAGGCTGCAAGCCCGAGACCGAGCCGATGTTGATGATGCTCCCGCCCCCGGCCTCGATCATATGGGGCACGACGGACCGGCAGCACCGGATCACCCCCCGAAGATTGACCGCCAAGTTCGCGTCCCAGTCTTCCTCTGAAAGATCGAGGAAGGCTCCCAGGTGAGACTGCCCCGCGTTGTTGACGAGGACGTGGATGCGGCCCAGATGTCCCATCGCCTCCTCCGCCATTCGCTCCACGTCCTCCGCGACGGTCACGTCCGCTGTGATGAGGAGCGGTTCAACGCCGGTCGCATCGGCCATTGCTCGAGCCGCTTCGGCCAGCCCATCGGCCCGGCGGGCGGCGATGGCAACACGCGCGCCCTCCACCACGAAGGCCTTGGAAATGGAGAACCCGAGATTCTCGCTGCCTCCAACGACCAGGACGCCCCGGTCTTTCAGGCCAAGATCCAATGTCCGTCCTTCAAGGTCGATCAGGAGGCGACGCCTACCGGAACGGGAAATTCGTACAATACCTGTCCGTTCCCCGCCGCGCCGCAATACTCCGCAAACGGTACGGCCGGCAGGTCGTAACCGCCTCCCCCCAAGAGGCCGTAGAGCATGCTGAAATCCGCCATTCCCGTCTCCCCGGCGCAGGCTTCCCGGTAAACCGGAATCATGCTGAGGACTTCCCGGTGATGGCCTCGCTCGAGCAATTCGCACACTCGAAGATCGACCTGGCGGTTGAACTCGGAGGAGACCTCCCAGCGGTGGGCCATAACCTTGTCGTTGGACCAGAACTTGTGACTCAGGGCTCCGCTCGCGATGAAGGCGACCCGACGGTCAAATTCGATTATGGTCTCGGCGATGCTCCGCCCGTACTCGAAATTCTCCTCATGGGTTGCGTTGACGTTCGCCCCGAGGGGCACGACCCCGAACTTTCCATCCGCGTTGAGATAACGGAGGGGAACCAGCGCCCCATAATGGAGATGGAGGCTCTTTAATTCGTGGGCGTGCGTGATAGCGCCTTTCGCAGTGGCGGTTTCGGCGATGGTGACGGCCAGCCCCTTATCCCCCGGGTAATCATAAGCATAATCGTGAATGACGTGGGGCTGCTCATCCGAGGTGTAAAGAGCTTTGTGGCGCTCGGCGGCGTTGATGTGAAAGTTCACCGTATTGATCCAGTGGGTGTCCACAATCAGGATGGTCTCGACACCCAGATCCTCCATCTTCTTGCCCATCTTGCGCATACCCTGGCGGAATTCCTCATGCATTCCCTCCATCGGCTCATAAACGCCCTTCTCACCGGCATAGATGGAAGGCATGTGCGCAACCTTTGCGGCGTATAAAAGTTCGCCCATTCCTCATTTCCTCCAGATTGACTGTTATTCCCCTGGGAACCTTTACCACGGCTCCCGAGACTGATTGGAAAAATGAGACCGGTCGAAACCCGTTTCTGATCTAAAACTCACCGTTAGCATAACCGCCAAAATCCCTCAAGGGCGGGTCCGATTTGAGATACGACGAAGAGCGTTTTT
>CAYRGS010000062.1:5383-14327 GCA_964423875.1 uncultured bacterium
CCGGATCAGCCGACAGAAGGTCGGGTTCAGGGCGGCCCTTGGCTGGTTCGGAATCACAGGTTGAGGCGTGTTGCCCCCTCCGGAAAGAGACCTCCATAGCGTTTTTCATCAACCTGCCGAATTTCTACGCCGGCGCCTTTCACGTTATGCGGCTTTCAATTGCTGAAGCGAGGCTTTCAGGATATCCATGGCCCTATCGATATCCGCCGTATCGATGTTCATCGGCGGGGTGATCCGGATGGTGTTGCCGTGGATCCCCCCCTTGCCGATGAGCAGCCCCCGCTTGCGGGCCTCTTCGAAGACCTGGTTGACCGCATCGGGCGCGGGCCGCTTGTTCTCCCAGACCAACTCAAGGGCCTGCATCAGCCCCATCCCCCGTACATCGCCGATGATGGGGAAACGCTCCTTCAGCTCCTCCAAGCGGGTGCGCATGTGCGCGCCGGCCAGCTCGGAGTTGTGAACCAGCTCCTCGCTCACGATCACGTCGATGGTGGCGCGCGCCGCCTCGGTGGAGACCGGGTTGCCGCCGAACGTCGAGATCGTCAGCCCCCCTATGTCATCGGCCACCTCGGGGTCGGCTACGGTCGCCCCGATGGGCGCGCCGTTGCCCAGCGTCTTGGCCATCGTCATGACCTCGGGCTCGACGCCGAAGTGCTCAATGCCGAACATCTTCCCGCCCGTCCGTCCGAATCCGGTCTGGACCTCATCGGAAATGAAGATCCCGCCGTATTTTCGGACGATCTCAACCGCCACCTGGAAATACTCCTTGGGGGGGACGATAAACCCGCCGACGCCCTGGATGGGCTCGGCGATGAACGCGGCGATCCCCCCACTGGTGGACGTCTGGATGACCTGCTCCATGTCCCGGGCGCAGAGGAGGTCACAGCTCGGATAGGTCTGCTCGTAGGGGCAGCGGTAGCAGTAGGGGTTGGCCAGGTGAACCACGCCCCCCATCGTCCCAGCCCCCGTCATCCGCCAGGGCGCCTGGCCCGTGAGGGACATGGCCACGCCCGTCCGCCCGCTGTACCCCGAGCGCAGCGCCACCACCTCGTGGTTGCCGGTGTGGCTCCGGGCCGCCATGACGGCGGTCTCGTTGGCCTCGCTGCCGCTGTTTGTGAAAAAGGATTTCTGAAGCCGGCCGGGCGTGATCTGCGCCAATTTTTCCGCCAGGTGAACATACGGCTCGGTCAAATAGAGGCTGGAGGTGTGCTGAAGCTTCGCGGACTGCTCGGCGGTCCGACGCACGACCTCGGGATGGCAGTGCCCAACGCCGACGGTCAGGATGCCACCGAAAAAGTCCAGGTATTCCCGCCCGTCCGCGTCGATGAGCGTCGCGCCTTGCCCCTTCTCGATGACGAGGGGCTCCTCGTAATACGTGAAGGCCGAGGGGAAAACGAACTCCTTCGCCTTGTCGCGAATCTCCTGGGATTGATTTGTAGAATCCGCCATGATGAGTGTCCTTTTCGATTGGGGAATGCGCGGCCTGAATTCCAACGAAGATTTCGTCGAGGGCGCGTGACATCATCAGGCCAACCGTCGATCGGCCTCGCTTCCGAACCCGGAGGGCGGGTGTGTGAGGCGGCCGACTCTCCCCCTGTCCCTGAAAAGCTCCACGCGGCGGCTATCCCGCCGGGACCTCTTTCTCCTCCCCCTAGGTCAACACCAGAACCTTAAAATTGAGCAGGTCGGAGCCTTCGAAGCAGTGAGCGTTCTCGATGACCGCAAGGTTGACGAGCTGGGTCTCGAAGGTGTGCTCGAAAACGTGGTCCGCCCCTACGAATCCCTTCTGCAAGTCCCCGAATGACGGGTGAGTGCAGCGCGAGATATTCCGGGCGGCGTCGTAGATGTCGTCGTTGAGCTCGTGGATGACGGGCGCGCCCCCTGCGGATTTCGCGGTCCCGGTGTCCTTGTGAAGGCCGTCGTTGCGTGGGAACCGCTTTCGGATGGCCGTCGTCATGAGGATTCTCTCCAAAACGAGAGGACAGGCTGAAAAACGGGCGCTTTCGCGGAGAGCGACCAAGAAACCCAAACCTCCGAAAAGGCGCAAGGGGCGGGGACGGGCTCGTGGAAGTCACAAATCGGCCAACACCCTCCCCCTATCTCCGAGAAGATTCTAGCCCACGTCGTCCCGGGCGCGCAACGCACGCCGTCACTCCAACCCCGAATCCCTCACCATGCCCAGCAGCCGCCCGCCGGCGTCATGAAGCGTCTCGTCTTTCTTCGAGAACGTGAACCGGATAAAATCCCCCCTCCCCCCCATTCTCGGCGAGTGATAGAAGCTGCTCCCGGGAACCGTCGCAACGCCGTGCTCTCGGACGAGGCGCATGGCGAAGTCCACGTCGTTCGAAGCCCCGAAACCGGAAACGTCCGCCATGATATAATAGGCCCCTTGCGGTTCGATGAACGGGATCTCCGCGCGCTGAAGGTAACCCTGCAACAACTCCCGCTTGGCCTGGTACATCGCCGCGAGGTCCGCGTAATACTCCTCCGGCATGGAAAGGGCCGCCGCCGCGGCTTCCTGGAGGGGCGCGGGCGCGCCGACGGTCAGGAAGTCGTGGACCTTCCGGACGCCATCCGTCACTTCCTTGGGGGCGAGGACGTACCCCACCCTCCAGCCGGTCACGCTGTACGTCTTGGAGAGGCTGTTGATCGTAATGGTCCGCTCCCGCATCCCATCCAGCGAGGCCAGGCTGACGTGCGTCCGGCCGTCAAACACAATGTGCTCATAGACCTCGTCGGTGACGGCGAAGATGTCGAACTCGACGCAAAGGTCCCGAATGCTCTCCAGCTCGGCCCGGGTGAAAACGTGTCCCGTGGGGTTGTGGGGGGTGTTGAGGATAACGGCCTTCGTCGCCGGGCCGACGGCACCGCGGAGCTCCTCGGGGTCGAATGTGAAATCGGGCGGCCTGAGGGAGACAAACCGGGGGACCGAGTCGCTGAGGAAGGTGTCGGGGCCGTAGTTTTCGTAGAATGGCTCGAAGATCACCACCTCCTCGCCCGGGTTGAGGATCGCCATGAGGGTTGCGATCATCCCCTCGGTGGCCCCGCAGACAACGGTGATCTCCGTCTCGGGGTCGGGCTCGAACCCATTGAAACGGGCGGTCTTGCGGGCGATCGCCTTGCGAATATTGGGGCTACCCCACGTGATGGCGTACTGATTCCAGCCGTCGGTGATGGCCCGGCGGGCCGCCTCCTTGATCTCCTCCGGCCCGTCGAAATCGGGAAACCCCTGGGCCAGGTTGACGCCGCCGTATCGCATGCACTCCCGGGTCATGCCCCGGATAACGGACTCGGTGAACCGCCCGACCCTTTGAGAGAGCATCGAGTTTCTCCTACAACATCAGGACGGCAACCGGATTTCCGAGACGCCGTCTGATCGAATTTACGGAGGGCCGTCTTCAAAGACCGGATGGGAGGGGGGTGGATCGCCCGGCCGGCCCACACATGTTTCGTATGCGGAGGGATCGAAATCCGGTGTGGACACGCGCCGATACCCGTCGAGCTCCCCGGGGGGGACGGTCGCGTCCAGGACCATCTTGGTCCGGATGCCCCGCGAGATGGGAACGTACTCGTGCCCACGCGCGCCCGGGAAGAGGATCAGGTCGTCCTCGGCGTTGAACCGGGTGGCCACCGCCCACTCCACCTCCTCGGGGTTGTGCGGGTCGATGTCCTCGTCCACCAGGGTGATGAGGTCGATGTCTTTGAGCGCGGCCACGGCGGCGAATACGGCGTTCCGCTGAAGGCCTTCGTCCGCCGGCCGCTCCTTCTTGACCTGGATGACCAGGTGGAATCGGCAAAGCCCCCCGGTGGTGAGACACACGTCCTGGACGATGGGCACGGCCGCCTTGGCCATGCTGAGGATGCCGGGCTCCATCAGGGGTTTGCGGATCACGCGCACTTCGCTCCCGCTGATGTCGTAATAAATGGGCCGCTCCCGGTGGGTCACCGCGTGGATCTCGAAAACCGGCGATGGGCCCTGGGCGGCGTAAAGTCCGACGAATTCCAGAAAGGGGCCTTCCGGAACCCGTTCCCGAGGGAGCATGACGCCCTCCAGGACGATCTCCGATTCGGCGGGGACCTCGAGGTCCACCGTCAGACACTTGACCAGTTCGAGCGCCCTCCCCTTCAGGCCGGACGCCCACGCCAGCTCGTCCCGGTCCAGGGAAAGGTGCGCCCCCATGCTGGCCGCCGCGAAGAACAGCGACAGGTCCGGACCGATGACCACGGCGATCTCAAGCCCCCGGTCCTCCTCCTCGGCCCCTTCATACAGGGTGCGAAGGTGCCGGCCCAGGTCCAGCTGGATGGCCGTTCGGTTCCCCCCCAGGAGCTGGAGGCGGTGGAAAGAGGCGTTCCGGACGCCGCCGCCGTCTTTGGTGATGACGATGCCCCCGGTGACGAAGCGGCCGGAATCCACCGGCATGTGGAAGGGGACCGGGAACATCGCCCCCAGGTCGATCCCGTCCGTCACGACGACCTCCTGGCACCTTCCCTTTTCCACCTCGACGGGGGGAATGGGGTGATCGATCGCCCGCTGCACGGCGGCGCGAAGACCGTGAAGGTCCACCCCAAGGGCAACCAGGGCGTTCTCCTGACTCGCAAGGAGGTTGCAGCAAACCGGAACTTCCCACCCTTCGACCCGCTCGAAGAAGATGGCCAAGTCTCCGTCGCGATTCTTGACGAAGGCCGGAAGATCCAGGTGGGGATTGATGGGGCTCCGGACACGCATCACCCGGTCGGCTTGGTGCAAACGCCGGATGACGGACCGAAAAGCGGTGTCCAGCTCACCGAGCCCGCTCACCGATTCCCTCCGATCAAGAAACGCAGGAAGCGAAACCCCTTGTCCCCGCAATCGGTGAAACGGCAGGTCTCTCCCGGATCGGCGTAGACGACATGTCCCGCGCGGACCGGCCGGCACTCGCTCCCTAACCGGACTTCCGCCCGGCCGGCCAGGACGTAAAAGAACTGGTGCTGTTCATCCGATTGGAAAGGCGGGGACGAAGCGCCCCCCTCGAGATCATGGGCCTCTCCGCCGACGTGTTTCGCCCCGACCGATTCCGGGGAGATGATCTTTCGCATCGTCGCGGCCCCGGCGCCGCCATCGACCGGGAGGGCTGGAAGGTCTTCGATCCGGATCACGTGAACCATCCCCCCTCCCTCCCGCTTCTTTCAGGTCTGTGTCCAGAGACGGCCGTCGGTATGAAACCAGCGCAGGTCTACGTCTCCCCCTTCGAGGATCACGGTCTTGAAGCGGTTCGGAACCTGAAATTCCAGGAACTTCAGGGTGCTCCCCTCCGTCTTCATCTGGTGCTTTTCCCCCTCGTGGATGAAGATAAAGGTCCCCGGACCGACCGGGATCTGGCCCTCATCCGTCACGACGACCCCGCTTCCCTCCAGGATCAACTGAAAATGTTCACACCCCTCATGATAATGATAAGGGGAGGCGGTCCCGGGCTGATAGGCCATATGGCCCGCAAGGAATTTGTCCGTCCCGGCAAGCGCCGGGCTGACGAAAAACACCCGCTCCCGCCCAGGACGCTCGGACACCAACCGCTCCAATTCGGATTCGTGGACGATGTACCCCAACGGCGACCCCCGCGGTAAAGAGTGAGTCGCTTCTCTCCCCCAAGAAGGGGTGGAGAATGAACCTTCCACTATGTCAGTTTAGTCCGCCCCCCGACCAGAAGGCAAACGAGGGAACGGACGCGACGCCCGGAATCCGGGGGGAAGTCCAACGCCAATCCCCCTCGCATACTCAAGAGCCTTAAGAGATGGGGCCTCCGATAAGAATAAAAATGGTGCGCCCAAGCACAAAAAGGCTGACGGGTAAAATGGCTAAAGTCTACAAACAAGGCATCGATACTCTGACGAATGCCGAGATGCGCGAGCTGGTGGTGCGCGGGGACGAATCCGTGGGGGTTGACTTGGAAAACCCGACGGGTCAACCCGAACCGAACTTCGACCGCGGCAAGCTCCGGCCGATTCAAATGAGTCTGATCGCCGCGTTTCCGCTCCTTCCATTTCCCATTTACGTCCATTCGGATTCCGAACAGGGTTTTTCCCTCCTGGTTTCCAAAGGCAGCTGGTTCAGCGAGAGCATTCAGAAAAGAATTGAAAAGCAATCCAAAGGACCGATCTACATCCAAGCGAAGGACTATGCCCTCTACACCGCTGAAACCGAGCAGACGATCAACCGCCTGCTGTCCGATCCCAAGAAGGCCGCCTGGGAGAAGGTGCCTTTATTTTTCTCTTTCGCGACAGAGCGCCTGGACGAGGTGTTCCGACGGGTTTCCGAAGAAGGCGGCGAAAGCGCGATGCTCGTTCTTCCGATCGCCGAACAGGCGCTCGATTTGATCCTGCAGGATTGGAAGCCGGCGTTTTCGCTCCTCCGGCTGGCCCAGACGGACCCCCGAGCGTACGCCCACGCCCTCAACGTTTGCCTATTCGGCTTGAGCTACGTCCACAATTTCCCTCCGGGGTATTCGGAATGCGACCTTAAGGAGATTGCTTTGGGATTTCTCAGCCACGACATCGGAGAGCTTGTGGTCTCGAAAGAATTATTGAACCAACGCTCCACGCTGAACCCTCTGGAGCGCAAGATCATCCAACAAATTCCGTTGCATGGCGTAAATGTTCTCAAAGAGGCGGGATGCGACTATCCACTTGCGGTTGACATCGTTATGAACCATCACGAGCGGGTCGACGGCCAAGGCTATCCTCGAGGCCTATTTAAACATCGAATCCCCCTCATCGCCCAGGTCTGCGCCATCTGCGAGTCCTTCGACACTATGACGACCCCGCAGCCTTATCGCCACGGGTCCCACACCGCTCTTCGAGGCCCTCAATCATATGTCGAGAGAGAGGCCCGGCCAGTTCGACCTTCGCATTCTCAGCAATTTCATCCGAATGATGGGCGGCAATTTACAACCCAAAACGAACGGAACGCCTGTAAACAAATCGAACGGCTCGTTCGTGATCGTCAGATCCCGATAACCGCTTCGGAGTCCGGCGCCGGCATCGCGCGCGCTCATGATTTGCCCGCACTCTTCACAATGAAGGGTTATGAGAAATCCCGGTAAAATCCTTGTGTAAAATTCGCGGCTCAAAAATGGGGCCGGACACCGGCGCGCTCAATCCCGAAAGACCGAAGCCGATTCCCCCTTGTCGGTCTCCCGAACAACATGGGTGAAGCGCGAGATCTTCTGGAAAAGGTGCGTGAAATCGTTGGCGTGTTCCAGGTCCGCGTTGTAGCGGGACAAGTCCGAAGGGTCCCACCTCGACACGAAGGCGGGGCCGGGAGGCCCCGACCAGCCTGCCTTCGGAACCTGCTCTCCCCACTGGCCCTTGAACCCGAACCAGGGTTGATTCTCGAGAATCTCGATCGCTGACCGGGGATAGCCCACGTATTCCAGATCCTCGGAGCGGACGCCTGAAAAGACCAGAAAACGCTCCACCATCTTCTGTGGCACGGACCACCCGGGCGCCAGACAAAACCGGCCGACAACGCGCTCGTCGGCGGCGGCGATGACGTTGTCCCCGCCGAGCTTGAAGCCCCCAATTCTGATCTTCGGCACACGCCCCTCGAAGAGCGCGAAACCGGGCGTGGGGTAAGCACCGTGGCCCCCTTTCACGATGAAGGACATGGGATGGGTCTTGAGCCGATAGACGGCAAGCGGGTCCGTTCGCTTGGCGTAAACGTCGATCTGCGATGAGGTGTTCGGCCAAAGGGCCAGCCACTTCTGGAAATCAGGCAGCTTTTTCGGATAACCCATAAGCCAGTCTTCGTAGTGGAAAGATTGGGTCACGTAGGTGTCGCCCCCATCCCGCCGGATGAGCACCTGGACCGTCGCGTCCCAGTCCCCCTCGTGTTGGTTCCAGAAGTCGTTGTAAAGGAAGAAAAAGAAATACTGAACGATGTCATAGAGGCCCGCGCGGACGAAGCGGTTGTCCACCTCGACGCCCTCGACCACGCGGGCATAGATCCTGGGGACATAGGGCGGAGGCGGGACCTTGGAGCGCACGCCCCCCTTGGGATAGCGGGCGGCCAGGATCTTCCGGGCGGCTTCCCTGACGCCTTCGGGTCCCTGTCCCCGGATGTCGAAGGCGCGTCGCACGTGGGGCTCGACGGTGAAATTCCTCACCCCCAGGGATTCCAGGTCGAGCGAGCTCCCGAAGACGTTCTCGCCGCGATGGGCGGGGTCCCGGAGAAGGGCGTTCAATTCACCCAGGTTTTTCAGCGTCCTGAAAGGGCTGCCGTTCGGCCGGCGCCAAATGACGTTCGATCGGTGAAAGAAGGTCTCCACGCCGACGGGAAGGAAGTAATCGCTTTCGTGAAACCAGAGGATTGGGGCGTGTCTTTGAACAAGGGCCCGCTTGGCCGCGGGGGTGAGGCCCTTCTTGACTTGCAGGGGAACAGGGGCGCATCCGCCGAACAGGCCGGCCGATGCCGCGCCCCCGGCAACGGACTTCAGGAAGGTCCGGCGGGTGAGTTTGCGCAGCCGTTGAGATTGAGCGCCGAAGGCCTTCATCGTAGGCGTCCCCAAAAAGTCCGGGTGAAGAGGGGGAGATTCGCTTTCAGGTTGAGGGCCGGCTCCGATTCGCGATGGCTTCGAGGACTTCATCCGTTGGATCGGAGCCCCAATAAGTCTTTCCATCTACAACGTACGTGGGGACACCCGTCACTCCCAACTCTTCTCCTCGCGGCCTGAACTCATCGAGTTCCCCTGCGTAGGTCTCGGTGTCGAAGGCTTCGCGCAGGGCCGTCGCATCCAACCCAACCCGCTCGCCAATCGAGATCAATACCTCGTGATCTCCAATATCCAGGTCTTGCTGATACCGGGCTTCGTAAACAGCGTCGCGGAACACATCCATCTGACCGTGAGCTCGGGCAAACAACGTCGCCTGATGAGCCAAGCGAGTCCGACACTTCCTCCGGGGGAAGATCAGA
>CAYRGS010000062.1:14337-14573 GCA_964423875.1 uncultured bacterium
CCACGCCGTATCTTTCACCCAATGCTTTGTGTTTGGCGAGGATCTCTCGTGCCTCCTCCGGCGTCCGATCGAGAAAAGGAATGCCTTCCGGACGCCCCTCCCAGGGGACCCACCGGACTTTGACCCCGCTTTCCTTCTCGACCCGCGCCATCCCCCGGACGGCGATGTAACAATACGGTCAGGTGTAGTCGGAATATTTCAGGATTTCTTCTCGTCCGTCGGCCATCGCTTTCCTC
>CAYRGS010000062.1:14583-21568 GCA_964423875.1 uncultured bacterium
CCTCCCGCTGGTTGAAAAGGAATTGAGCCGGCGATCCATCCTAGACAACTCCCCGCAGGACCCCAATGGACGATGGTCTTTGCCGGCCCGCATCTATTGCCTTCGCGGGTAAGGGGTGGGGAACATCCTCGGAATTCTCCTTCCTTTATTCGTGGGGCGCGCGTTCCTTAAATTCGACAACCATATGCTCTCAAAAGTTCCCTCAACCGCTCGGATGACCCGGAGAACCGGGCCGCCCCGCATGAAGACAAGGGCGGGGCCTCCAGAGCGGAGACCCCGCGCGCCGAACCGGGTTTCTTTTCAGGTTGCCGAACGCGCGGACACCAAACCGAAGCCCGGGGCCCCACGGGTTACTTCGCGCTTTTGGGAACGAGCTTTCCCGGGAGAAACCGGTTTGTATAAATGTCCTGGACGTTCACCGCCAAAGATCCCATTTTTCCCTTCATGTACTTCGTGACGATGTCCTTGGTGAACCTCATCTTCTTCTCTTCCATGTAACCCAGGCCGGTCTTGAGACTCTCCGGGGTGACGACGAACCGGATGGTAGCCTTCCACTGCTCCAACGTGTTGTCGTAACTAAGCGCGGGTTTACTCTGTACCACATACCGAACCGCCGCTTTAGGGTTGTCCACCGCCCAGGTTAGGGACTCCATCGTCGCCTTAACAAACCGTCGGACGAGGCCCGGATTCTTTTCGATCAGAGCTTCCTGCGTGATGATTCCATTCCCGTAAAAGGGAAGTCCGTGTTTACTGTAAGGGATTTCCACAATATCCTTCCCCATCTCCCTCGCCTTGCGTTTGAGAGATACAGCGGTTAAGGCGAACGTCAGGATCATATCCACGTTCCCGGCCAACAGGCTCGAGCCCAGCGCCGCAGACGTCATCGGGACAAAATTGACATCAGACTCCTTCAGACCATTCTTTGCGAGAAGCGCCGGAAAAATCGTCCGCGTCGAGCTAGCGGCTCTGTTCCCCACGCTCCGACCTCGAAAATCGGCCGGAGTCCGGATACCGGAACTCTTCATCGCGGCAACCTCAGATTGATCGTTATGGTAGATCATCCCAACCTGTTTAACGTTTACGCCTTGGCTGCGGGAAACAACACTCGTCCCCGCTCCGGCCTCTCCAAATTGGCTTTTCCCGGTGAAGACCGTCGTGATCGTCGCTTTAGAGCCATACCCCCGCGTGATGCTGACATCCATACCCAGCTTCTTGTACCGGCCACTTTCCGCGGCTGCAAAAAAGGCCGTGTGCCCGCCGTGAAACACGTAGGACATCGTTGCGAGGACCTTATCGGCCGCCGATGCCGCCCCGACAGCTAACCCAAAAACCATTCCGAAACCCGCCACACCTGTCATCCATCTCTTCATTGTTTCGTCCTCCTTGATTAAAGCGATCCTGCCGCGGGAACGCTAATTGCTCGAAGACCTTCTCATAGGCGAGAGATTGCGACACGTCTTACCCAACCTATGCCCTTGCTTCCTCCTTACACATAGCCGAATCTGCGGCTCGGGTCCACGTGCGCAGAACCTCATCCGCCGACGCTACGAGTCCAAAATGCAACCGGACGTTTTCCAACGTCGCATCGTGGCGCGCACGACTGGCGCCCGCGCAACAATCCGAGACTACGACAATGTCATAATCCCGCATGAAACCCTCGCGAGCGGTGGACTCCACACAGACATTCGTCGCAACACCGGTGAGGATCAGCCTCTCGACACCGAGTTTCTTCAATACGGCATCCAACTCCGTCTCGGCGAACGCCCCGTAACGGGGTTTCGTGATAACAACCTCCCCGGCCCTTGGGGTGATCCGCTCATCGTAGTACTCGGCACCCCAGGTCCCCTCTTCCACCAGGCGGATATAGTCCTCTCCAAACCGGTTACGAAAGAGCCGATCCATCGCCGGCCACTCGTCCAAAGCCTTCCGGGCAAGGCGAATATGGATGACGGGAACGGCGGCCTCTCTGGCCCCTTCGATCAAACCGTGCAACTGCGAGGCCATCTCAGGAACCATCGAGAGATCGTCTCCTCTTCTCCCCAAGCCCCCTTCTGGGTGACAAAAATCATTCTGAACGTCAATCACCAACAAGGCGCAGCCTTTCGGCTCAATCCACCATCCGAGGCTCTCATGGCCCATGGTTCACCCTTCCATCCACTCAGGCAGGAACGCTCCTGAACATCGGGCGGACTCCATCCTCTCCACCCCCGGAAGCTCGCTTTTCTCTCTACCGCATGGGTGAACGCTATCGTCCCCCTTTCCAGTTGTCAATAGTCTTTTTCCGCTATCCAAGCGGACGCCGGAGACTCAGGAGAAACGGCCCATCGCGGCCTTTCCAATCGGTCTTCTTTCCGAACCGGACCGGCCTCCCGCGCCGGATGAGGCGGGGTGTTATGATGCCTCGCGGGAACGGGAACCCGGTCGGCTCCCTTCAGGACCCTGAGATTCGCGAGAAACCTCCAAATGGTTGAAACGGAAAAGGCCCCTGAGACCGGCGTGGAAGAGGCGTTGCCGGTCGTTTTGCCCCGTGACCAGGAGCGCCTGCTGACGGACCTTCTGCGCCGCGTGTCGAGGTCTTTCTATTTGACGCTGCGCGTCCTGCCGGCGGGCCTGCGGGGGCCTGTGGGTCTGGCCTACCTGCTCGCCCGCACCGCCGACACCATCGCCGATACGCGCATCCTCCCGCCCGCCGAGCGCCTGGGCCGTCTGCGGGCCTTCCGGGCGCAGGTGTACGGACCGGCAAAGGCGTCGGGGCTTCGGGAGATTCAGCAAGCGCTCCGGGAAAGACAATCCACACTCGAGGAGGTGGATCTGCTGTCCTCCCTTCCCGAGGCGTTCTCGATGCTCGAAGACGCCGACGAAGATGATCGCGGCCGCGTCCGCTCGGTCGTCGTGCGGCTCACACTCGGGATGGAGATCGACCTAACCACGTTTCCCCCGGAGGACTCCGGGCGGATCGAAGCGTTTCGGGAAGAAGCGGATCTGGACCGGTACATCTATTACGTGGCCGGGTGCGTGGGCGAGTTTTGGACAGTGATGAGCGTGGCCCACGCCCGGGCCTTGAAATCCTGGGACGCGGAGCGGATGTCGGAAATCGGCATGCGATTCGGAAAAGCCCTCCAGTTGACTAATGTCCTCCGAGACGTCCCGAAAGACCTTCGGATCGGCCGCTGCTACCTGCCCGAGATCGAGCTTTCCGGCGCGGGTATCTCCCCGGAAGACCTGCTCGATCCGTCCGCCGCCGAGAAAGCCCGCCCGGTTCTGTCCGGTTGGATCGAGACGGCCCTCGGGCACTACGGTGCAGCGGAGGAATACCTCCTGGCGATCCCCCGGCGATGCCCACGCCTTCGCCTCGGGGCGCTTTGGCCGATCCTGATCGGGCTCGCAACCCTGGCCGACCTGGCGCGCAATGAGGCCTGGCTGGATCCGGACAGGCCCGCGAAGGTCAGCCGCCGCTGGGTTTACCGGATGATCGCCTGCTCGATCCCCGCCGTCCTTTCGAACCGTGTTTTACGCGCCTGGATATCCCGATTGCGAAAGGAAGTCGAGGCCCCCCTGAAGCAAAGCCGGTTTTGATTCCGTGAAGCGGAAAGGAGAGCGTCGCGCTTAAACCCCCACGGCGCGGCAAAATCATGAGAACACTCCATCACCTGTTTCGCCGTCGGTTTGCGATCTGGATTTGCAATAGAAATTTTTTTGACCCATCCGCAATCACGCGTTGACCCTCGTCCCTTGGCGACCGCTTTGTGCTAACCTTTCGGGAAGACGTAAGCCTCTCGATTTCAAAGAAGACGTCGGGGCGAAAGGATTCAGGAGGACAGACCATGGAGAAACGGGTCATCCACCCCCAGCCCCCGGCGGCGGACATGCCCTTCGTCCCGGCCATCACGGTCAAGGGCGATCACACTGTCGTCTACGCCTCCGGATGCACCGCGTCCCCGCTTTATCACACCCACCCCCACGTCGAGGAGGAGCTTCGGGTCCCCGACGACATCCGGGCGCAGACCCGTATGACGTTCGAGAACATCCAGCTCGTCCTGGGGGCCGGCGGCGCGACGCTCAAGGACGTGGTCCGGGCAACCGTCTACCTCACCGACCGGGAGGAGATGGACGCCATGAACGAGGAATATGAGAAGGTCTTCAGCGGCAACCTCCCGGCTCGGACGTGCGTCATAGTCAATGGTCTCGTCGCTCCGAACCTCAAGATCGAAATCGAGGCCACGGCCGTGATCCCGGATTAGACGGGGGGGAGAGAATAACTAAAGGGGGTCAGACACGTTCTTCATTCTGTCACCCGACGATTCTCGCCTTTTTCCGGACGGCAGATCACGACCAGCCCGCGTGGATGAGTAAATCCGCTCCCCCTCGGCCGGTCCCCTTGCCCTAGCGGCACAATTTTTGCCTCCCTTAATCACCCAGAAATATCTTCCAGAAAAGGGGGAAATAGAACAGGTCCTTGGTTTTCCACCTACGCGAGGACAAGAGCGATGTCCGAGAACAGGCACTACCCCCGATTGTGCCTCCTCCTCCCCTCCAAGGTGAGGGTCCTGGAATGCGAAGTTCAAGAGGTTTCGATCAACAACATCCGATTCTCCAGCAGGGAGGCTTTCCCCCCCGACTCGGTGAAAGAAATGACGCTTGACACGGGCGAAGATGAGAAACTGAAGATCCAGGCCGCGATCCGGTGGTGCAGGCCCGCCTCCTCCGGCGGGCATGAAGTGGGCGCGGAGATTTCCGTCCCGGCTTCATAGCCCTTATCATCCGCAGATTACACAGATTATTTGAATTCATCGCCTTGATGATAAGGGTGTGAATCACCGCTTGTCTTGGTGACAAAATCCGTGGATTGAATCATTCGCTCCCAGGACGCCGGCAAGATCATTTCCCCACAACCTTGAAAATCCTGTGTCGAATCCTACAGACTGTGGGACAAAGGCGGTTCCCGACCACCGGCATGTGATTTTCATATGACTACACCCCCTCTGCTTCTCGAACACGGCGCGGTCCTGACCGTCGACGCGCAAAACCGGCGCTTCGACGAGGGATGGGTCTACATTGAGGACGGACGCGTCGTCTCACTCGGCGGTGGCCACCCCCCTGCCCTCCCCCCGGACACCGAGCGCGTCTCCTTTCGCGGCAAGGCCCTACTTCCCGGTTTCGTCAACTGCCACACCCACCTGTTCCTGTCGGTCCTCCGGGGGACGTTCACCGGACTTCCGCTCTACGACTGGCTGAAGCGCACGTATTCGGCTGTCTCGTTCCTGACCGAAGAGGACTGCCGCGCCGCCGCGGCCCTGGGCTGCTTGGAGCTTGTCCGGAGCGGCGTGACGACATTCGTCGACCACCACTTCATGAACCCCCGGCCGGGGCTGGGGCGGGCCATCCTCGACGCCTACCGCCGCGTGGGAATTCGGGGGTTCTTCTCCCGCGGGATAATGGATATGGGCGACCTCTGTCCCGCCGAGGGGCTGGAAAAAGCCGGGGACGTCATAGAAGAATGCCGGGAGCTTCTGGCCGACCTCAAGGCGCCGGTGGCGCGGAAGGAGGTGGGGGTGTTCATCGGCCCCAACTCCCCGGGCTATAACGTCACCACGGAGTCCCTTCAGGCCTGCTCGGAATTCGCCCGAGAGACGGGCCTCAAGATGACCGTCCACGTCTCCGAGACGGTTCACGTCCTGGAAGACGTCCGGGGGCGCTACGGCCACGCCGGCGTCGTTGACTACCTGGAAGAGATCGGCATTCTCGGCCCCGAAGTCCTGGCCGCCCACGTCATCCACGTCTCACGCGGGGAGATCGACCTTTTGGCCTCGCGGGGGGTCTCCGCAGCCTATAACCCAGTGGCCAACATGTACCTTGGAGACGGCGTCGCGCCGGTCGGCGACCTGACGGCCGCGGGCGTCCGGGTCGGCCTGGGGACCGACGGGGCCGCCAGCAATAACTCGCTGGACTTCTTCGAGACGATGAAGTTCGGCTCCCTGCTCCAAAAGGCCCATCACCTGGACCCCACACGGCTCCACGCCCGAGAGACCCTGCGGATGGCGACGCTGGGCGGGGCCGAGTGCCTCGGGCTCGAGGATGAAATCGGCTCCATTGAGGTGGGAAAGCGGGCCGACTTGATCATCGTCCGCCCTTCGGGCCGGGCCCACACAACGCCCCTTCACGACCTCGAAGCCCAGCTTGTCTACAGCGCGAAGAGCAGCGACGTGGAGACGGTCCTGGTGGACGGGCGGTTTATCCTGAGAGACGGAGAATTGGTGACAACCTCCGAGGAGGACATCATCGGCGAGGCCGAGGCCTCGGGGGAGAGAATGCGGCGCGGCTTCCAGAGAATATGGGGGTCGTCATACTGAATGGACGGCGATCCCGCCTCCAGAAACGACCGATTCAGCCGACCACCTTGTTCGGGCGTCACTCTTGATGAGAATCGCGGGTCAGGAGGGGCGCTCTGTCCACGGAACGTGGAAGTTAGAATCGTTGTGCTGGATGGTGTTGATGAACGCGAGGGCGATGGGTTTTCCGGACGCCTCGGCAAGCGGAGTCAGGTGGGACAACAAATCACGCCGCCGGCAGTATGTCCGGAAACCCGCATCCTCGTAGGCCTCCCGCTCCGGGAGACCGCTCGCAAAGATGATCCCCGCTCGGCCGCCTCTCCATTCCGTCGAGAGGCTTTGGGCGAGCGGCAAACCCTGGCCCGCGTTGTTCCCAAACGCGATGAAATCGATTCCTTCGCCCGGGTCGCTCAACACCCGGAAGATCCCGGCCGGGTGAACCTGATCCCAGTTCAACCCTTCCCGGCTTGCCAGTTCGGCAGTGAGCGTGGACGGATATCCGTCGCCGACTCGGTAAGCGCCCGATCGATCAACCAACCGTATCCAGGGCAGCGGCGGGGCCGTGACAAATTCTCCGACGGTCACCTCGTTATCCAGAAGCAGGGGGACCAAATGGCCGGAGAAAGGGAGAAAAGGGTCATGCAAAAGATGACCGG
>CAYRGS010000063.1:0-436 GCA_964423875.1 uncultured bacterium
GCCGGTTCATCCCCCCCCTCGTCGGCGCCGGAGACCCAGGCGGGATGATTCAGACCTGGATTTCCCAAATGAATGGTCATTTTCAAGGACCCGAAAGGCGTTTCCTGATGTAAAATCAGGGGATTGGTCTCTCCCATGCGATTCTTGGGGGGCGGATTTTTCGGGAGGTGAATAGGCGTGGCGACAAATTTGAAAATCAAGAATAAGTCCAAACCTTTCAAGCGCCATTCCGACTTGCGGGAGCTGGTGGATCCCATCGACGAGATAGGCGAGTTAGAGCGCGTTGACGGGGCGGACTGGAACCTGGAGATGGGCGCCCTGTCCGAACTAGTCGCGCGCCTTTATCCCGGGCGATCACCGGCGCTGCTCTTCGATGATATACCAGGATACCCGAAGGGATTTCGCGTGCTGTCGGGTGTGGCCAATTCCCTCAAGC
>CAYRGS010000063.1:446-3404 GCA_964423875.1 uncultured bacterium
GAACCAAAGGACGAGATCGATCTGGTGCGTTCCTATCGCGAACGGCTGTCAGATACGTTTCAGCAGATCCCGCCGGTTGAGGTCAAAAACGGCCCGATTCTCGAGAATGTATTCGAGAGCGACGCGGTCGATCTTTGGAAATTTCCCGCGCCGAAGGTCCATGAGCTGGACGGTGGACGCTATATTGGAACCGACGACATGATCGTCATGCGGGATCCCGAGACCGGCTGGATCAATCTCAGCACCTATCGAATCATGGTGCACGATCGAAACACAGCCGGAATCTGGATTTCTCCGGGCAAACACGGGCGGTTCATCCGCGAGAAATATTTGGCCAAGGGCGAGCCCTGCCCCGTGCTGATCAGCTGCGGGCAGGACCCGCTGCTGTTTCTCGCCAGCCATCAGGAACTCCCTCTCGGCGTTTCCGAATATGATTATGCTGGCGGCCATCGCGGCCGGCCGTTCGAAGTTATCCGGAGCCAAACCCACGGTCTGCCAATTCCGGCGCACGCCGAAATCGTTCTCGAAGGGTTGATTCACCCGACGGAAACCCGCATTGAAGGACCTTTTGGCGAATTCATGGGCTATTACGCGAGCGAGGCGAGCGAGCAGCCTGTGGTGCATATCGAGCGGATTTATCATCGAAATAATCCGATCCTGACGCTCGCTATCCCATCCCGCCCACCCGAAAACTTCACTTTCGCGCGCGCCGCCGTTAAATCGGCGATGATTTGGGACGAAGTGGAGAAGGCGGGGCTTCCGGGCGTTACGGGTGTTTGGTGCCACGAGGCGGGTGCGGGCCGGCTGTTCAATGTCATCGCAATCAAGCAAATGTATCCGGGGCACGCCAAGCAGGCCGGCATGCTGGCCGCGAACTGCCGGGCCGGAAACTATGCCGGCCGCTGGGTTATTGTTGTTGACGATGACATCGATCCGTCCAATTTGTTCGATGTGATTTGGGTGATGTCGACACGCTGCGATCCCCCCGAGGACATCGATTTCATCCGCGGGGCTTGGAGCACGCCGCTCGATCCGATGCTCGAAGGTCCACCCTATGAGAACAATCGCGCAGTCGTCAACGCCTGCCGGCCCTGGAGCAGAATGGACAAGTTCCCGACCGTCGCGGAGGCGGGCCCCGATTTGAAGCGACAAGTGATGGAGAAGTGGCCAAAGCTATTTCAGCGGTGACCTGGAAAAGCTCGCTTAGACGCAGGCGCTGCATGGTTTTCTAGTGGCGGATCCCACTCAGGTCAGGCTTTCCGGCGTCCGACCTCCTGTTGACCGGTCCGGTAGAGAGGGGTCTAATCGGGCTAAACAGCACCGAGTGGTCGTTTCGGGTCTGTCCTGATTTGAAATGCGATATCTCAGTTGAAAAAGTCATCGGTGAGGAATTCTTTATGGATAGTAAGCGCTTCGCCAAAGAATTCGTCGAGGAATCCATCCTCCTGTCTGAGGAGCGCGCCAAACAACTGGCCCAGGACGAGACGCCCCTGGAGAGGGATGCCCTGATACAGTCCCTCCTCACACGCGCCTGGCGCGAATTCAACCTGGGCGTCCTTCCGCCGGCGAGGCAAATGGCGCAGATGGGGCGGGACCACCTGGATCTGAAGCTCCTTCTGACGAAACAGGCCGCCGAAGAGTACCTCCACTCGCGGATATTCCTGGAACGGGCGCAGGAGCTGGGAGCAAGCGGCAACCTCACCGATTTCCAGACGACCGAGGAAGACTGGGATCTCTTTCGGATTAACAACGACTGGGACCACCCCTGGGAGATCGCGGCGTCGTTCCAGTGCACCGGCGAGATCCTTCTGATTCCGGTTCTGAAGCACATGATGAAGACCATGGACCCGATCACAGCCCAGCTCATCAAGGAGCAGGTCCTCATCCATGAGGGGGCGCACATCCAAACGGGCCGGAAGATCCTCGAACGGTTCGCCGTGACCGAGGAACTCCAGGCCCGCGTCCGCGCCATCCGGGAAGAAAAATATGTCCTCAAGGAACGAATCGTCATCGCTTGACTGGGTTCCGCGAAGAGGCGACAACCTGTAGTCCAAAAATGGGTGCTTCTTCCTGTAGACAAACCCGCGGTCATTCCGAATCTTATCCTCCACAAGGACTGATACTGCCGGAAGACTCGAAACAATCGTTTGGGAGAGACTCTTTATGGACAGCAAACGCTTTGCCAAAGAATTCGTCGAAGAATCCGTCCTCCTGGCTGAGGAGCGCGCCAAACAACTGGCCCAGGACGAGACGCCCCTGGGAAAAGAGGACCTAATCCGCGCTCTCCTCACGAATGCCTGGCGCGAATTCAACATGGGCGTCCTGCCGTCGGCGAGACAGATGGTTCAAATGGGGGAGGACCACCTGGATCTGAAGCTCCTTCTGACGAAACAGGCCGCCGAAGAGTACCTCCACTCGCGGATATTCCTGGAACGGGCGCAGGAGCTGGGAGCAAGCGGCAACCTCACCGATTTCCAGACGACCGAGGAAGACTGGGATCTCTTTCGGATTAACAACGACTGGGACCACCCCTGGGAGATCGCGGCGTCGTTCCAGTGCACCGGCGAGATCCTTCTGATTCCGGTTCTGAAGCACATGATGAAGACCATGGACCCGATCACAGCCCAGCTCATCAAGGAGCAGGTCCTCATCCATGAGGGGGCGCACATCCAAACGGGCCGGAAGATTATCGAACGATTCGCCGTAACCGAGGAGATCCAGGCCCGCGTCCGCGCCATCCGGGATCAAAAATTTGGCATCAAGAAACGAACTGTCATCCCCGCCTGAGAGCCGGGAATTTCACGGAGGCCCTCTTTCTCGACCGCCCGCAGGAGGATGACCGATGGATTTCGTATTCCCCCCCGAGACCGAGAAATTTCTCAGAAATCTTTTCCGCGGAGCCACCTACGACGCCAGGCGGCTCGCGGACGACGCCGTCACCATGTTCAAGGCCGGTGC
>CAYRGS010000063.1:3414-21272 GCA_964423875.1 uncultured bacterium
CCGACGGCTCAATTTCTGGCCATGACCTCAATGGAGGGAGTAGCCCGGACCATGAAGCTACGAACTCCCTTTGTCATGCCCCAATGCGAAGCCGAGCTCGAGGAGGCGCTGAAGACGATGGCGGAGATCCTCGAAAGGTTCGAGGACAGGCGCTTCACGGCGTTGGAGATCGCCTCCTACGTCCCAGCGTACAACGCATGGGAGATGTCCGTGGATTCCATCTCTCGTGTAACGGAAAGGTGGGGCGCCGATGTCTTCACGGAAAAACGGCTGGCGTGTCTCCAAGCGGATATCCGGCCCGAGGCGCACATCGCCCAATTTCCTGATGAGGTCGTCTCCCGTGGGGAGGCGTATCACTTCATCTGCACAGCCTACCTGTTTCTGGCCGAGTACGCCGACAAGGCCCTCAATCCGTTCCCCATGGTGTCGGAGAAACCTGAACACGTTTCCGAGGCATTCGACTTCTGGGAAAGCGTCGAGGCGGCCAAGTCGGCCTTTATGGACGAGTTCGCCTTCAAAGCCAAAGTCGCGTGAGGGGACCCTCCCCCCCGGCCGGGCGTCACCGCCGCGCTGGACAGGGGTCCTCATCCAGGGCCCGACCCTCCGCCCTTCCGAGTCATCCGTTGAATGCCGATTTAAGGTGGCTGATCCACCGAGGAAGTTTTTAAATGGCGAAATCTAAGTCAGGTTGGGAATCCCCCCCCCCGCTCCCCCGGGGAAGATCCTCAACCACAGGCCGAGAGTGCGGTCAAAGCATAGACCTGTGAGGCGCGGACCAAATCCTCCACCTCCAAGTACGTGCCCCCCCCGCCCGACCCAGAGCCGGGGCCATACGTGATGGATGGAATCCCGGCACCGTTGAACACGTTCACATCCCTCCACATGCTGGTCACCGGCGAGGGGACGCCGCCGGGCATCGTTCCGAACACATGCCGGTGGGCCGACTCGATCGCCCCTCTCAGGTGCTCGATGTTTTCCCCGATATATCCCCGCCGGTAAAGATAAACCTCGAACTCGGCTCCAACGCCTATCCTCCCCGCCAGGGACCGAAGATCCTCCAGAACCGGCTTGGGGTCCGCGCCCGGCAGGAGACGCACATCCAGATAGCTTGAACAGACGGCCGGACAGCAGGAGGGCCGGAAAGGAAGGCCGGACCTGATCGCCCCTACGCTGGCCTTGGGCCGGATCTCGCCGGTCTCGATGGGGAGCGCGTTCTTTTGTTCGTATTCCACCGCCCATTCCTCAATGGCCAAGACAAGTTTCGCCATTTGAACCAGGGCGTTGGGGCTCTCTTCGGGAGGGTGAGGGCGTTGGATGTACGGGGTGTACAGCCTCTTTCCGCGTGTGGTGATCTTGATGTAGAGGGCACCGCATTCGGCCCAGGCAAGCCCGAACCCGGTCGTCTCGGCCACCAGGGCGCAATCCGCGAAAACGCCGTGATCGACGAGATGCCTGCTCCCCAGACCTTTTCCGAGGTATGGAGTTCCCTGGAATTCGTCAATGGGAGCTCCCCCGATTTCTCCCACGACCATTGTCAGGATTACATCCCCTCCCATGGAGACGCCGCTGTCGCGCAGGGCTTTGGCAGCGATGAGAAAGGCCGCCATCGGTCCTTTGTCGTTGACGACACCGTGCCCGTAGACCTTGCCGTCAGCGACCCACGCGCCGTTGAAGTGCGGCTCTTCCTCGCCCTCTATCCAAAGATCGTGGGGGGCCCACAGGAACGTGTCCATGTGCGCGTTGAAAATCAAGCTCTTGCCCCCGCCGCTTCCCGGGATCCGCGCGATGATGTTGTCCCGGCCCTGTGCCGCGCATTGCGAAAAGGATTGAAACCCCTCTTTCTTCAGCCACTCCGATAAGAAAACCCCAATAGCCTCCTCATCGCCGCTGGGGCTCGGGATGTTGCCCAGCGCGACAGCCAGATCAACAACCTCTTCCGGATGGATTAGAGACACGACTTTGTCAACATCAGAAGCCGTTCCCATCACTCCCCCTTCGTATTCCTCTTTGATATCAGCAGGACGGAAAATGCTCCCATCCAGCGCCGCACCCATTGCCGGTCACCCTGCCGTTGCGCGGGAATTGTGGAAGTCGTTCTACGGATTCGCAGCCTGCCGGCGCATAACCCGGTATTCATAGCATCGGCTGCATGTCGGCAATCGGGCCTTCTTCCTTCAGGGCCACATCCACTTGGACCTGGGTGAGGCAGGAAGGACAATAATAGGCATGGAGCGAGAAGGCTTCGCCTCGGCCATGCGGATCAACCTTTGGACCCGCAGCCTGAAGGAGCAGTTCAGCGTAGAGCAGGCGGCCTTTGAAGTCCGGCGCCGCCGTACAGACGACTTCACCACACACCCGGCAAACGATCGCCTTCCCCTCACTCGAAGGACGGAGGGTCAGGTACTCGCCGAGACACGTGGCGGTGATCTCGCCGGGCGCCGACGGCGAAAGGGCCCGCGTTCCCGGACGGGAAGCCTCCGTTCCGGGGCCTCCGTCTCCGGCGGCGTCCCGTCTGGCCTCACGGAGCTGATTCCGAAGGTCCGAGGTTCCCTCCATGTCCACACGTTTTCCCCTTGCATTCAGAACCACACCGTAAAGGGTTCGGGCGGCCTCAGCGGAGACCAGCCCGCACAGGAAATCATTCAGCACACGTTCCGGGTCTCGGAGCAACGGGTCTCCATAACCCCCTCCCCCGGTCGAGACACACCGATAGACATCTCCCCGTTTCAGGGAACTGATGTAAAGGGAGGGCGGGAAATTCAAATCTCCCTCGAGGGATTCAAGCTCACCGGGGACCCGGCCATTCTCCAGTTCCTCCCAGACGCTCGATCCCCTGACGATGGCAAATTCATTCGTGGCCGATGGAAGCCCTCCGCAGATCCCTGTCGCCTCGGGTTGCATCACACAATGGCTGTGGAGGACGGTGGTGTGGATCTCCTCGACCAAGTGGGGCGTGTACATCGTGCTGACCCCAACACCGCCGCGGAACGTCCCCGCCCCGCCCGTATCGACTTGCTGGCGGCGGTAAAGGTAGAGGATGGGGTAGCGGGCTTCGAGGGTCTCGATGTTCGAGATGGTGGCCGAGAGAGACCGCAGGAATCCCCCCGTATCCACACCGTCGTGATCGGAACCGGCGCCGGTCCCTCCAGCCATTCCGTCGAGGAGAGTCAGGCCGAAGGGCTCGCCATTCGCGTCTACCCCAAAGAGCTCTTGCGTAGGCATGGGACCCATCCAGGCGGCCATCGCATTTTTCCGATAGCCCTTGTGACAGAGCAGCACCTTGGTGATACAGCCGCTTGCGGCATGGGTCACCGTGTAGCTCCCCGCCGTTGTCGCCTTGCTGACGCCCGCGGGCCAGGAAGCATGAGCGATGGTCCCCGGCTCGGCTTCGATCCGGATCACGCGCATGACCCCAGCCGGACACCATGGGGTGTCATAGCAGAGGTGGACTAGGACGGCGATTACAACTCCGGAGACAAGACCCGCATAGGCGCAGTTGATGACGGCGGGGGCCTGGGAGGCGGTTCCGGCAAAATCGAAGACCAGCCTTTCGCCCGCCTTGGTCATTTTGATTCGGCAAGGGTAGACCAATTGTTCCACCCCGTCGTCGTAATCCAGATAGCTCACGTGATGGTAGTCCCCGTCGGGGAGCTCCCGCAGCCGGGCCCGCAGGCGGTCTTCCGTGTAGTCGATGATGTCCTCCATGACGGCTTGCAGGGTCTCGATCCCATATCTCTCTATGACCTCATGAATCCTCTTTTTGGCCACATTGGTAGCGGCAATCTTGGCCCGGAGATCCAGGGCGTTCAGCTCGCGGGTCCGAGAGCGAATGAGATATTCTCTCTCGACATCTTTTCGAAATACGCCCCCTTCCACAATCTTGAGGGCGGACATGGGCGGACCTTCTCCGAAGATGGATTGGGCGCCGATGCTGGCTTGGCTTCCAAGAACGGGCCCTCCGACATCGATCTCGTGGATGGTGGAGCCCGCCCAGGCGATGAGCTCTCCTTGCGAGTGAATGGGGGCGAGACAGGTCACGTCGTTCTGGTGCATGGCCCCCTGGTAAGGGTCGCTGGAAACGAAGACGTCCCCTTCATGAATCCCGGGATTCTCCTGATAATCCTTGAGAAGGTTCTCAACCAGAATCCCCTGACTGACCCCGTGGGAGACGATGTAAGGTCCAACGATGAAGTTTTGCCCGTCGGAAGTGCAAAGCGACGTATTGAAATCCTGGATCTCGGTCGCCACGGGGGACCCGGAGACCCGCTTCAACGTGATGGCCGCTTCATTGTTGATGCTCCAAAGCCGGTGTCGAAGAACCTCAAAGGTGACGGGGTCTACACGGGTTTGGAACATGGGGGCCTCCGGCCTTAGAAAGTCAAAAGAAAATTTCTGTACTCGTCCACGCGAATCCGTTGCCCGGGATGAACCGGAAGACTCAAGGTCGCATCCTCCACGATGGCGGGGCCTTGTATTTCGTTTCCCGGTTCGAGCCGGCCGGCACGATAGACCGGCGTATCCAAAAAGCGCTGCGTCCCGTTGAAGTAGACCTTGCGGTCCCCATCGAGGGCCCCTTGAGCCTCCAGACCTTTCAGGGGGAGCGGTTTGGGAGAGGGTTTCGGCAGATGGCCGATCACGGTCACCCGGAACGTGTTCACTTCGACTCCCGCCTCCTCGTAGGATGTCCCCTCTCCGTAAGTTCGCTCATAAAGATCGCTGAAGCGCGCCTGGATTTCGGAGATGTCCCCATCCCGGAGCTCCCCGCCCGGGACGGGCACTTGGAGTTCGTGGACCTGACGCCGGAACTTCATCGCGGCACTGCGGAAAAGTGAAACGGCATCGGAATCAAGGCCCATCCCCTGGAACTCCCGAAGGGCCCTTTCCTCCGAGGCTTTGAAAATGGCGTTCACCTCCGCCGCGGCGCAAGGCATCAACTTGGGGTCCGACTGAACGTAAGTGCGCAGGATGTCGGCTGAGGCGATGCCGAAGGCGGAGAAAACTGAGGAATAGGGGGATATCACGGCAAGGGGCGAGCCAAGGTCTCTCCCGTAGGCGCCCACATGGGTCGGCCCGCTTCCCCCGTAAGCCAAGAGGACGAAGTCTCTCGGGTCGTGACCTCTTTCGATCGTCACCTTCCGGACCAGGTCCGCCATCCGGGCATCGATAACATCCAAGATGGCTTGTGCGGCGTCATGGACCTCCATGCCCAGGGGCTTCGCCACCTTCTCTTCGATCGCCGACTTGGCGGCATCCACATCAATGCGATGTCTCCCGCCGAAGAAATTCTCCGGATTGATCCGTCCCAAGACGACGTCCGCGTCCGTAACTGTGGGCTCCGTGCCTTCACGCCTGTAACAAACGGGACCTGGATAGGCCCCGGCGCTGTCGGGTCCGACCTGAAGGAGGCGGGCGCCCTCTTCCACGCGGGCGATGCTCCCCCCGCCCGCCCCGATTGAGGAGATGTCCGTCAATGGCAACGCCAGGTGGTAACGGTCGAAGATGGGCGTGGCCGCGGGAAGGGACTCCCCATCGACCACGAGGCTCACGTCGAAGCTCGTCCCGCCGACGTCGGTAGCAATCAAATTTTCCCACCCCTTGACCCGGCTTAAGGCCAGGGCACCCAAAACCCCTCCAATGGGTCCGGAGTTCAAGACCTGGACCGCGACTTCCTGGGCCTCCACCGCCGGGAGAGCGCCCCCCGTGGATTGCATGACGAGGAACGAGCCGCGGAAGGACTCCTGTTGCAGCTTTCCTTCAAGGGCGCCCAGGTATCGAGAGAGGACGGGGCCGAGGTATGCGTTCAGGACGGTTGTGATGGTGCGCTCGTACTCGTTGATGACCGGGGCAAGCTCGCTCGACAAAGTCACAAAAACATCGGGGGCCGCTTCTTCGATCAAGGACCGGACATGGCGTTCGTGGGAGGGGTTCTTGAAAGACCAGAGAAAAGAAACGGCAATCGCTTCGACGCCTTCCTCCTGAAGCTCCCGGATCGCTTGAGCCACCTCCGGGAGACAGAGGGGGACGATGGCTTCTCCGCGAAAGTCGACTCGCTCGGTCACCCCTTTAATGAGGGGTTTCGGAACAAGCGGTTTCGGCTTGCGGAGCCGGTGGGCGACGGTGATCTCTTTCTCGATGAGACCGGTCACCTTTTGATACACGCGCCCGATAAGGATGGCGTCCTCGTGCCCCTTGGTGGTGATGAGACCGACCTTTGCGCCCCGACCCGTGTAGTAAGCGTTAATTCCCACCGTTGTCCCATGCCCCAGGAGACGCGCCTCGCCCAAAAGGTGCGAGAGGTCTTTTCCTGAGCGGGCCGCAACGTTTCCAATGGCCGAAAGGACGCTCCCCTCCAGGTCCCGGGGGTTCGAGAACGCCTTGTCGTGAGAAATCAGGCCGCTTTCGTCGATAAAGACACAGTCCGTGAAAGTCCCCCCCGAATCCACCCCAAGGATGGCTCGCGGGGTCTGCCGGGCGCCTTCAGGGTTCCGGCCCTCCGCCGCGGGGTGCGAGCCGGAAGAGGCCGGCCGCTCCGGTTGCGCTTCACGCTTTCGAGGATTGGCCAAGTCGAGCTTCCAGATCAGGGAGTGAGTATGCCCGAGAGTTCGCGCAAGGGAATCACCAGGCCGAAGTACCGGTTCATCACCTGAAGAGACGCCCGGTGGAATGCCTCCGATTGGCTGGCCACGCAATCTTCAACCACCAAGACATCCAATTCCCTCAAGTAGGCCTCCCGCGCGGTTGTCTCGACGCAGGCCTGGGTTGTTACGCCAGTGAGGATAAGGGTCGTGGCCCCAAAGGCGCGCAAGAGATATTCAAGGTTCGTGTTATAGAAGCAGCTGAATCTATTCTTTCGCAGGATCGTGCTCTTTTCATCGATGAGTGGTTTCAGGTCCGCCACGATCTCCGCATCCCAAGTGTCCTTCAAACACGGGATGACGCTCCGTTTTTCCGTATGGGCGGGAATGCGGCGGGCCGCTCTGGCCTTGTCTTCCGCGAGCGTCTCCTGGATGGACCAGATGTCCGGAATGCCCATTTGCCGGCAGAGGCGGTGAAGATCCGCGACCCGCGGCACGATTTCCCACATCGGCTCGACGGGCGCCCCGTCCCGTCCCAGGGCGCCTTCCGGGTGAAGAAACCCGTTTTGCATGTCTACGACAAGGAGAGCGGCCGAGGAGGGCGGGATGCGAGGTCCCTTTTTTCCTTCTTCCATGCGTAGCTTTCCGCGTCGATCAATCTCCGCGGTGAAGGCGGAAAACAACCGAACCTGAAATCACCCGCGATCCCCCGACGAACCCACGCCGACTGACAATCATCGAATCCATCGCCGCCGGCGGGGTGCGAACGAATGAACTGACTTTGGGTGTCCGGCCGATGGCGCAACTCCAGAATGGCCTATGATTTTCGTCCCTCATAACGGTCTGTGTGCGTTTTCGGCCGAGAACCGCCCCTTCCCTCCTCACACGGGACCCAAAGCAGTGCGGACCCCTGAATAGAGGGTCTTGGCGTCATCTGGAGAGACAGGGCTTCTTTGCGTGCTACATCTCGCGAAGAGCGTTGTCGCCTGTCTCTTTTAAATCCAAGCCGGCTTCTGGCCCTCCTTTATGATTTCGGGAACCGCCACTTTCGTGGAACCTGGTCGATGAACCGGTTGTCCATGACGTCCCCCGGGCTGAGGCTCCCCTTGACACCTCGGGCCCCAAGCGTGAGGCGAATCGTATCCGCCATTTTTTTCTCATTGACATGGCCCAGGCCTTCTTTTTTATAGTAGCGGTCGAACCAAAAATCCTGGACGAGCTTGAGGGTTCGGATGCTGAACGCCCGGGACCCACCGTGTTCGTTCATGAACAGGTCGATTGTTCCTTCAGGATCCTTCAAAGACTCCGCCATACCGCGGAAAAGGCCTCTCAGGAAACCAATAACAAATTCGCCCTTGTTGGCGATGGTCGCGTCCGATGCGGTAATCCCCCCGGAATAGAGGTCCACGCCGTAGTCCGCATAGACCATCATCTTAATATCTTTCCCGACCTGCTTGGAGGCCTTGTCAAGTCTCGGCCGAGACCGATGGTAGCTCGCCAATGCATCCACCTTGCCGGCGGCCAGGCTGGCGGCCTTGGCGCCCGGGGACATGTAAATAATCCCCACCTTTGAAAGGTCGATGTTGTTCGCCTTGGCGAAAAGGGGGAACATCAACGTGTTCGAGGCGGCCTTCGGGCCTCCCGTCACCCGCTTGCCTTCCAGATCCTTGGGAGAGTTGATCCCGGACCCGGCGAAGAAGAATAGGGTCTCTTCGAACTTATGGGACTGCATGGCCACGAGCTTGGCCGGGATTCCCTTGGCCCGGCCCAGGACAACAGCGCCTCCCGCCGTTTCCGCGATATCGCAGGACCCAGCCCCCACACGCTTGAACGCGTCTCCCGACCCATAGCCGCGAACGTATTTGACTTCAAGCCCTTCGGCCTTGAAGTACCCCTTCTTCACGGAGAGAATATGCATCGCCCGCTCCGCGTTGATGACCCAACTGGCGCAAAAGGTCGTCTGCTTTTGAGCAAGGGCCCGAGGGACGGCCCAAACCATGGCCGCAAGGATCAAAATGAGTATCAACATATGTGCGGTTCGTCGAACATTTCTCATTCCAAATCCTCCTTTTGAAAATGAAAGCCGCCCACGGAACGCTTCATCTTGCTCAATCAGAAGCCGCCGAAGTCACTAGCCTTTCCCGATCAATTGTCAAAACTAGCCTAAAAATATCGAATTTGTCAACAGGCGCCTTGAGCGGCATTTCCCTCTGCTTTTCAGCCGTAAAAATTAAATGATAAAGCTTGAAAAATGTTTATTATCCATTTGATCATCATCCCCCGCCCTAGCGTTTCGTTGGACACTCGATTGATCCATGATGTATGGAGAAAGGAGCGTTCCGATGAACAAACGCACACAGGAAGGGCTTTGGCGGAGGGGGCCCGTAGTGCGAGCGGAAAGCCCCAGGGCATCGTACGGAGCGGGTTTGATTCTCCTCCAAGCGCAAGCGGGAGGCGATCCTGCGTCTTTTACGGGGAGTGGGCCTGGGCCGCAAGTTGGGGACGGCGACGGCTCGAGGTGGACGTTCGGCAGCACCTGTTCTCACGATTGGCGGCGCCGAACGGCCGATGAAAACTGGGGCTCACTGAGCGCCCGGGGCTGTTGACCGGCGAGAACCCGCTTCCTTATGATGAAGACCGTCGGGGCAGGAGTCCCTGCCCCGCGTCTGGTGGACAAGAGAGATGAGCCGGCCGTTCAGAGAAAGGAGACGGGAGTTCCTCCCGGAGAATATTCCCTTCGCCGCGATCCTCCTCTCGGTTTGCGTTACGGCTTTCGGCTACGCCCTCTGGCCGCGGACGGCCTCATCCCAACAGGGCGGACATTTTACCGGGATGGTCCTCATTCCCGGCGGCCCTTTCATCATGGGGCTCGATGGGGGCCCTGCGGGCGAAAGCCCCGCCCACCGGGTGTCCCTGCCCACCTTCTACATTGACAGGAACCTGGTGACCGCGACCGACTTCGCGCGATTTGTGCAAGCGAGCGGCCCAACCGGGCCCAAGGGTGAGATGTACCTAGACGTCCTGGACGGCGATAACCGCATCCACGAGCGCGGCGGCGTTTTTTCCCGGACAAGGGATTCGAGAACCATCCGGCCGGCGAGGTCAGCTGGAACGGCGCGGTGGCGTATTGCAAATGGCGAAAGAAGCACCTGCCGAGCGAAGCGGAATGGGAGAAGACCGCGCGGGGGACGGATGGACGGCTCTATCCCTGGGGCAACGGCTGGCCCGGGCCGGACTTGGCCTTTATCGGAGGTTTTCGCAGCGAAACGGTTCCCGTCGGGCAATATCCCAGGGGGGCGAGCCCATACGGCGTCCTGGACATGGCGGGCCAGGTCTGGGAATAGACCCAATCTCTCCATCGGCCCTACCCCTATAACCCCATGGACGGCCGGGAAAACCTCTCGGCAAGCGGAACCCGGGTCGCCCGGGGGGGCACAACAGGTCCAGCGGCGAAAAAAGGCTCACAGTGACGTCGCGCGAAACCGTCTCCTCATACCTGCAGGCCACCGAGCACGCTTACTTCGGATCTCGGTGCGCGGCCTCCTTGGACATGATCTCCCGCGCTACACCGCGTTCGTAAATGGGCGGAACCGCTATTGGACATCGACTCGCCACCACTTGCGAGGAATAGTCGGTGAGAAATCCAGACTAACCCGAAAGGAGGAAGACCGCCGCCGCCGCCAAAACAGCGGCTGCAGTCTTCCGGGCTGTCCAGGCCTCGCCGAACCAAGGGACAGCGAGGACCGCCGTCAGGATGAAGCTCATCTGGCTGACGGGGACCATCGTCCCCGCTTCGCCACGCGCCAGGGCCGACACCAGCAGGATGAGTGACAGGGACAGGAGGACACCCGCCGCGAGGCCGTGCCCCACCGAGACGGGGTGCCAGACGAAACGGCGGCGCAGGGCCGCGTAGACCATCGCGGTCGGTGAAAAGAACGCGAACTGGATGAAGATCAGCGACGGCGCCGGAACGCCCTCCCGCGCGGCCAGCTTGTAGATGAACGAGAGCGTCCCCAGGCAGAGCAGCGCCGCCACGGCGAACCCCAAGCCGCGGCCCTTTCCGGCAGAGGTGGCCCCGCCCGCCGATTCCGTCCCGATTTCGGCGCCCGGCCGCCGGCTCCACCCACGTCCGGGGGTCACGGTCAACGACGCCACCGCCAGAACCGCCGCCGCCAAGCCCGCCAGCTTGCGGCCGGCCACCGGCTCGGCCAGGAAGACAACGGCCAGCCCGGCCGTCAGAATGAAGCTGAGGCGGAAGACCATCGTGTTGACGCTAACTTGCCCCCCTTTGAGGCTCCGCAGGAAAAAATAGTACGCCGCGAACCCGAACAGCCCGCAGGCCGGGCCGTACTTCCACGCCGTGAGATCGGCCCGGAATACCCCCAGCGCCAGGACGAGGGCGAAGGCCGTCACGCCGAAGCTGTAGGACTGATAGACCAGGAACGTCTCGGGGACCGTCCCCTTGACCTGGGCGCGCTTGTAAACGCAGTCGGCGAGAGACTGGATGGCCATGGAGGCCAGGGCGAAGAGGACGGGCGGAACGGCGATGGCGGTCACTCCTTCCCTTTGGCCTCTTCCCACAGGGCGTCCAGCACGGCGGCGTCGGCCTCCCGGGTGGTGAGGCCGCGTTCGGCGAGACGCCCTTCGATGTACCGGAAGCGTCCCATGAACCGGTCGACGCACACCCGCAGGGCCCCCTCCGCGTCCACCTTGAGGTGGCGGGCGACATTGACGAGGGCGAACAGGAGGTCCCCAATCTCCCGCTCGACCCCCTCGGTTTCTCCCCCCCCTCCGCGGATGGCCCCTTCGACCTCTTCAATCTCCTCCCGGACCTTCCCGAGCGGGCCCTCGGGGCTCTTCCAATCGAAGCCGACGCGGCCAGCCTTGGTCTGAACCCGCTGGGCCTTGAGGAGGGCCGGCAGGGAGGCGGGGACGCCGTCCAGAACCGAGGGGAGGGGGGAATTCTCCTCTTCTCCGTTCTCCCCGGCCCGCTCCCGCAGCTTGATGGCCTCCCAGTTCCGGAGGACCTTCTCCGGGGTGTCGGCCCGAACGTCGCCGAAGACGTGGGGGTGCCGCCGGACAAGCTTCTCATGGATCCTGCCGACGACATCCTGGATCGTGAACCGCCCCTCCTCCTCGGCGATCCGCGCGTGGAAGACCACCTGAAGGAGGAGGTCCCCGAGCTCCTCGGCGAGATCCGCGTCGGAGCCCGTCTCGATGGCCTCGATGACCTCGTGGGTCTCTTCAATGAGGTACGGTCTGAGGGTTTCGTGCGTCTGCTCCCGATCCCAGGGACATCCCCCTTCCGCCCGAAGGTCGTCCATGATCCGAACCAGATCTTCAAAAGGGCGGGGCCGGGACATTTTTCGGTTTCCTTTCGTGACCCAAGGGCTTATTTCAGTGTATTCGAAGACATTCGCATTATACCGGCTACTTTCGGAGCCGCAAGTGAAAACACGTAGTCTACGACATTTTGTATATTTTTAGAAAAAAACCACAATATGTTGTATTTACCCCTTGACTCGGGGTTTCGGGTCCTGGTATTGTTCGGGACATTCTAGACGATATATTCATCAATCGGCTTGCACCCGGTCTCCCGGAAAGGATCCCAATGGAGCCGCGAATCCAGGTCATGCCCCCGCCGCTCGCGAACCAGATCGCCGCGGGCGAGGTTGTAGAGCGCCCGGCGTCGGTCGTCAAGGAGTTGATCGAAAACGCCCTAGACGCGGGGGCCCGCCGAATCGAGATCGAAGTTTCCGGCGGCGGAATGAAGCGTATCCTCGTCGCCGACGACGGCGCGGGAATCCGCCCCGATGACGCCCGGCTGGCCTTCCAACGCCACGCCACGAGCAAGGTCCACCGGGCGGAAGACCTGGCGGCCCTGGCCACCCTCGGCTTCCGGGGGGAGGCACTGCCGAGCATCGCCTCGGTCTCCCGGACGACCCTCGTCACCCGGCGCCGCTCAAGCGCGAAGGAACACGGGGGGGGGGGAGAGACGGGGACGAAGGTCGTCGTCGAGGGCGGGGCCGAGGTCGAGGTCCGCGAGGCCCCGGCGCCCCCCGGGACGGCCGTCGAAGTCCGGGACCTCTTCTTCAACACCCCGGCCCGGCTCAAATTCCTGAAAAGCGAGCGCACAGAGCTTTCGCGCACCGTCGAGGCCGCGTCGAACGCCGCCCTGGCCTTCCCCGAAGTCGGCTTCCACCTGAAGACCGGGAAGAAGGTCCTCCTGGACCTTCCGCCCACGGATCGCGAGGGCCGGGTAAGGGCGCTCCTTCCCGCCCGGGAGGCGGAGGGGTTGTTTTCCCTTCCCACCCTCCCCCCTCTTCCCCTTCTGAAGTGTCCGACGGAGGCGCGTCCCGTGCGTGTCGAGGGGTTCGCCTCCCTGCCCTCGGTCACCCGCGCCGGGCGGTCATGCCAGCATGTCGTCATCAACGACCGCACGGTCCGGGACCAGACGGTCGTGGGCGCGGTGTACGACGTTTACCGGGGGCTGATCCCCTCGGGTCGGCATCCGCTCCTGTTCCTGTACGTGACGATGGACCCGGCGGACCTGGACGTGAACGTCCACCCGGCGAAGGCCGAAGTCCGCTTCCGCGACGGCAGGCGGGTGTTCTCGGCCGTCCGCCGGGCGTTGGGGGAAGGGTTGGTCACAGCCTCCGGCGTCGTCGGGGACATCCATGCCTCCCCCGCCGCGGGGGAAACGGAATTCCCCGGACCCGGCGGCGCGGGACGCCCGTCGGTTGCGAAGGTCTATCCCCTGAGGCGGCCCGGCGACCGGCCGGATTCCGGGGGAAGCGCGCGACCGGCGAGCTGGAAGTTCGGCTTCTCCGGCGGCCGGCGAGCTGGGGGGGGGGGGGGGGGGTGGGGCGGCCGGGGGCGGGGCCCGGGGGGGGGCCCCGGGGCGCCGGCTGCGCATTCGGCCCGGCCGGCCGCCGAGGCCTTCCCCGATCTTTCCCCCGGGATGGACTCCCCCCCCCCCTCCCCCCTCCCCCTCCTGGACACCGCCGCGCCCAAGCACCTACTTTCCAACGTCCGGGTCATCGGCCAGCTTTACGGGACGTTCGTCCTCCTGGAGCACCCCTGCGGCCTGCTCGTCATGGATCAGCACACGGCCCACGAGCGGGTCCTTTTCGCGCGGCTGACGGAGAAGGCGGACGCCGGGCGGGTGGAGCGCCAGGCCCTTTTGATTCCCGCGAACGTGGAGGTCTCGGCCGCCGAGGCGCCCTGGGTGAGCGAGCGCCTGGACGACCTAGACCGGCTGGGGCTTCGGATCGAGCCTTTCGGCCCCACAACGTTCATCGTCCGGGAAGTCCCGGCCCTCCTCGCCCACGTGGACCCGTCGGTCCTGGCGCGGGCGGTTCTCGAGGCACTGGCCGGCGAGGCCACGGCGGGGGCCGGCCCGCGAAAGAAGACCTTCTCCGACCTGGCCGCCAGCCTCATCGACCGGATGGCCTGCCGGGGGGCGGTCAAGGCGCACCACCGGATGTCGAACGAGGAGATCGAGCACCTGGTGAGCGAGTGCCTAGAGCTGGACATCCTCTTCACTTGCCCGCACGGAAGGCCGATCACACTGGTCCTTCCCAAAGAAGAAGTCGAGCGGCGGTTTCTGAGAAGGTGAGGCGACTGATCGATGAGCCCTTCGGCCATCCACCCGAATCGAATGGACGGAAACCCTCAGGAAGGAACCTGTTCACTCAGACCGTTCCTGAAATGGGCGGGAGGCAAGGCCCGACTCTTGGGGCAGTTCGAGCGGTTTTTCCCCCTCAAGGTCGACGGTTACAGTGAGCCCTTTTTGGGGAGCGGCGCGGTGTTCTTTTACGTGATGGAGCGATTCAACCCCGCCGATGTCGTGTTGTCCGACTCCAGCGAGGAGCTGATGAACGCCTACCGGGCGGTCCGGGTCGATGTGGAGGATCTCTTGATCGGACTTGAAGAACACCGTCGAAGTCACGGAGAGGACCATTACTACAGAGTTCGGTCGCTGAATCCGGCCGCCCTCTCTCCCCCGGCGCGCGCCGCCCGGCTCATCTACCTTAACAAGACCTGTTTCAACGGCCTGTATCGGGTGAACTCCCGCGGCGAGTTCAACGTCCCGATGGGCAGCTACAAGAACCCCCGCATCTTCGACGCCGAGAATCTCCGGCGCGTCAGTCAGACCTTGCAAAGCGTGGACCTTCAGGTCCGACACTTTGCGGAGCTCGTTGGTCTCGCGAGGCAAGGGGATTTCATCTACTTCGACCCGCCCTATCACCCCCTCTCCAAGACTTCCAGCTTCACGAGCTACACGGCGGGGGACTTTAAGGAATCGGACCAGAAGCGGCTAGCCGAGGTGTACCGGGCGCTCGACCGCAAGGGCTGCAAGCTGATGCTCAGCAACAGCGACTGCGGGTTCACCCGGGGGCTTTACAAAGGATTCCGCCTGGAAACCGTCCGGGCCCGACGGGCGATCAACTCCAAGGCCGACGGCCGGGGGGAGATCAACGAGTTGTTGGTCCTGAACTATTGAGGGGGGGGAAGAGGGACCTCTTATGACGAATGACGGAACGATCCCCGAGATACTGACGTTCGACAACATGATGCTCCTGCCCGGCCGATCCTCCGTCTTGCCCCGAGACGTGAACCTCACGATGCGCCTCACTCAGGACCTGACGATGAACATTCCGCTGCTCTCCGCCGCCATGGACACCGTCACTGAAGCCCGCCTCGCCATCGCCCCGGCGCAGGAGGGGGGGGGGGCGGCGCGGGGGGTACTGCGAGTGCCGGACCCTGCCCGAGTTGCGGGAGAAGGGTCGAAATGGCGGCGGGGGGGCGTTTGCCAACGCCCGTCCGCTCCAGGGCTCCATGACGAAAGCGGGGGCTGAAATCTCTGCGCTGCGGCGGTGGCGAAGGCGATCGGAACGGACACATGAGCGAGGGCAAGGCGATTTGGAGCTACCCGACGATGACGGCTCTCCTGGAAGGGGAGTGGGAAGGTGTGGACTACGAGATTGAGACCATCGAGCGGAACTCGCCCGTGGTCGTCCTGGCCGTGCACGGCGGGGCCATCGAGCCGGGGACGGACGCCCTGGCCCGGGCCGTGGCTGGCGAAGCGTTTAGCTTCTACGCCTTCCGGTCCTTGGTCCCCGAGAAAAGGAAGCTGCATCACGTGACGAGCCATCGGTTCGACGAGGAGCGGTGCGTGGCCCTGGCTAGGCGCGCGCGCGTCGCGCTCTCCATCCACGGACACGACGGCGCCCCGCCCTGGGTCTTCCCGGGGGGCCGGAACATGCCCCTGCGGAAGATGGTCATGGACACCCTCATCCGGCGGGGCATCCCCGTCCGGTTCGCACCGAGGCTGATGGGCCTCCACCGGAAGAACGTCGTCAACCTCCCGCGCGACGCGGGCGTTCAGATCGAGGTTACGTGGGGGCTGCGCACCCAGCTCGTCGCCCCCCTGTCGGTCGATACGTGGGCCGGGGGGCGCCTCACCCGCCGGGGCCTGGCCTTCGTCGACGCGCTGCGGGAAGCCCTCTCAGCGGCCGGGGGGCCGCCCCCATTTCAGGAGCGCGCCCGATGAAGGAAATCGCGCCCGGCGTCTGGGCGGAGACCGGCTACCGGGGCTGCAACAACAGCTGCATCGTCACGGACGAGGGCCTGGTCCTGATCGACCCGCCCATGTGCCCCAGCCACGCGGTGGCGTGGAAGGAAGCGGTGTCGGCGCTGGGGGGGGAGGGGGGGGAGGTCAAGTTCCTCATCAACACCGAGCACCACGGCGACCACGCCGGCGGCAACTGGTTCTTCCGCGACGCCCTCAAGGTCTCCCACGCCCTCACCCGGCGGGACACTTCCGAGGGCGTCGGGACGCTCGATTTCTGGTGGGGCCGGATGGAGAAGATGGACCCGGAGGGCCTGCCCCTCCTGGAGGGATACGAGGTCACCCTCCAGGACGTAACGTACGACGAGGGAATGACCCTGAGCCCGGGGGGCCGTGAGATCCGCCTCATCCACAAGCCGGGGCACACCGGGGGACAGACCCTCGTATACGTCCCCGACGCCGGGACCCTCCTGCCCGGCGACAACGTGGTCGTGGACTGGCCGCCCCTGCTCCACTCGGGCGTCGGGCGGGACTGGCTGGCGTGCCTGGACTTCATCGAAGGGATGGACGTGGCGGCCATCGTTCCGGGCCACGGAGAGCTTTGCGACAAGGGCGCCGTTCCGCCCCTGCGGATGGACATCATCGAGTTGATGGACCGGGTGCGCGGGTGCGTCGGGAAAGGGATGACCGAGTCGGAGACACGGGCCGAGGTGCGCTACGACCGGCGGTGGAAATCGGTCCCGGACGCTTTCCACGAGCGGTACGAGATCCTCTTCGACGAGGGCGTGGGACGCCTCTATCACGAAGTGGGCGGGGAATGATGACACTGAATCCCGAGTCTTTGGACATCGACCGGATCTTCCGCGAGTATCGGGAGGTCGAGGAGTACAAGTCGCTTCGGTCGGCTTTCGCGCACCTCAACGGCCAGCGGGTGACAATGATGACGTTCGCCCTGACGGTGTTCGGCGCTGTCATGGGCTTCCTGATACAGGGGGCCCCCACCTTGCCCTGGGAGTACAAATCCACCCTGCTCCTCTTGATCCTCGGGACGTTCAGCCTGAGCCAGCTCCGGTTCAGCCGGTACGCCTGCATGATCGCGGCCTACATCGTCGTCTATCACGAGAAGAACTATCCCGTCCTGCACTACCACACCCGGATGGGGAAGTTCGAGCCGTTCCGCGTGAGCATCTACCGGTACAACTACGCCATCGTCTACACCGCCCTGGGATTTGTGGCCATTGGGCTGCCTCCGCTGATTTTTCCCGAGGGGGGGACGGTGTTCTCCCGGTCGATCATTGGCATCGTCGCGGCGGGTTACTTCGGCTTCAACATCCACATGTACGGCCATGAGTTCCCCTTCGGCCGGCACATCCGGGAGTGGGAGCGGGTCCGGGCGGAAGAGGAAGGGGCGGCCGGATGACCTCCCGTGTCCTCATCCTCGACTTCGGCTCGCAGTACACCCAGCTCATCGCCCGGCGGGTGCGGGAGCACCGCGTCTACTGTGAGATTCTCCCCTGTACGGCCGCCCTCGGGGAGATAGAAAAATTCGAGCCACGGGGACTGATCCTGAGCGGCGGCCCCTTCAGCGTGTACGAGAACAACGCCCCCCCGTGCCCCCCGGCCGTCCTGGACCTGGGCCTGCCCGTCCTGGGGATCTGCTACGGCCTCCAGTTCATGGCACACCATCTGGGGGGAAAGGTCCACCCGGG